>DATKRK010000093.1:0-18394 GCA_035532215.1 Pirellulales bacterium | reverse complement strand
CGGCATTTGCAGGTTGGGGTGGCTGAGCACGAAGGCGCCGATCGACAGATCGAGCGTGAAGCCGTGGACGCCAAAGCCGGTCGAATAGACCAGCATCGTCGACGAACCGTAGAGCACGTAGCCCGCGGCCACTTGCCGGCGACCCGGCTGCAACACGTCGGAGGCCGGGTTGGCCGTGTTGCTCGCGTCGCGGCGAAAGATCGAGAAGATCGTTCCCACGCTCACGTTCACGTCGATATTGCTCGAACCTTGGAGATTTTCGGCAAAATTCGCTGTCAGATCTCCCCGGCCGCGGTGTGTAATAGAAGGAGCGGGAGCCGCCAAACATGACCGAATCGCCGGAAACGCGTTTGAGCCTGATCGTGCGGTTGAAAGACCGCCGCGATCGCGAGGCGTGGGGCGAGTTTCTGGAGATTTACCGGCCGCTGGTCTATCGCCTGGCCCTGGCCAAGGGCCTGCAACACGCCGACGCCGAAGACGTGGTGCAGCAGGTGTTCGGCTCCGTGGCGAGGGCCGTCGATCGCTGGCGGCCCGACGCCGAGCGGGCCCGCTTTCGCACCTGGCTGACGACGATCGCCCGCAATGCCATCGTCAACGCCCTTTCGCGCCGGTCGCCCGACCAGTGCTCGGGCGACACGGCCGAACGCGACTTGTTGGCCGCTTGCGCCGACGATTCGGCCGAATCGCAAATGCTCCTGGTCGAGTCGCGGCGCGAAGTGTTTCAATGGGCGGCGCGACGTGTGCGAGAAGAGTTCGAACCGCAAACCTGGAACGCCTTTTGGCTGACGGCCGTCGAAGGCCGCGAGATCGCCGACGCAGCCGCCGCCCTCGGCAAACAACCCGGCGCCGTCTATGCCGCCCGCAGCCGCGTGATGCGGCGGCTGCGGCAAATCGTCTTGGAGTGGCAAAACTCGGAATAAGGCTATGGACGTGCGACCCCACCAACGACAAGAACCCTGCGGCGCTGAAACCATCGAGCGGTTCCTAGCCGGTCAACTGAGCGACGCCGAGGCAACCGCTTTCGAGAGACATCTCGGCGAGTGCTCTGCTTGCCGCCGCGAACTCGAAGTCCGTGCGGCCGACGAAAGCTGGTGGTCGGCGGCGCGCGACTGCCTGGCGCCGAGCACCCTTCCGCTGGCTTCGGCAGAGGGCCGAGGTGAGGGCTTTCGGCTCCCTCTCCCCTTGGGAGAGGGCCGGGGCGAGGGCTTCCGACTCCCTCTCCCCTTGGGAGAGGGCCGGGGTGAGGGCCCTTCGCTCAATGGCCCGCCGCTCGACGGCCCGGCCGAAGGCACTCAATCGTGGCCCCGGCCCGCCGAGGCGGCGGTCGACGGCGCATTACTATTGGCCGCCATCAAGCCGTTTCTGAACCCGACCGACGACCCGCGGATGCTCGGCCGCGTGGGGAATTACGAAGTCGCCGGCATCATCGGCTCGGGCGGCAACGGCGTGGTGCTGAAAGGCTTCGACGCGGCCCTGAGCCGCAACGTGGCGATCAAGCTGCTCTCGCCGCGGCTGGCCGACAGCGGCGCGGCCCGGCGCCGCTTTTCGCGCGAGGCGCAGGCCGCGGCGGCCGTCGTTCACGACAACGTGATGGCCATTCACGCCGTCGCCGAGACGCACGGGCTGCCTTACCTGGTGATGCCTTACGTCCGCGGCCCTTCGCTCGAAAGCCGGCTGCGAACCCGCGGGCCGCTGGCCTTGGAAGAAGTGTTGCGGGTTGGTCGCCAGGTGGCCGCGGGGCTGGCCGCCGCGCATGCTCAGGGGCTGGTGCATCGCGATATCAAGCCAGCCAACATCTTGCTCGAAGAAGGGGTCGAACGGGTCAAGATCACCGACTTCGGCCTGGCACGAGCGGTCGACGACGCTAGCCTGACTCGCTCTGGAGTGATCGCCGGCACGCCGCAATACATGTCGCCCGAGCAAGCCCGCGGCGAGCCGCTCGACCACCGCGCCGACCTGTTCAGCCTGGGCTGCGTGCTCTATGCCGCGTGTGCCGGCCGTTCGCCGTTTCGAGCGGAAACGTCTTACGGCGTGCTGCGCAAGATTTGCGAAAGCGAGCCGCGCGACCTGCGCGAGCTGAACCCGGCGGTTCCGCTTTGGCTGGTGCGGCTCGTCGAGCGCCTGCTGGCCAAGGAGCCGTCGCAACGCTTCGACTCCGCCGCCGAAGTGGCGGACCTATTGGAGGAATGCCTGGCCCACGTGCAGCAGCCGGCGAGGATGGCTCTGCCTGAGTCGCTTTTAGAGCGAGATCGGCGGCGGAAGTCTTATTCGCCGGCGATAACCGTCGCGATCATCCTACTGCTCGTTGGCGGCGGAATCGCCGCCTGGAAAGGGCCCCCGGCGCCGCACGAAGAACCAACCAGGCGAGCGGGGGGCGTCAGCCCCCCGGTACAGCACGCGGCGGCCGCCGCGCCTGCGGCCGGTCAGGACGCCCGCTGGGACGACTCCATCGACGAATTGCTCACGCGGCTGTCTTCGGACGTCGAGCGATTGCGCGCCGCAGACGCCGACGATCTCTGGAACGATTCGTTGACCGGGCAAATCGAGCGATTGAAAAACGACGCGAACGAACTCAAAGCCCAAATCTCGGAATCAGCCCCTTCAACTCCCAGTCAGGAGAAACAGCCGTGAAGCGAACCTTTCCCATCTTGGCCCTTGCTTTGGCCGCCGGCGGCAGTCTGGCATTTCATCGCGTTCGCGCCCAAGATTTGTCGGCCGAGCAACCGATCGGCCAATCGGCCGCCGCTCCAAACGCCTCGAATCAGGCATCCAACCTTCCGCCGCTCGACGCGGCGAAGAAGCAGTACCAAGAAGCGTCGCAGCGCGCGACCCGCGTGGCGCTCGACTTCCTACAGCAAGCTACGCAGCAAAGTCCCGGCCCGCAAGCCAACGATCGCCAAGCCATTCGCGACAAGCTGCGGCCGCTGGTCGAACAGAGTTTCGACGCGCGGCAGCGGCTGCAACAAGCCGAATTGAACGAGCTCCGAGCCCGCCTGGCCGAGATCGAGCAAGCGATCGCCCAGCGCGAGCAGCGCAAGGACGCGATCGTCGATTCGCGGATCGACGAGTTGCTCAACCCGTCGGCGGAACGCGCCGGCGCGGGCTTCGTGTACGAGACGGTGGTGAAAGACGGCAAGGAAATCGTGATCGCGCGGTGGGTCGGCCCGGGCAATAACCCAGCGGCCGCGCCGGTTCCGGCGCCGGCGCCTGCGGGCCGCGTCCCGCAGCCAGGGACCGCGCTCAGTCCGCCGCCGCCTGTAGATCTGCCGCCCGGCACAGAGCTTCGCGTGCGCGAAGTCCAAGAAGTTGTTGTGGAAAACGGCGAACGTAAGCCGGTCACGAGGCGCTTCTATGAGACCGTGAGAACTGGGCAGTCGGCGGCCCCGCAGGACAACGGCGAGAGCAGCGACGAGTCTTTAGGGCCGCCGCGCAAATCGGACGAGCACTCGACGGGCGACCAAGCCGCCGCATCCGCCGACGGCGGCTTCGACCTCAGGACCCGCGAGCGGCTGGCGCAGCTCGACCTCGAAGCTGCCGAAGAAGACCGCCAGGCCGCCGAACAAGACTTGGCTCTCTGCCAGCAGCTTTACGAGAAAGGCGCGACGTCCCTGACTGCCATTCGAGAAAAGGAGAAAGAGCTGCGCCAAGCGAAACGGGCTCTCAAGCGCGCCAAGGCGATGCTGGAGGTCCTGGCCCTCGAGCGAACCGAACTGCAAGCCGCCGCCGAAGCCGACGTCGCCGAGGCCCAGACGGAGGTCGAACGGGAAGCCGCAAAAGTCCGCGTTGCCGAGGCGAACGTCGACGCCGCGATGGCCCAGAGGGTTCAATTGGAAGCGAACGTCGAAGGGGCAACTTCCAGCCTTTCTTTCCAACGGAAGGTATTCGACCGCTTGAACCAACTCGCCCGAGTGGAAAAAGCCGTCGATATGAGATCGGTGGACGAAAAGGAAGAAAAACTTCGCGAAGCCCAAGCAACTCTCTCCCGCGCCCAGGCTGCCGTAATTACCGGCAAGGCGAACGTCGAAAAAGCCAAGTCGGCGGCCGAAGAAGCTCGCGCGGCCATGCAGGTCGCCGAAGCGCGGCTTCACGCGGCTCAAGCCCGCCGCGAGCGACTCAGCAGCCCAAAGAATTCCCCCAATCAGCCGAAGCCAAGCTCCGCCAAAACTAGAAGACGACGCGGCCAGGTAACCGGAGGGCTGTTCGCCAGCCCGTAGGTCAGGCTTTCCAGCCTGACAGTCAGGCTGGAAAGCCTGACCTACGAGGACGCTCCGACTCGCGCTTCAAGGACGCCGCGGCGGCCGCTCGATCTTCAGCCCGCCAGGCGCCCGGTTCTGTTCGGCGATCGGCAGACGCGGTATGATACT
Source organism: Pirellulales bacterium (assembly GCA_035532215.1). GTDB lineage: Bacteria > Planctomycetota > Planctomycetia > Pirellulales > JAICIG01 > JAICIG01. Next base: position 14,030 of record DATKRK010000093.1, on the reverse strand, counting down.
AACGTCGATTCTTTCTACTGACCGAAGTTTTTGGAGCGCGGCCGTGGGCTTTGACTTCGAATCTCTAGGCATTCATCAGCTTAGCGTCCAGGAACGCTTGCTGCTGATCGAGCAGATCTGGGACAGCTTGCCGGAAGAGGTCGAGCCCGGCGAGATTCCGGAATGGCATCTGCCGGAATTGGCGCGTCGACGCTCACAGATTCAGCCGGATTCCTCCGCAGGCAAGCCGTGGCGCGAGGTTCTTTCCTCGCTCGAAAATGCGCCATGAGTCTGCCGCTGGTCGTAGCGCCAGAAGCCGAGGCGGATTTACGCCGGGCATACAGGAGCCTGGAGGAGATTCGCCCGGGCCTGGGAGCGAGGTTTAGCGCTGCCGTGGCAGAGGCGTTTCAGCGAATCGAAGCGGCCCCGGAAATCTACGGCCGCGTTTGGGAAGACGTGCGCGCGGTCCGTGTTAAGAAGCTGCGTTACCTCGCGTACTACGTCATCTTCGACGACCGCGTTGAGGTCATTGCCGTGCTGCACGGTTCGAGGGACCCAGCGGTCTGGCAATCGCGGCATTGACCCGGCGGCTAAACTCCGCTGCGCCGTATAACACGCACGCCTGGCCGCCCATCAGCAGGCATTGGACTCGATGCTTCCGCATCGAAGAAAGGACTGTCCGCGTCGGGTTCAGGCTCAAGCGATCCTCCCAACATGCGATAGACGCTCCACAACTTTTCGGTGGCGTCCCAGCGCTCGCGAGGCGTCATCAAATACCATTCGGCCCATTCCGGACCGCAGAATTCTTCGATGTCGATCATGCCTCTAATATATGTCATTTCGAGAACGGCATGCGATTCCTCTCCTGCTCATTCTCCCAGGCTGCCCAAGCTGGCCAGAAACTCGCTCATCTCGCCGGCAGCGTGGGAATCGCCCGAGCGGCGGGCTTGCTCGATGCCGTCGCGCAAGACGGCCCGGGCCTCGCTGACGCGGCCGAGCTGCGCCAATTGCTGGCCAGACATAAAGAACGCCGGCACGTAGGGCGGATCGTCCACGGTCAACTCTCGCAGCAATTCGAGGCTGCGATCGTGCTCGCCCGTTTTGCTCAACTCCAGGGCCAGGCTGTAGCGCAGGAACGCATCCTGCGGGTCGTCGGCCAGCATGGCTTCGATCCGCTCGCGTCGAGAGGCGGTCATGGTCGGGGCTTTCAGTAGATCGGGGAAATATTTTCGTCCGCCTGGCCGCCAACAATCCTCCCGAAAACCCATCGACACTGGGCAGACAAGAATGTCTACCCTACTAGGCCATCGCGTGGGCCGCTTCGTAGGCGGTGATCTTATCGGCGTGCTGCAAGGTCAACCCGATGTCGTCCAGGCCCCCCAACAGGCAATGACGGCGGAAATCGTCGACCTCGAACGACAACTCCAGCCCGTGCTCGTCGCGAAGAGTGCGGCTTTCCAGGTCGACGGTCAGCTTGTAGCCGGGATGAGCGGCGGCGCGGCGGAACAAATCGTCGATCTGGGCTTCAGGAAGCCGGATCGGCAGCAGGCCGTTCTTGAAACAGTTGTTGTAGAAGATATCGGCGAAGCTCGGCGCGATCAGCACGCGGAAGCCGAAATCCTCAAGCGCCCAAGGGGCATGCTCGCGGCTCGAGCCGCAGCCGAAATTCCGCCGGGCCAGCAGAATCGTGGCGCCCTTGTATTCCGGCCGGTTCAATTCGAAATCCGGATTCGGCGAGCCGTCGGCCAGCAGCCGCCAGTCGAAGAACAGGAACTGGCCGAAACCCGTCCGCTCGATCCGTTTCAGGAATTGCTTGGGGATGATCTGGTCGGTATCGACGTTCGGCCGGTCCATCGAGGCGACCAGGCCGGTGTGTTGGGTGAAGGGTTTCATGGAGGCTCCTCGCGGTTGGCTACGCGACTCCGAGTTCTTTCAAGCTTCGGATGATAATTGCAAAGTGCGAAGGGTGGCTGGCGGCAGAGCGAAGCGATACCCCAGCGAAACTGGGGCTTCGCCTAGGCTCAGCCCCAGCCACCCGGTATTCTGACTGCGCTAGTTGTTGTACTTCCACTCTCGGATATCTACGAAATGCCCCTCGACCGCAGCGGCGGCGGCCATGGCGGGCGAAACCAGGTGCGTGCGGCCGCCTTTGCCCTGCCGGCCTTCGAAGTTGCGGTTGCTCGTCGAGGCGCAGCGCTCGCCAGGCTTGAGCGTGTCGGGGTTCATGCCCAGACACATGCTGCAACCGGCCTCGCGCCACTCGAAGCCCGCGTCGGTGAACACGCGGTCGAGCCCTTCGCGCTCGGCCTGCTCCTTGACCTGCCCGCTGCCGGGGACGACCATCGCGTGAACGTGGTTCGAGACGTGATGCCCGCGAACGACGGCGGCCGCCGCCCGCAGGTCTTCGATACGGCTATTGGTGCAGGAACCGATGAACACCCGATCGACCGGCACCTGGGTCAGCGGCGTGCCGGGCTTGAGGGCCATATATTCCAGCGCGCTGGCCGCGCTTTTGCGTTCGTTGTCGTCGGCGAATTCCGCCGGGTTCGGCACGGCTGCGGTGACCGGCGCCACCTGGCCGGGGTTCGTGCCCCAGGTGACTTGCGGCACGATGTCGGCGGCGTTGAAGATTTCGACCCGGTCGTACTTCGCGCCAGGATCGCTCGGCAGCTCGCGCCAGCGGGCCACGGCGGCGTCGAAGTCCTTGGGAGAAAACTCGCGGCCGCGCAGATACTCGAATGTTTTTTCGTCCGGGGCGATCATGCCGGCGCGGGCGCCGGCTTCGATCGTCATGTTGCAGACGGTCATCCGCTCTTCCATGCTCAAGGCGCGGATCGCGCTGCCGGTGTATTCGATGCAATACCCCGTGCCGCCCTCGGTCGTGAGCCGACCGATGATGTACAAGATCAGGTCCTTGGCCGTGACGCCCGGCGCCAGCTTGCCGTCGATGCGAATCTCCATCGTCTTGGGCTTGTATTGCAACAGCGTTTGCGTGGCCAGCACATGTTCGACTTCGCTCGTGCCGATGCCGAAGGCCAAGGCGCCGAAGGCGCCGTGGGTGGCGGTGTGGCTGTCGCCGCAGACGATCGTCGCGCCCGGCTGAGTAAAGCCCAGTTCGGGGCCGATCACGTGCACGACGCCTTGCTTGCGGTCGCCCAGGTCGTACAGGTGAATGCCGAACTCTCGGCAGTTCTGCCGCAGCGTGTCGATCTGCTGTTTCGAAATCTGGTCGACGATCGGCAGACTGCGGTCGGTCGTCGGCACGTTGTGGTCGGGCGTGGCCATCGCCAACTCGGGCCGCCGCGCCTTGCGTCCGGCCAGCCGCAGCCCTTCGAAGGCCTGGGCGCTGGTCACCTCGTGAACCAGATGCCGGTCGATGTACAGAATCGTTTGCTTGCCCTCTTCGGCCAGCACCACGTGGGCGTCCCAGATTTTAGCGAACATCGTCCGCGGGGCAGAAGCTGAATTTGCCGTCATCGTGCTCGTTCTCGTCGTGGAGGACCGCAGAAAGGGGATTACCTGGGAATGTCAATCGCCGGCCGGGCGGACAACTTGTTGAAGGTTAATCTGGTAGTATAGCTTGCCGGCCGATTCTTGGGCAGGCGCCGCAGCGAAAGCGCTTCCCCTTGGCGACTCATTTTGAGCGGCCAATCGCTTGGCTACGATTTCAACGACAAAAGCGGACGCCAAAACTACGGGTTCCTCTTCTCTGGTCGCGATTCTTGGCGTTAGGAGCGAACCGATTGAGCAGTATCGATTTCGCAAAACTCCGATCCGAGGTTTCGATCCAGGAAGTCTTACGATTGCTGAAGTTCGTAGCTTCGGTGAAATCAGGACGCCAACTCCGTGGGGCTTGTCCAATTCATGGCTCTTCCTCGGCGGCAAGCCGTTCGTTTTCCGTCAATTTGTCGCGAAACATTTACCGTTGCTTCAAGTGCCATTCAGCCGGAAACCAACTCGACCTTTGGGCGGCGGCGAACCGTCTCAATCTGCATGCCGCCGCGCTCGATTTGTGCGAGAAAATCGGGATCGACGTTCCGACGATCCAGCAATCTCGCCACATCCGCCCGCCTCATCGGACAGAGAAGAGGAACCCGTAGCATTGGGAACCTGCCCGTTGGCGAACAGCCGCATACACTATTGTCCTTCCGGGAGTTCGGGCACGATGCGAGCCAGATCGTCCTCGACATCCAGTCCATGACGCGCCGCCAACTGCGCTATGTGGATCCCAAAGACGCCTCGCAGTTGTCCGAGTGCATCATTAAACACCCAGCTTGCAAAATGTCCGGGGTGATTCCCAAACTGGGTTATCTCTCTATCCGCATCTTGCACGCGCGAAAGAAACCTTCGACAAGCAGCACGCATCGCTCGTAGGCTGGCCGCGAACTCTGAAGGCTGCCGCACCCGCAATAGCTCGGTTGTTAATCGCTCTCGGATCTGAAGTACCGAGTCGACACAGCGGGGCGGGATCTCTACTTCGGAGGGCTCATACAAGACGCGTCGATCTTCGAGAAACGTTAGCACTCGTCGCGCTGCGGCGATCTCCGGCTCGGGCGGCGTCCATGATACTCCGAAAATCGGACAGGTTATGCCGGTAAGGCGTGCCACGATTTCTTTGAACTTCATCTTGCCCGGACCTCCGTTAAAGCCGCCCCTTCACCCGCCCGCGACCGCCAGGGCGTGCTCGCTTTCGTACCACCAGCGGGCGGCGTGCTCGCGGCTCCAGTCGCCCGCGACCGCGCAGTCGGACAGAGCCTGTGCCAAGCTATTGACGTTCTGATAGCGGTCCTCGGGCCGCTTGGCCAGGCAGCGCAAGACCACCTGCTCCAAGTCGTCGGGAATGTCGGACCGCCAGTGCGAGGGCGGCGTGACTTCATCGCGAACGTGAGCCATCAACACCTTCATCGGCTTGTCGCTTTCGAACGGCGGCCGTCCGGTGAGCAGGAAATAGGCCACGGCGCCGAGCGAGTAAATGTCGCCGCGGGCGTCGGGCTCGATCTCGCCCAGGGCCTGTTCGGGCGACATGTACAGCGGCGAGCCGGTGATGGCCCCATCCTGCGTGAGCTGCAGCGATGCATTCGCCATCAGCGGCTTGGCCAGGCCGAAATCGAGCAGCTTCGCCACGTCGTACACGCCGCCGCGCTGCGCGGCGAAGATATTGCCCGGCTTGATGTCGCGATGGATCAGGCCGGCCGCGTGCGCCTCTCGCAAGGCGTCGCAGGTTTGCCGCAGCAAGTAGATCACCCGCGCCGCGGGCAGCGAACCGTAGCGCTCGACAAGCTCCGAAAGGCTGAAACCCGGCAGGTACTCCATCACGTAATAAAACGTGCCGTCTTCGGTGCGGCCGTAGTCGAAGATCTCGACCGTGTTCCAATGCGACAAGCCGGCGGTGGCGCGCACTTCGCGCTCGAAGCGGGCCAAGACCTTCGGGTCGTCCGCCTTGCCCGGCCGGATGACCTTCAAGGCGCAGGGCCGCTTGAGCAGCCGGTGCTCTGCCAGATAGACCTCGCCCATGCCGCCCGCCCCGATCAGATGCCGCAGCCGGTACTGGCCCAATTGCCGGGCTTCGTAGGCTTCGCGGCGCAAGGCGCCGATCATGTACGTGCCATAGACGCCGCTCGAATAGCCGACCAGCATCATCAACGTCATCGTGCGAAAGTGTTCATAAGCGTGCGGCGCCTGGGCCACAGCCGGAAAAAACGCCATGTCGATGCCCGTCCAGGCCACAGGGGCCGCGGCCAACACGCCCATCACCACCGCCGCCCGGCGCCAATTATTCGGGATGAAGATCGCGTAGGTGAACAACAGCACGTACCACATGCCGGCCGAACTGGGGACGTGGCCCAATAAGGTCACGCAGTACAACGTGTTGAAGTGCTGCGCGCGTAGAAAAAACAGGGCGGTCCAGCCGAAAATCGCCAGTTCCGCCAGCCGCAACTGCCGCAGCGAAAGCTGCTGGCAGCGCCGCCACAGCACGAGCGTGGTCAGGCCCAGCATCGCCACGTGGAACACGTGGAACCACAGCAACATCTGCGCCCCGGACCGCAGCAGCGGGTCTTTGGCGCCCAATTCCTCGCGGACCACCAGCCGTTCGATCAGAAAGGCGCCCGAGCCGAGAAACAGCACCAGCGCCGCGGCCCGAAGCCGAACTCGAAGCAGGGCCTCGGTTTGCGTGGTCAATCCGCCCGTGCTGCCTTCGACCAACTCGACTTTCGGGCAACCGCTGTCCCGGTCGCTCGAAGAACCGGGTTCGGCGCTCGCCTGAGACGCCCTCGATGCAGCCGCTCCCATCGCCACCGACACAGGAGCGTCGAGCGTTACGTCATCGGGAGAAAGTTGCAGAAGTTTGTGCTGAGGCAAGGCCATCAGTTTGCGCCGCAGTGACTCAACCCCGAGGCCGCAGGGTTTGGTTCTATCATACACGCCCGGTCCAGCCCTTGCGAAGCGCGGATGCGGCGATCTCGTTTCGAACTGTCGTGATGCACGCGTCCTGCCTGCTGAGAGCCAGACAGGATGCTTGGACCAAAAGTTCGGCCCCCTGCACCATAACTTAAGATGCTGCCGCGTCGAGAGTTTGCGCCGGCGATCCTGCGATAAAGTCGGGCCGCTCGTCAAATCGCGATTTGATCAAACGCTCAACCAGCCCCCCGCGAGCCGATCGGTGAACACCGTGGACGCCCGTGGCGCCAGATCGCATTCTTCGGCCGGAATGGCGGCCGGCAAGGCGATCGCGGGCAATTTCGACGGCTGTAGCCATAAGCATTCGCCTTCAACGTCAACCGCGGAAAAGACGTGATCGCCCGCCGTCGGTCCTGAAGGCGGCCGCCGAATCGCACTTCCGACGAGCCTACCCGAACGAGTGCGGCAGCGTCAATTGTTCGGGGCGCTAGCCGCCGCCAAGCTGGCGGCGGCACTCGTCCAACATTTCGGCGGTGCGGCTGGCGCCGACGCGGCTCACGCCGAGGGCGCGGACTTCGAGCAGTTGGTCGAATGTCCGCACGCCGCCGGCCGCTTTGACCTGCACGGCGGCGGGCGAGTGCTGGCGCATCAGCTTGAGATCCTCGAGCGTGGCGCCTCCCGAGCCGTAGCCGGTCGACGTTTTTACGAAATCGGCGCCGACTTCGCCGCAGATTTCGCAGAGGCGGATCTTGTGCTCGTCTTGCAGATAGCAATTCTCGAAGATCACTTTGACGATCTGGCCGCGGGAGTGCGCCGCGTCGACGACGGCCTGAATGTCGGCGCGGACGAAATGCCAGTCGCCCGAGAGCGCTTTGCCGATGTTCGCCACCATGTCGAGTTCCTGGCAGCCGTGGTCGAGCGCCTCTTGGGCCTCGAGCAGTTTGATTCGCGTCGTGTGGCCGCCGTGGGGAAAGCCGATCGTCGTGCTGGCCTTGACCGTGCTGCCGGCAAGGATGTCGGCGCAGCGCTTCAGGTAATACGGCTTGATGCAGACGCTCGCCACGTCGTATTCCAGCGCCAGCCGGCAGCCGGCTTCCAACTCGGCGTCGGTCAGCGTCGGCTGCAACAGCGAGTGGTCGATCATTTTGGCGATATCGAGATAGCAGAAGTCGGTCATCATCATCCGAGCATCCATTGAGCGATGGTGAAGTAGGCCACGATACCGGTTACGTCGACGAGGCTGGCGACCACCGGGTTCGACATCAACGCCGGGTCGAGACCGAGCCGTTTCAAGGCCAAGGGCAAGGTGGCGCCGACCAGGTTGCCGCAGAGCACGACGGCGGCCACCCCCGCGGCGACGACCGCCGCGAGCTTCACGAGCAAGTGCTCGGCGCCCAGGCCGTCGATCCCTTTGAGGGCTTCCAGCGGCGTGAACCAGGCGCGCAGGAAGCCGACGCCTCCCAGCGCCAAACCGAGCGAGGCGCCCATCAGAATCTCGTACCAAACCACGCGAAACCAGTCGCTGGGTTTGACCTCGCCGAGAGCCAGCGCGCGGGTGATCAGCGTGGCCGACTGCGACCCGCAATTGCCGCCGGCCGAGATGATCAGCGGCAAGAACAGCACCAGATCGCGCCACTTATCGGTCAGCCATTGGAAGCGGGCCATGGCCGTCGTGGTCAAAAAGCCGCCCGCGAACAGGATCGCCAGCCAAAAGGCGCGTTTGCCCCACAACGTGGCGAACGGCGTACGCAGGTAACTGTCCATCAACGGTTCGACGGCGCCCATGCGGTAGACGTCTTCGGTGGCTTCGTCGACGATCACGTCGATCACGTCGTCGTGCGTGACGATGCCCACCAGCCGGCCTTCGGCATCGACGATCGGCAGCGCGATCAGGTCGTATTCCATCAACTTGGCGGCCGCCTCTTCCTGGTCTTCGTCGACCGTGACCGAAACCACCTCGGTCTGCATGATCTGCGAAACCGGGCGATTGGCCGGCGCCAGGATCAGGTCCTTGAGCGACACGAAGCCGATCAGTCGCCGCTTTTCGTCGACGACGTAGCAGTAATAAATCGTTTCGCGGTCGGGCGCCTCGTGACGCAGCCGGTCGATCGCGGCCGCCGCCGTGCTCTCGGCCGGCACGGTCGCATAGTCGCTGGTCATGACCGCCCCGGCCGTGCCTGCCTGGTAAGACGCCAGGGCGCGAATATCCTCGCGCTCCGCATGTGCCAACAGCGGCAAGATGCGTTCGACCCGTTCCGGCGGCAAGCGGCTGACGAAGTCGGCGCGCTCGTCGTGCGACATGAACGTCAACAGCGACGCGATGGCTCCCCGTTCCATCAGGCCGGCCGCGCCGTCCTGCAATTCCGGCTCGAGATACGAAAACACGGCGGCCTGTTCGCGGCCGCCCAGCAAGTCGAGCACGAAGTGGGCTTCAGCCGGCTCCAGATCGTCGAGCAGTTCCGCAGAGTCTGCCGGGTGGCGTCCGGCGAAGAACTCTTGCAACGCGGCCTCGTTGCGTTCCACGATCAATTCGCGCAAGTCAGGCGCCAGCAGGGGATGTCTCATGAGCGGCACCATCGTCAGGACCGGACTTCGAAACGGGAGGGCCGAGCCGCCGACCTCGGCCGGCTCGCAAGCCGATCGCGCGACGCCGCGCCGGCCGCAATATTCAAGCCCCGCGAGAATTCTAATCCGGCGAATGCGTTTCGACGAGGGCGGGCGTCGCAAGGAACTCGGCTCGTCGGCTATAATAGGCCGGAACGCGACGAATCGCGACTGCGGCGGCGGCCTAGCGAGCCCCCGCTCATCCGGCGGCATGTTGCCCGCCGACCCCAGCTACCCGCCCACACGCTTCGAGGAAATCAACGGGGACCGTGTTCAACCGATCTGCGCTGCCCTACGTTTGGATGCTCTCAGGCGCCTTGTCGTTCGCTTGCATGGGTGCCTTGGCCCACGCGCTGGAGAAACGCTGCGACTGGCTGGTGGTGGCCATGGCCCGCACCGCCTTGGCGTTGGTCTTTGCCTGGGCGCTGGCGAGAACGGCCAAGGTGAAACTGGTTTGGCGACGCCGCACGTTGTGGATTCGCAGCCTTGCCGGCAGCGTCAGCCTGGTCTGTACATTCTTCGCACTGCCGAGGATGCCGGTCGGCGACGTGCTGACGCTGACCAATGTCTTTCCGCTGTGGGTGGCGCTGTTGAGCTGGCCCGTGCTCAGCGAGGCGCCTACGCCGCAACTCTGGCTCTCGCTGGCTGCGGGGCTGGCGGGCGTCGCACTGGTCGAGCAGCCGCATTTCGCCGAAGGCAATTTCGCTGCGATGGCGGCCTTGGCCAGTTCCGTCTCGACGGCCGTTGCCATGCTCGGCCTGCACCGGCTGCAAGACGTCGATCCGCGAGCCATTGTGGTCCATTTCTCGGCCGTCGGTCTGTTCGTCTGCTTGATGTTGTTTCCCCGGTTTGCCGGGCCAACGCCCGCGCGCGGCCTCGACGATCCGACCACGCTTTTGATCCTGCTGGGAATCGGCCTGACGGCGACGGTCGGCCAGGTGATGTTGACCAAGGCCTTCGCCGCCGGGCCCGCGGCGAAAGTCTCGGTGACAGGATTGTCGCAGGTGGTTTTCGGAGTCGTGTTCGATCGGTTATTCTGGGGGCGCTCGTTCGACCCGCTGACGATTCTGGGAATGGCGCTCGTTCTGGCGCCCACCGCCTGGCTGATGCTCAGACGCGATCCGGAATCCGCTCCGCTGGCTGGCGTGAGTAAGTGAGCATGAAATCGCTGCAAGGACATCTGCTGGTTGCCGCGCCTGAGTTGCGCGACCCGAATTTCTTTCATGCAGTCGTGTTGATTTTTCGGCACGACGACGAAGGCGCGGCTGGCTTGATCCTCAACCGCCGCACGCACGCCACGATTCAGCAGATTTGGAAGCAAATCAGCGAGACGACCTGCCAAAGCCGCGCGCCCTTGTGCCTGGGCGGACCGGTCGAAGGCCCGTTGATGGCCTTGCACGCCCAGGAGACGCTATCCGAGATCGACGTAATGCCGGGCGTCTACGTGGCCGCCAGCCAAGCCAACCTTGAGGAGTTGGCGACCGGGGACGACGACACGGCCCGCTTTTTCGTTGGCTATTCCGGCTGGGGCGCCGGCCAACTGGAACGCGAGTTGGAAGAATCCGCCTGGCTGACTTTACAGGCCAGCCCGGAACATGTGTTCGGAGATCACGACCAACTCTGGGAACAGACGACCAAAGAGATCAAGTCCCGCGAGCTGATCGCGGTCTTGAAAATCAAGCACGTGCCGAAAGAGCCGGGCTTGAATTAGCCGGCTCGGCCGCTTCCCAAGAATTCGTCAGCAGATGGATCGTCCGTTCATCCTCCGCCGTCACTTCGTCGAGTTCCAGCGTCAGACGGCGCAAACCCACCAGCGATGGGAGGAGTTCAGGACAACGCAAAGCTGTACGAGATTTCCAAGCAGCTTGTTTGGGATGCGTACAAAAAGGCGAAGGCGAGCCGCAATCGAACGAGCGGATGCTCGGCTCGAACGACGAATTCGCCACGCAGCTTTACAACGGCTACGAAGAGTACGTGGCCGGGCTGTATTCCAGAAAGAGCTGACTCGGCTGGTGCGATCAGGCGTGTTGCTCTGCCGCGTCTCTACGCAGGCAAATCTCTAACGAGGCAAATTGCGGCGCTGATCGGCCAAATCCAAGAGTTCTTCGGCCCGATCGATGAGTGATACGCGCGGAGTCACAGGAGGCTCTATGGGCGCCGACGCGGAACGATCGGCGGCCAAAAGCTGGCCCCGGCAATGTTGGCAAACGACTCGCTTGCCGAGATGTTCGACTCGGATGTGCAAGTTTCGCCCGCAGGTCGGACATTCCTGCACGAAGTATGCGCATTCCGCCATTTCGGTATCTCCTTCTACCGCATTTCCGCCTGACTATCAGGCGGAAGTGTACGAAATCAGCGTTCGCAGTTCAAGAAAAGCTTGCCTTTTCTGCAGCCGAGGCCTGTAAGCGGACGCGTTCGACTTTGTGATTGAGCATCCATTCGAGCCAAGCTTCCTGCTCTTCGCTCAACTCAACTTCCGTCCGGTTTTCGCTGTCGAGCGGCGAGACGAGCGAAAGGACGCCCTCGTCTAGCCATCTTCTCGTGTTTTCCTCACTTACCCAATATTCGCCCTCGGCGACCATCGGCGCCCCCTGCTCGCCCGGAAGACTCATAAAATACGCAATTTCATGCCGGAATCGATCCGACATTTTGAAGGGGGGCAAATCGGGCTGCGAGACGGCGTAAACCAAAGTGGCCATGGGATTCCAGGCTAACAGATTCCGCGCTGGCCGTCAGGCCAGCGCCGGGCGATTTTTCCGATCGATCGCAAAATCGCTCGCGACAGAGACTCGCGACGGGGCCGAATATTCTATGTTTGAAAGGTCCTTCAATTCAGCTCGGATCGAGTCCTCGGTGCATCTGTCCAGGACAGGAGTCTTTGCAATGCCGCTCGTTTCGCAGTCCTGTTTGCGGTCGGGAACTTTGGTCGATCAATGCTCGCTGCGAGGCGCCGCGATTGCTCTAACCGTCGCTCTGACCGCACTTGCGTCTGCGGCTACGGCAGAGCCGCTGACCATTCTGAACCCCAACGTCGCTCCGAAACCGGGTGCGGCAAAGCCAACTCCTGCCGCCAAAAAAGCAACGCCGCTCGCGCCTTGGCCGACGTTCGCCGAGGTGCAAAAGACGGCGGAAAAGCACTTTTCGACCTTGAAGAAGTATCGCAAAGGCGACTTGCTCTCGCAAAGCGACGTGGCGCCGGTGTTCGACCAGTTGGAAAAGCTCGGTTGGAAGGTGGCGGACCGCGACGAAATCCTCAAGCAGGTTCCGGGCGATCGCGAATTGTTGGTGCGAATGCTGCGGAGTGACGACAACCGCGTCTTCATGCGCGATATCGAGCGCCTGCCGGGCGGATACGATCGAGTCGATCATCTCTCGCGCCTCTCCGACGCCGAAACGCTCCTCGGGCGTTTGGCCGCCGGACCGGACGGTTACAAGATGATCGATTACATGACCACCACGCCCTGGGGCAAGACGATGGGCAACATGCTCGCGCAAGCCCCCCACGGCCAGGGCTTCAACCAGCCCACCGGCCGAATCTACACCGAGCAGCAATTCATCGCCCGGCTCAAGCAGAGCTACGCCCAGGCGGACAAATCGCGGGTTCAGACGAAAGTTGCGTCGCCCGGGACGAACGCCAAGGGGCGCAAGCCCTGACGAATCCGGCTCCTCAGGGGAATCTGCCTTCCCAACGCCTCTTGAAGAGCCTGGAAAAGGCATCACTAAGAAAATCCATCGCTGGCCGACCAGCGGCCGCGAGATACGCAGGTTCCGGATGAACCTAACCTCAATCGCTTTGCCGGGCTGGCGCCGCGCGGTTAGCGGTTGGCGTGATAACCGTTGCCGGAATTACGGCGTTTGACCATCGTCACTTCGTTGCCGGCGGCGTTGTAGCTGACTTCGTCCATGAAGGTGCGCATCAGAACCAGCCCGCAGCCCCCCTCGCGCACGACGGCCGCCGGATCGTCGGCCTTCGCGACCGGCGTCACGTCGAACCCCGGCCCTTCGTCGCGCACGGTGAAGCGGGCTTCTTCGGGAGTGAGGCTGATTCGCACCAGCGTTTTGCGGTCGCGGTAAGGCGGTTGGCTGCGGCGATCTTCGACGAGGCTGGCGCCGTCGCCTCGTAGCAGGCGCGCGCGGTCTTCCTGCAAATCGTCGGAGCCGACTTCCAAGTTTCCGCGGTAAATGGCGTTTAGCAGTGCTTCTTCGAGCGCTACGCCGACGCGGATGCGCGTCGTCGTGTCGCAAAAGTGCATCCGCTCGATCAGTTGCTGTACGGCATCGACCAAAGGGTCGATCAGCGCAACGTCGTTGCCGAGCAACAATGTGAATTCAGCGAGCATTAGGCTCCCGGCGAGCTGTTCGAAGCTGCAGTTGGCCCGCGACAAGGCCAGCACCTGCTCGACGGTGTCGACCAACTTGCCGGGCAATTGCGACTTGGGCACGTAGCTGGCGGCGCCGGCCTCGAGCGCTTCGACCGCCAATTCTTCGCTGCCGTGGGCCGTCATCAGAATCACCGGCACGCGCGGATAGCGCGTTCGCAGCGCGTGGATCAGGCCCAGCCCGTCCAGCTCGGGCATCTGCAAATCGGTGACGATCAAGTCAGGCAGAGAGCGCTCGATGAGTTCGAGAGCCGCCAGGCCGTTTTCGGCGGTCTCGACCGAAAGCATCGTCCCCTTGCCGAGCAAGCTGGCGGCAATACGACAGTCGACGACCGAGTCGTCGACGACGAGAATATGGGCCATGTCGGCGATTTCCTCTCTGGACAAACGATGAGAGGGCCACGCAACCGAGAATCCCAACCAATAGGATAGGCTTGGCCGGCAGAGTTAAGCAAGTCTCCAGACGCTGTCAGCAGGGCCTTTCCCTTTTCCAATCTGTCGTTGGCGCGTAGGATTTCGCAAGGCTGGTAAGAGGCCGTAACAAAACGCGGTCCGATGACAACATCCGCAGACCTACTGATAGTGACTACTGTAATACAAACGTCATACAGATCAGGGACGCGGCAAGCGTCAAGAACGCCTTATGAATGTCCGTCCGCCGCTCCCTTC
>DATKRK010000092.1:0-25139 GCA_035532215.1 Pirellulales bacterium | reverse complement strand
ATTTCGCCCTGAGGGTCAAGCCGGGTTTCGCGGCAGGAAATTCAAACTCAGGCTCCAGAAAGTCGCTTTTCGCTCCGCGAAAAAGGCGCCTTTTTCGCGGAGCGAAAAGCGACTTTGGTTGCGGCTTCGCCGCTCCGTGTTACCCGCGATCCAACCCATGGGAGGCTTATCTCAGCAGAGGCTGTACGGAAAGTCGCACTCGGCGCGGCGCGGCTTGAGCCGTATCGCGACTTCGCCGCATACCGGGGCTTTGCGGTGCGGCGCGTAAGTGGAAGTGACGCGCCGCCACATAAGAGACTACCCCGCAGGCCCCGACGCCCCAGAGCAGCCGGTCGCCATCGGTGAGCGACGAGATCAGTTCTCCGCCCAGTTCGTCGAGATCGGCGAGCACCGCATCAAAAGCCTGGCCTAGTTGCGCCGCCTCAGGCAAAAACCGCGGCAACAAAGGCGCCGCCGAGGCCCACGGCAGTTGTGCGTCGAAGAGTTCCGACGATACTTGGAGCAGCCGATCTTGCACTTCCGTTGCAAATGACATCGCCGGGCGAATGGCGACGGCAACATCGGGACGGTCTTCGACTAGCTTGCGAAAGCCAGTGAGCGCGGCGTCAAACACGCGCTGCATTGTTTCCGGTTCGCCGCCTGGGGAAAATGGGCGTTCGAGCGTGGCGCCTCCCGCGAGGCGAGCGGGCGCTTCGGCCGGTTGTTTGCCGAGCATTTGGACGGCTGCATAATTCGCGCTGCCCAACTGCTGGTACGAGTCATTTGCGTGACGGCCCGTTTCGGACGCGAGCGTCGGCGGAGACGGCAAGCGCTGGGGCAATCCCGCCGGCGCTTGCTTGCCCGGATCGTTCGCGTCCGGTCGAGTCGCTCGAACCGCCTCTAACGTCAAATCGATCGACGGTTTGACATAGGCAGAATCGAAATCGAACGTCATCAGAACGTTCGAGTAGCCGACATTCGGCGATACGGCGTAGGCCGTTGCGCTCTTCGCGTCCTGGCTCGCCTGACGGCTGGAACTCGCGTCGCCCGCGTAGACATCGGTATGAACGCCGGGCTGCAGGTTCGTGGCGGGCGAGGACGTAGGCGGCTGCTGATCCGCTTGCGACGGTTCGGCTTCGGACCAGCCTGGCGGCTGGATGTCAACGACGATCACGCTGAAGAACATCGGGGGGGCGAACGCCGCATCGGGTTCGCCGAGAGTCTGTTCGGGGGCGAGTTCGCCCGAAAAATACCCCGTGGAACCGAGCGGACTCGATTGGCGATCGCCGCCGAACATTTCGACGTTCGCCATCGGATGGTCGCCGTGCATCTCGGCGACCATCGCCCCAGGCTGGGGCTCGAATTGCGGCGAAAAGAGGGGCCCCATGTTGAATAAACATCGGGACTCGAGCGATTCCATCGCCACGGAGGAAATACCATCCTTGAAACCAGCCAACGGCCTGCCGGGGCTGCGTCGGCGCCTCCTTCGTACCACTTCGTTACCTCCTCAACTGGCGAGCGCGATTGCGCAGGCGCGTCGCTTAGGCTCCGCTTCGAGATCCGAAATCGAAGCTCTAGTCTACTCCGGCGAACTCTAGCCAGCAAGCGAAGAACCCACTCTCGCGGGGCTTTTGGCGATTAGCATTCGATGGCTGAAGTCGAGTTCGGCGGCTTGCCAACGGCCCTCTGAACCGCTACCTTCGAGGGTTTAACGTGGTTGCGAGGAACGCAAAATGGTCGCGGGGCCGCCCGACTCCCACCGCATCGTCATCACGGGCATCGGCCTGACGGCGCCCAATGGCGATACGCTGCGCGCGTTTCGCGACAGCTTGTTGGACTGCCGTAGCGGCGTCACGCCCTACGAAATCCGCTACGTCGGCTCAACCCTGGCCGGCGTCTGCCGCTTCGACGAGTTGAAATATCAGAAAAAGAAAGACCTCCGCCGCGGCACTCGGGCCGGCAGCGTGGGGGTTTATTGTGCCCACGAGGCGATCGCCGACTCGGGTATCGATTGGGGCAATGTCGACAAGGCCCAGGTCGGGATCTACGTCGGCGTCACCGAGCACGGCAACGTCGAGACCGAAAACGAGATTTACGAACTGAAGGGGTTCGACTACGACACCAAGTTCTGGTCGCACCACCACAATCCGCGCACCGTAGCCAACAACCCGGCCGGCGAGATCTCGCTCAACCTCGGGGTAACCGGCCCCCACTATACGATCGGCGCCGCCTGCGCCGCGGGCAACGCCGGCTTGATCCAAGGCGTGCAAATGCTGCGGCTGGGCGAGGTCGACCTGGCGCTATGCGGCGGCGTCTCGGAAAGCATTCATACTTTCGGCATTTTTGCCAGCTTCAAGAGCCAAGGCGCCTTGGCCTCGCACGCCGATCCGACCAAAGCCTCGCGGCCGTTCGACGTGAACCGCAACGGCATCGTCGTCGCCGAGGGGGGCTGCATGTATACGCTCGAGCGGTACAGCGATGCCCGGGCTCGCGGCGCCAAGATCTACGGCGAGATTGTCGGCTATCACCTCAATAGCGATGCCAGCGACTTCGTGCTGCCCAATCCAGACCGCCAGGCTGAGTGCATGCAGAAGGCGCTGAAGAGGGCGAAGCTGAACCCGGAAGACGTAGATATCGTCAGCACCCACGCCACCGGCACCGCCTCGGGCGACGCCCAGGAGTGCATCGCCCTGCGGCGCGTGTTCGAGAGTTCGCCGCGGACGCTGTTCAACAACGCCAAGAGTTATATCGGCCACGCGATGGGCGCCGCCGGGGCCTTGGAGTTGGCGGGCAATCTGTTGGCGTTCGAAGACCACGTCTGCCATCCCACGATCAACGTTGACGAACTCGACCCCGAGTGCGCCCTGCCGGGCCTGGTCGCCAACCAGCCGCGCGAAATGTCGCGGACGACGACCATTCTCAACAATTCGTTCGGGATGTTGGGCATCAACTCGGTTCTGATCGTAAAGAAAGTGTGACCGACAGGGGCGAAGACTGAAGCTTCTTCGCCGTAGCGGTCGAGAGACTCGGGTAATTTATTCAATCGGTGTGGAGAACGCGGCATGACGACGGCCGACATCAAAGAGGCCATTCTCGATATTCTCGAAGGCATCACTCCTGACGATGATCTCAGCAATCTGAAGGACGACGTGCCGTTTCGCGAGCAGCTCGAATTGGATAGCATGGATTTCCTCGACATCGTGATGGAATTGCGCAAGCGCTACCGCGTGCAAATTCCCGAAGACGATTACATCGAGCTGCGCAGCATGCAAAGCACCGTGGCGTATCTCGAACCCTTGATGAAGAATTTGCAGAAGGCGTAATACAAACTCCCTCTCCCTTTGGGAGAGGGTTGGGGTGAGGGCGAACCGCCCGTGCATTTTGGATTTTCGATTTTGGATTTTGGATTTTGCCGCTTCCGGTCGCCGATTTCCGACGCCCGCAGTCCGCACTTTTAGTTCAAACCGGGGGGCTGACGCCCCCCGCTCGCCTTCCTTAGCCCTCACTGCTTGCACCGCGCATGGCGTCGTCCGCTAAGCACTACGACACCATCATCATCGGCGCCGGCATGTCGGGGTTGTCGGCCGGCATTCGGCTGGCTTACTACGAGCGGCGCGTCTGCATTCTCGAGCGGCACACGACGATCGGCGGGCTGAACTCGTTCTATCGGCTCGACGGCCGCAACTACGACGTCGGCCTGCACGCCGTGACCAACTTCACGCCCAAGGGCGCCAAGAAAGGCCCGCTGGCCCGACTGCTGCGGCAGTTGCGGATCGGCTGGGACGAATTCGCGCTTGTCCCGCAAGTCGGCTCGCGCGTCGCCTTCCCGGGGGTGCATCTCGATTTCACCAATGACTTCGAGCAGTTTCGCTCCGAGATCCATCAGAAATTCCCCGCTCAGAAGGACAACTTCGAGCGGTTGATCGGCCAGATTACCGACTACGACGAGCTCGATCTCGGGGGGGCAAACCGTTCGGCCCGCGAGGCGGTGTCGGCGATTATCAGCGATCCGCTGTTGGTCGAAATGCTGTTCTGCCCGCTGATGTATTACGGCAGCGCCCGCGAGCGCGACATGGATTTCGCACAGTTCTGCGTGATGTTCCGCAGCATCTTTTGCGAAGGCCTGGCCCGGCCGTTCGCCGGCGTGCGACTGATTCTGAAGATCCTGGTCCGCAAGTACAAAGAGCTGGGGGGCGAATTGCGGTTGCGCGCCGGCGTCAGCCGGATCGCAGTCGAGAACGGCCGCGCCGCGAAAGTCGTACTCGAAGACGGCACGGAGTTGACGGCCGATAACGTGTTATCGAGTGCCGGCTGGGTCGAGACGATGCGGCTCTGCGACGACGTGAGCCGGCCTGCCGAGCATCGTCCGGGGCAGTTGTCGTTTACCGAGTCGATCTCGGTGCTCGACTGCCAACCCCGCACGATCGGCTGCGACCGCACGGTGATTTTTTATAACGACTCCGAAACATTTCACTGGGAAAAGCCCGAAGCGCTGGTCGATTTGCGCAGCGGCGTGATCTGCTCGCCGAACAATTTCGCCTACGGCGAGCCGCTCGAAGAGGGCATGATGCGGATTACCTCGCTGGCCAACTTCGACCGCTGGAACGCACTCGACGAGCGCGAATACGCCCTGGCCAAGCTGCGCTATTACGACGAAACGGTCGCTTCGGCCGTGCGATTCACGCCCGATTTCCGCAGCCGCGTGATCGCTACCGACATGTTCACGCCGACCACCGTCCGCCGCTTCTCCGGGCACGACAATGGGGCCGTGTACGGCTCGCCCGACAAGCAGTACGACGGCCGCACGCACCTGAAAAACCTGTTCATTTGCGGGACAGACCAGGGTTTTGTCGGTATCATTGGTTCCATCGTGAGCGGCATTTCGATCGCCAATCAGCATCTGTTGCAATAGCCCACCTGCGTTTTCATGTCTAAAGATTTTCTCAAAGGCGCCCGCGACGAGTACGACGTGGTCGTCATCGGCAGCGGCCTGGCCGGTCTGACGGCGGCCAACACGCTGGCCAAAACCGGCCGTTCGGTGCTGCTCTTGGAACAGCACTATCAACTCGGCGGCATGGCCACCTGGTTCAAACGCCGCGGCGGCCACATCTTCGATATTTCGCTGCACGGCTTCCCGGTCGGCATGATCAAAAGCTGTAAGCGATACTGGACGCCGGAGATCGCCGATTCGATCGTGCAGCTCAAGCAGATTCGTTTCGACAACCCGATGTTCTCGCTCACGACCACCTTCAACCGCGACGATTTCACGCGGCTGTTGGTCGAGCGGTTCCAGGTTCCGGCCGAGCAGGTGACGGCGTTCTTCGATGCCGCCCGAGGGATGAATTTTTACGACGACCAATCGACTTCGGTCGGCGAGTTGTTCCAAAAGTTCTTTCCCGGCCGCGAAGACGTGATTCGGTTGTTGATGGAGCCGATCACCTACGCCAACGGTTCGACGCTCGAAGACCCGGCGATCAGCTACGGGATCGTGTTCTCGAACTTCATGTCGAAAGGCGTGTTCACGTTCGAAGGGGGCACCGACAGGCTGATCGGCCTGATGCGCGACGAGCTGCTGAAAAACGGCGTCGACCTGCGAATTCGTTGCGACGTTGAAAAAATCCATGTCCGCCATGGCCGCGTCGAGGCGGTCACCGTCAACGGTCGCACCATCAAAACGCGATCGGTCGTGTCGAACGCGAACTTGAAGGCCACCGTCTTCAACCTGGTGGGCGAAGAACACTTCGACCGCGCGTTCGTCGATCAGGCCAAGGCCGTGCGGCTGAACAATTCGAGCTGCCAGGTTTACATGGCGCTCAAGCCGGGCGAAACGATCGACGAAAGCTGCGGCGACCTGCTGTTCAGCTCGACGGCGCCGCTGTTCCGCACGGAACTGCTGCTTAGTCGAAACATTACCAGCCGCACCTATTCATTCTACTATCCTCGCACGCGGCCCGGCAGCGATCGCTCGCTGATCGTCTCCAGCACCAACGCCAATTACGGCGATTGGGCCAAGATGCCCGAGGACGATTATCAAGCCAGCAAACAAGACTTGATCGAAACCACGCTGGAGGCAATCACGAAGTACGTGCCCGATATCCGGGCCAAGCTCGACCACGTCGAAGCCTCGACGCCGCGCACGTTCGAGCACTACACCAAGCACGTGATGGGCGCCAGCTTCGGCACCAAGTTCGAAGGGCTGGCGGTCAGTCGCGCCGTGCCCGAGCAAATCGCCGGGCTGTATCACGCCGGCAGCGTGGGCATCATCATGTCGGGCTGGCTGGGGGCCATGAACTACGGCGTGATCGTGGCCAACGACGTCGACGGCTTTTTGCTGAAGAACTCGCCCGTCGCGCCGATCGACGCCGAGGCGGCCGCAACATGAGCCTGGCCGAAATCCACGCCGCGATCCCGCACCGCGAGCCGTTTTTGCTGGTCGACGAAATCGTCTCGCGCGACGAACGGCGGATCGAGTGCCGCAAGACGTTCACGGGCGACGAGTTCTTTTATCAAGGCCACTACCCGCAATACCCGCTCACGCCCGGCGTGCTGTTGTGCGAAGCCGCGATGCAGGCCGGCGCGATCTTGCTCTCGAAGCAGTTCGACGCCTCGCAAGGCGGGGCGCCCGTGGCGACGCGGATGAGCGACGTGAAATTCAAGCGCATGGTGCGGCCCGGCGAGACGATCGACATCGAAGTCGAACTCATCGAGCGGCTTTCCGACGCCTTTTTTCTCAAGGCGAAAGTCTCCTGCGGCGGCAAAGTCGCCGTGCGCTTCGAGTTCGCCTGCACGCTCGCGGCGGCGAGCGAATAAGCAGACTGGCGAGCGGGGGGCGTCAGCCCCCTGGTAACAAGGTGGCGCGGAATACACAACGCGGAACGCATGAAGGCAATCGCGAAAACGCGAAAAGAGAACGCTGATTACGTGGACCTCGCTGCCTGATTATTTCAATAGAACTTTTGCTTGCCTCGCGATTTCTTCTCTGTGCTCTCCGTGCCTCTGTGGTGAACCTTCCTCCGTAGTGGTTCTTAGATTCGATCCATGCCTTCCGACTTCCTCCAGCTCGCCGGCAAATCGTTCCTCGTCTTCGGCGTTGCGAACCGCAAGAGCGTGGCCTTCCATATCGGCCGCGCGCTGCGCGAAGCCGAGGCGAACGTGGTCTACGTCGTCCGCTCGCCCGAGCGGAAGGAATCGGTCGCCAAACTTCTCGGCGATGCGGAAGTGTTTGTCTGCGACGTCGAACACGAAGAGCAGATCGCCCGGTTGAGGGCCGAGATCGGCCAGCGGCACGAAACTTTTCACGGGCTGGTACACTCGATCGCCTTCGCCGACTACGAAGACGGCCTGCGGCCGTTCCACGAAACCACGAAGCGCGCCTTTCTGCGGTCGGTCGATATTTCCTGCTACTCGCTGATCGCCTTGTCGCGGGCGTTTCACGATCTGCTCGATCCGGACGCCTCGGTCGTGACGATCTCGATCTCGACCACGCGGATGGCCAGCGAGAACTACGGCTTCATGGCGCCGGTCAAAGCGGCGCTCGATTCGTCGCTCGTCTTCCTGGCCAAGTCGTTCAGCCAGTTCTCGCGAGTGCGCTTCAACGCCGTGGCGCCGGGCTTGCTGAAAACTTCGGCCTCCGCCGGCATCCCGGGCTATGTCGATTCGTATCTCTACGCCGAGCAAGCCACGCTGCGCAAGCGCGCCGTCCAAACCGAGGAGGTCGCCAACACGGCGGCGTTTCTCTTAAGCCCGCGTTCCAGCGGCATCAACGCCCAGCAGATCATCGTCGACGCCGGGATGGAGGTGAATTACTTCGACCGCGAGTTCGTGCGGCGAGCGAACCAGAGCAATCCTCCTCCCTCTCCCTCTGGGAGAGGGCCGGGGTGAGGGCAGCGCGGCTGACGCGAGGTTATAGAACGATTCTCCGCGCCTCCGCGTGCAAAAAGATGTCACGCGGAGGCGCGGAGCCGCAGAGAAAGTGCAATCAGATGAGGCGACTCTCGGTCTTCACGCTGTTGCTATATCGCCCGGACCTCTCTTGCCCCGAGTCGCCAGATCGGCTCAAATCAATCAACGTAAACTGATGCGTTGCCGATTGGTCTGGTAGAGGATTCCCGCCATGCTCAGCATACTCGGCCGCGGGGCGAAAACGTGCGACGGCGTCTCGCGCCGCGAGGTATTGCGAGCCGGCGCCTTGTCGTTTGGCGGCGCCCTGCTGAGCGCGCCGGAAATCTCCGCAGCGGCAGCCAAATCCGCGGCCCGGGCAAAATCGGTCGTGCTGTTCAATCTGTTCGGCGGGCCGAGCCATATCGACATGTTCGATCTGAAGCCCGAGGCGCCGGTGGAAATCCGCGGCGAGTTTCGGCCTATCGACACGTCCGTGCCGGGCGTGCAAATCTGCGAACACATGCCGCGGATCGCCAAGCTGATGCACCGCACGACGCTGATCCGCACTTTGTCGCACGGTTACAACAGCCACAATCCTTACGCCGTGCTGACTGGCTTCACCGGGGGCAACGACCGCGAGAACTACTTCGCCAAGCCGGCGTGACCTTCATCACGCTGACCACCGAGAGCAAAGGCGCCGGCCACTGGGACACGCACGAAAACAATTTCGGCGTGCTGCGAGACTTCAACCTGCCCAACTTCGACCAGATCTTTTCGGCGCTCGTGACCGATCTCGACGACCGGGGCTTACTCGACAGCACGCTGGTCGTCGCGATGGGCGACATGGGCCGCTCGCCGCGCGTGAATCGCAAGGCGGGCCGCGACCACTGGCCGCAGGCCTGCTTTTGTCTTTTGGCCGGCGGCGGCATGAAGAGCGGCTGCGTCTTCGGCTCGACCGACAAGTCGGCCGGGCAAGTCAACGACCACGCGGTTTCGCCCGGCGACATCGTGGCCACGATCTATCACCTGCTCGGCGTCGATCCGCACACGCTGGTCCACGATCTCACCAACCGGCCGATCGCGATCTCCCACGGCGGCGAGCCGATCTACGGCGTGCTCGCTTGACGGACGCTGTTCGCTTCACGCCTCGCGATACGGCCCGGCATGCTGGGCTTCGAGCGTGCGCCGCACTTTCTCGCCGGATAGTTCGGCGACCATTTCGCGCGACTGCAAGGCCAAAGCAGCGGCCGTGCCGGCGGCCTGGCCCATCGCCATGGCGGTGACTGTAACGCGCGTCGAACTGGCCGCCAATTGCGTCGCCGAGTGGCAGCGGCCGGCCACGAGCAAGTTGGCTAATTTGCGCGGCAACAGCGAGCGGTAAGGAATATCGTATTGGTCCGGCTGAAAGCCCTTCTTTTCCTGGGCGGCGCCGGGCGTGGCCCGGTTGGGGTGCAAGTCGAGATACCAGCAGCCGGTGGCCACGGCGTCGTCGAACTGACGCTGCTGCCGGATATCTTCCTCGGTCAACACATACGCGCCGTCGATCCGCCGCGTCTCGCGCACGCCAACGTAGGGTCCGCTTGTGACGAAATACGCCTCTTCGAAGCCAGGTACGTTTTTCTTCCAACGCTCGAACATCGTCCAAGCATCGGCCCGGCCCTGCATTTCGGCGCGCGTCAGCTCGGCGGCCACGCTGGCGTCGGCCGCCACGCGGATGGCGTGAATATAGGCTTCGTTCGCGGCGAACAGAAACATCACGCCGGGGCCGTAGAACAAGTTCAGCTCTCCCGCCTTGTGCGCGGCGATCAGTTCTTCGCGGCAGCGGCGCTGGAGATCGGCATTGCGTTTGACGTTGCCGATGCGGAAGTGCAAAGTCATTGGCTGCAACGGCTCGGTCTTGACCACCGGCGCGCCCGACCAGGCCGCCACGTCGCCATCGCCCGTGCAATCGATCACCGTCTTGGCCGCGATGCGAACCAGCCCGTCCTTGTTCGCCACGAGCACTTCGCGGATCCGATCGCCGGAAGTATTTACTTCGCAGACCGCTGAATGAAACAGCACCGCCAGCCGCGGGGCCTCGGCCGCCAGCAGTCGATCGGCCAGCAGCTTGAATTGCTCGATATTCTTGATCGTCGGGTTGTGCTGCGCGACGCGTTCGGCGCCCGGCTCGCAGACGCCCATCTTCGCCAACAGTTCCATTGCGATGCCGCCGACCACCACGCGATTATCGCGCGCCCGGGCGATGCCGTCGAAATACGGCAGGCCGACCGTCGTGATGATTCCGCCGGCGAAACCCGCTCGTTCCACCAGCAGCGTCTTCGCTCCATTTCTTGCCGCGGCCAGCGCCGCCGCCAACCCGGCGCAGCCTCCGCCGCATACCAAGACGTCGGTTTCGATCGTCATTTCGAATCTTCGCCTCGCCGATAAGAATTGACCATCCGACTAAGCCACCGATGCCGATGCGAGCTTTTCCAGGCATCGTCTACATCGACGCAAACTGTCGCAGTTTTTGGCCGCAATGGCGGGCCGCCATGGGCCGCCTGCAAACTCTATGAGCCGCGAGGCGTAGGCCGGACCTTCGGTGCGACCGCTACTACGACGCGGAACCATATCCTCTCGCAGTTCCCTTCGCCGCGATCGGCGTGCCAGGTCGATCATGAGGCGTTTCGGATCGTCAACGTCTTCTGGCGAGCGAGGCAGAATGCTTGCCGAGATTCCGAGGAATTCTGCAATTCGCTCGCGATCCGCCAACAACCATGCCTCGACTTCGCGCACCGCAATCCGAAAGCACATGTGCTTGGCCGGCTTGGGCAGCCACGTGGCGCGCAAAGCCGCGGCACATTCGGCATCGTGGTCAAGGTCGACAAGCACGACCCACGGACTACGAACGGCGTCACGGTTGTAGCCGCTAAGTCGTTCACGCAATTTCGCCTTGCCGTTCTTGCCGTAGACCCTGCCTGGCAAAGCGGACGTTTCACTTACCAAGCGCCGCGCCACCGCTTCATCGACGATTCCTTCCACTGCGATTGAAATAACCGTCTGAGCAGCCTTGGCCACGAGTTAATCCCCGAACAGCATCAGTTGATCCGCTCTCTTCGGACTCGTGCGGGGAATCACCGCGTCCGCGATCGACTGACCGCCGTCGAGGAGTGATTCGATCTCTTTGAATTCCGTTGCCAAATGAACCTTCGTGCCGTTAGGCGCTGGTTCAAGGACCAGAACCTCGTCGGGCGCGATTCCCGTGTCTTCGAGGAGTTCGCGGGAATGCGTGCTAATCATGACCTGGCGGCCAGTTCGCCGCTGGACGCGAGCAAACATCTGCGGAAGGTAGCGAACGACATCCGAGTGAAGCGACAACTCCGGTTCTTCCAGCAACAGCGGGCCGCGGTCTGACAAGGTGATCCATAGCAAGCCCATGAGCCTGAGCGTTCCGTCGGAGAATTGCTCCTCGGTTTGCCAGGCGCCTTGCGGCCGCCAATGCTCGTATTTTCCGCGCAAATGCGGCGTACCGCGATCATCGCGAAACATTTCAAGTTCTTGAAGTTGCGGCACTGCGACTTGGAGCGCCTCGCGTATTCTTCGCAGCCACGCCGACTGGGTTCGAACGGGAGTGCGCGCAATCTGTTCCAGGAAGTCTCCGCCGTAGGGGTCTTCGTTCCTTCCGACCGAACGATCCGGTTCGCGGATCAGTTGAGGCACGATGTGTAGGTAGCGAACGGCCGCGAATACGTCTGCGACCTGGCGAAACTCTTGATTGGCGTTGACCTGCTCAAGATATGTTTGAGTCAACCGCTCCTGATCGCTTTGGTCGCTCGCGTCCGGGCGGTTCAGAATCAGACGCCCATTGCGAAATACGACCTCCGTTTTTATATACGCCTGGCCGCGTTTGTCTTGATTGAAGCACAATCCGTACGTCCAGGTTGCGGGCGTTTCGTCGTCCCCGATATCGACGAGAATCGTCACGTCAGGGTAACGACGCGCCGCAAGGCAGCGGAGCTTCGAAACGCCTCCCCGCTTCCGAACCGCTTCTTGGAAGCCGCCGCCAACGGATACCAAATCGTGCAGAAATCGGAAAACGTCGAGAAAATTCGACTTGCCCGAGGCATTCGGCCCCGCGAGAAACACGCGCCGTTGCAGGGCAACCTCGATATGTTCGAAATTCCGCCAGTTTTCCAGGGTGACGCGAGTGAAGCGAAACGGATTTGCGGGCGTTTTCGTGGTGCGTTTGTTCACGTTTTACTTTTGCCGCACGGCAGCAGGCCTACGTTCGATGAATATGCTGCGCTCGATAGTGATTCCCGCCTCGACCTTGAGTATAGCACAGCCCCTTTTGTTGCGCAGTTCCGCCAGTCGGCGAACTATTGATAGAGCTTTTCGATCGCCTCGGCGAAATTCTGTTGAATCGCTTGCCGCCGCAGTTTGAGGGTCAAGGTCATTTCGCCATGCTCGACCGAAAGGGGCCGGTCGAGCAGCACGAACTTGCGAATCTGTTCGTAGTGCGAAACGCCGGCCAGTCGCCGCTCGATGCGCTCTTGATACAAGGCCAGCACGTCGAGATTTTTGTACGCTTCTGCGAGCGAAACGAGCGTGATGTTGCGTGAGGCCAGTTCGGCCCGCAAGGCCTCGGCGTTCGGCACGATCAAGGCGGTGAGAAAGTTCCTCGCATCGCCGATCACCACGGCTTGCGCGATCATCGGATCGGCCGTGAGCAATGCCTCCAACTGCGCAGGCGCGATGTTCTTGCCGGCCGAAGTGACGATGATTTCCTTCTTGCGGCCGGTGATCTTCAAATAGCCGTCGGCGTCGATCTCGCCCAGGTCGCCGGTGGCAAGCCAGCCGTCGTGCAGCACTTCGGCAGTGGCCGCAGGCTTGTTCCAGTAGCCGAGCATCACGTGCGGCCCCCGGGTGAGGATTTCGCCGTCGGCCGAAATCTTCACCTCGACGCCCGGGATCGGCCGGCCGGCCGTGCCGATCTTCATGGCGCCCGGCGCCCCGGCCGAAATCACCGGCGAGCTTTCGGTCAGCCCATAGCCCTGCGAGAGAAACACGCCGCGGTCGTTATAAAACCGCGCCACGTGATCGGGCAGCGGCGCTCCGCCCGAGCAGGCCGCCCGCAACCGGCCGCCGAACGCCTGAGCCAAGGCGCCGGGCACGTCGGCCAGGCCGTTGTCGACCAGAAATCGCTGTACTTTCTCGTAGAAATACGGCACGCCATTAATCAAAGTCGGGTGCAGCTCCTGGCAATGGCCGATCACCGCCTCGCCCGTCTCGGCCAACGCCAACCGCCCGCCGGCGGCAATCCACGTGTAGAGATCGCACGTGCGGGCGAAGATATGACTGAGCGGCAGCCAGCCGAGCCGCAAATCGTCGGCGCTTTGCCCGAAGGCTTCGAGCGTGCCCAGCGCGTTGGATGCCAGGTTCCGCTGGCAGAGCATTACGCCTTTCGGTTCGCCGGTCGTGCCCGAGGTGTAAAGAATCGTCGCCAGGTCGTCAGGACGCATGTGCTCAAGCGCCGCGGCTTCCAACTCGCGGCCCGCCGCAGCGTCAGTCCGGTTCTGCAGGTCGCCGAGCGATTCGACCGGATAGCGACCGAGCGAAGGCGGGCAGGCGTCGTAGGCGACGAACTTGAGATTCGGCGAAAAGAGCGATTGATTCCCGCCGGCGAGATGAGCCGAAAGCTTTTCAGCCTGGCTTGAGTCGGAGAGCAGCACGACCTGGGCGCCGCAATCGGCGATTTGTGCGGCGATCTGGGGGCCGGCCAGCGAAGCGTGCACCGGTACGTGCACGGCCCGGGCGAGTTGAATCGCCAGGTCGGCGACGATCCACTCATAGCGATTCGGCGAAACTTGAACCACCCGGTCGCCCGGCGCAACGCCAAGCTGAACCAACACGGCCGCCATGTTCCGCACGTCGTCCGCGATTTCGGACCAACGAAGCGTCTTCCATGCCCCTTCGCATCGGAAGCGAATCGCCTCGCGATCGGCCGACGCCTTGGCTTGAGCGCAAAACAAAGCCACGATCGTCGTCTCGAAGCGATCGGCGGACATAGTCTCTCCTTGACGGTTGGCTCGGCGCGCTGCGGGGTTTTCTACCTTTTTATAAGGGGATAGGGGGATACGGAGGAGATATGGAGATGAAATTCATCAAAAAAACATTCACTCTCTCTTCCTCCGCGCCTCCGCGTGAGTTTTCTTCCCGGACAGGACTCACGCGGAGCCGCGGAGAGACTTGAGAGCCGCGAATCCCAATCTTCTGTCTTATCCCCCTCATCTCCTCTTCATCCCCCTATCTCCTTCGAAAAATGCCGCAAGCCGCCTCGCCGCTCAGGCCCGCTCGAAGATCGTCGCAATCCCCTGCCCGACGCCGATGCACATCGTGGCCAGGCCGAGCGTGGCGCCGCGATCGACCATGTTGTGAACGAGCGTGGTCGCGATCCGGGCGCCGCTGGCGCCGAGTGGATGTCCGATGGCGATCGCGCCGCCGCGGAGATTCACCTTTGCCTCGTCCATCCCAAGCATGCGGATGCAGGCCAGCGCCTGCGAAGCGAACGCTTCGTTCAGCTCGACGACGTCGATGTCTTTGAGCGACAGCCCGGCGCGCTTGAGCGCCTTCTGCGTCGCTGGAACCGGCCCAGTCCCCATGACGCAGGGGTCAACGCCGACGACCGCCGTCGCCAGCACGCGCACGATCGGTTTGAGGCCCAACTCTTGCGCCTTTTCTTCCGACATCACCAATAGCGCCGCGGCGCCGTCGTTGATCGGCGAACTGTTGCCGGCCGTCACCGTGCCGAGGCCCGGCATGAAGGCGGGCTTGAGCGCGGCCAGCCCTTCCATGCTGCAATCGGGCCGCACGCACTGGTCGGCGTCGACCAGAATTCGCTGGCCGGCCTCGTTGCGGCCCCAGACTGGGATGATTTCATTGGCAAATTCGCCGGCCGCCTGGGCGGCGGCGGCCTTGTGATGGCTGCGCATCGAGAAGGCGTCTTGCTCTTCGCGCGAGATGCCTTGCGTCTGGGCCAGAAACTCGGCCGTGACGCCCATGCTCAGCGCGCCCTTCGACGTGCGATGGAACAGCTTGGGATTGATGTCGATATCTTTGTCCATGGCGATGTGCTGCATGTGCTCCAGCCCGCCGACGATCTGCACGTCTTCGAAGCCCGCCATGATGGCGTGCGAGGCCTGGTTCAAGGCTTGCAGGCTCGATCCGCAAAGGCGGTTGATCGTCGCGCCGGCGGTAGCGACCGACAGGTCCGACATCAACGCCACGTGCCGCGCGGCATTGAAACCTTGTTCGCCCTGCTGTTGCGTGTTGCCGAGCACCAGGTCTTCGACTTCGTTCGGATCGATGCCCGTGCGTTCGACGAGCGCCTTGACGACGGCCACGGCCAGATCGTCGCTGCGCACTTCGCGAAACACCCCCCTCTCTTTATGGGCTCGACCGATCGCCGTTCGCACGCAATCGACGACAACGGCTCGTTTCATGATTTCACTCCTCTTCGGCGCCGGCCGTCTTGAAAACCGCCGCGCCGAACATTCGATTTCTGAACTCTGTTTGGATGGTTAGTGATTCGTGATTGAGAGGTTTTAGAAAGGGGATGTGGGGATGAAGAGGAGATAAGGGGGATGAAGCAGGGATTTTGTTGAACATTTCCTTTATTCTCTCCGCGCCTCCGCGTGAGCCTCGTTCCTCCTTTAAGTCTCACGCGGAGGCGCGGAGAAGGAGAGATTTGCAAATCTCCCTCTATTCCATCTCCCCATCTCCCCATCTCCTCATCATCCCCTTATCCCCTTTCAAAACCTTTCCACCCCCCCGATCTCAGCCGTAAAAACTGCGATTCTCCGTCGCCATTTCCAGCAGCATCGGCGTCGGCTGGTAACGCGGCCCGAGCGCTTCGTAGGGCTTGAGCATTTCGATGATCTTCGCGGCGCCGAGCGTGTCGGCCCAGAACATTAGCCCGCCTTTGAACGGCGGAAAGCCAATACCGAAGATCAACCCCAAGTCGACGTCGCGCGGATCGCGCACCTTGTGCTCGGCCAGAATTCGCGTCGCCTCCAGCACCATCGGCAAAAACAGCCGCTCGACGATCCGCTCCTCGCTCAGCTTCTCCTGTTTGCGCACCAGCGGCTTCACTACGTCGGCCAACGTCGGATCGGGCATGCCGCGGCCCTGCTTGTCTTTATACGCAAAGAACCCGGCGCCTGTTTTCTGGCCCAGCCGGCCGGCCTTGACCATCGCTCCCAACAGCGGCGACTCGACGATGCGGTCCGGAAAAGCTTCGTGCATCACTTGCCCGGCGTAATAGGCCGTGTCGAGGCCCACCACGTCGTACAGGGTGATCGGCCCCATTGGCATGCCGAAGCTTCTGGCCGCCGCGTCGATGGCCTTGATCTCGATGCCGTCGAGAATCAATTCCAGCGCTTCGTTCATGTAAGGCAATAGCAGCCGATTGACCAGGAAGCCGGGGCCGTCGTTGACGACGATTGGCGATTTACCGATCCGCTTGGCGAAGGCCACCGCGGTGGCGATCGTCGCGTCGCTCGTCCTCGGGCCGCGAATCACTTCCACCAGCGGCATCTTGCGCACCGGGTTGAAAAAGTGGATGCCGCAGAACCGCTCGGGATGCTTGAGTTTTTCCGCCAGTCGGCCGATCGAAATCGCCGAGGTGTTCGAGGCCAGGATCGCATTGTCGGCCAGCAGCGGCTCGATCCGCGCATACAACTCGGCCTTGATCTTCGGATTCTCGATCACGGCTTCGATCACCAAATCGCAGCGGGCGAACTCGGCGTCGACCGTGGTGGCGTTCACGAGCGGAGCGAACTTGAGCATCCGCTGCGGATCGGCGCCTTTGGTCTGCTTGTTGTAGGAGACTTCTTCCAAGATCTTTTGCACCCCGCCCGCCAAGGCCGGCGCCGCGGCGTCGGTGATCGTCAGCGGAATCTCGCGTTTCACGACCGCCGCCGAAATGCCCGCGCCCATGATGCCGGCGCCGAACACGCCGACCGACTTGATCTCGCGCGGCTTCACCGCCGCGTTCTCGATGCCGGCGTCTTTCTTGTTGCGGTCGGTGAGGAAGAAGACGTTGATCAGCGCGCGATTGATCGGCGTGCCGAACAGGCTGGCGAAGGCGTCAGCCTCGGCCTGTCCGGCCGCGTCGGCGTCGAGCCCGGCCGAACCGAGCAGCACTTCGAGCGCCGCCAGCGGCGCCGGATAGTGCCCTTTGGTCTGCTGCTGGATATAGGCTGACGCGGTGGCGCCCAAAAATCCCAGTTCGGTTTCGTCGATTTCCAGTGGCTTCGACCAGCGCTCGCGGTCGGCCAGATACTGCTTGGTTTTCTGCTCGGCCCGGACCATCGCAATCGCCGCCTCGTCGACGCACTCGCTGGGCACAAGGTCGTTGGCCAG
This sequence comes from Pirellulales bacterium, assembly GCA_035532215.1. Taxonomy (GTDB): domain Bacteria; phylum Planctomycetota; class Planctomycetia; order Pirellulales; family JAICIG01; genus JAICIG01. Next base: position 7,877 of record DATKRK010000092.1, on the reverse strand, counting down.
GCCCATCAGCAATGCCGTGCGTCCGTCGATCGATTCGCCGCCGGTGATCAATTCGACGGCGTTGCCGAGGCCGACGATCCGCGGCGCGCGCACCGTGCCGCCCCAGCCGGGGAACATGCCCAGCTTCACTTCCGGAAAACCGAACTGTGCCTTGGGGCTGGTCGACATCACCCGGCGGTCGCACCAGATGGCCAATTCCGCTCCGCCGCCGAAGCAAATGCCGTCGATCGCCGCGACGGTCACAAAGGGCGCCATTGACAACCGGGCAAACAGCTCTCGGCCGCGCGTGGCGACCGCCACGGTTTGCTCGTGCCTGGGGTTCTTGGCGGCGGCGAATTCGCGCAGGTCGGCGCCGGCGATGAAAATGCCGGGCTTGCCCGAGCGGAAGATGAGCCCCGCAAGGTCTTGGCGGCCTGCAAGCTGATCGAGCTGGGCTGCTAGCTCCGCCAGGACCGATTGCGAAAAAACATTGGCCCCTTTGCCGGGCTCGTCGAACGTGAGCACCGCGATATCGGGCTCGGGCCAGGATAATTGCAAGGTTGGATCGGCCATGACGCGATTCCTTTCGGCTCTTTTTCAGCCGGCTCTTTTCAGCGCACGGCGGCGTTCGGTAAGCTGTGAGCCGCCCGCCACGCGGCGCCGCTCGTGAGAAAGCGATCGATCGAACATCGAAATCTTATACCACGGAAGAGCTAAGGGAAATCGGCGAGACGGAGGGCCGGGCGCCCTCGCCCGAAAAAAGACGGAGGGCCGGGCGCCCTCGTCCGGAAAAAGACGGAGGGCCGGGCGCCCTCGCCCGGAATAAGATGGAGGGCCGGGCGCCCTCGCCCGGAATAAGACGGAGGGCCGGGCGCTCTCGCCCGGAAAAAGACGGAGGGCCGGGCGCCCTCGCCCGGCAACCTGCCTCGACGGCCGAGGGCGCGCGCCGCTCCTTGGATTGTTTTGCCGGCCGAGGGCGCCCGGAGCTCCAGGACTTTTTGGCTCAGTTGACGCAACCCGTTCCATGACTCAACCTCTCGCCCGGCGTCGAACGGGTCTGTTGTTCGTCCTGGCGTACGCCGCTTTGGCGGCGCTCGTGACGGCGACATTTGCCGCTCAATTCCAAGCCAGCCCGCCGCCCGGTTTTGCAGACCGCCCATGGATTTGGCGGCTCGTCGTGCTCAGCATCTCGCTTTCGCTCGCCGGTTGGATCGGCATGCTGGCTTTCGGCCGCCGTACGATCGAACGCGTCGGCATCGAAGGGCTGGCGACGATCGGTTTGGCGGCCGGTCTGCAGTTCGCCATCTCTTACACTTCGACCATTGTCGGCACGATCCTGCATCCTTTGTTCGGACCGTTCGTGATTTTCGTCACCGGGCCGGGCGGCTGGCGTGCATCCGCAGGCCCTCGTTCAACAATTGCTGGGAAGCTTCGATAAACTCAATGCCCGCGTTGGAGCGGAGTTGGGCAGCGACCGCGTGCGCCTTGGGGCGGTCGATTGGGGAGGAAAGGAAATTGACGCATTCCCACAGCACATGTTCCGTGACAATCAGCGGCTCTGCAATGACGTTCGACCAAGCCACGGCGCGATTGTGCAGCGCGTCGCGCGGGCAAACGGCCGCCAGGATATAGCTCGTATCGAGCAAAATCACGGGCGCTTCGGAGTCTGGTAAAGATAATGGTCGTGCTGAGCGGCGCCGTCGGCCGGCAAGTCCGGATTGTCTGGAAAATCGGCAGCCAGTTTCGTCAGAGCTTGCAAAGCCGACGTCGGCGACTCGACCACGGTCGCGCGGATCTCGACAACGCTCCCTTGAGGCAGGTCCAAAGGGCGTTCCGGAATTAACACCTGACCGTCAAAGCGCGCTCGAAAAGTTGTCATAAGAATCCTCCACGACCGTATTATATCAGATCGCTGGAAGAACTGCGTTGGTCCGGAAGGCGGATATGCCGATCCGTCCGGTCTGCCGCCTCAAGCGGCTAGCGCCGCCCCGATCACTTCAGCCGAATCGTCACCTTGCCGATCTTGCCGGTGAACTTGCTCGTCTCCTCCACATAATCCGGCGAAACGGGCGTTTCGCGGTCGGCGCCGACGTTGGCCGTCTCGTCGGCCGACCAGACGGCGTATTGAGTCCGCTCGATGCGGGCGGAGCCGACCTGTTTGCCGCCAACGAACATGGTCGCCGTCCCGGCGCCGCCGAGCTTCGGCTTACCGTCGTAGGCGAAATCGAGCTTGAGCGTCGCCTTGCCCGCGGGCAAGGGCGTGTCCGAAATGACCGAATAACTTTGCAGCCCGAGATAGTTGTAAAGGTACGTCGGCTTGCCGTCCTTGACGTACAGGCTCCAGCCGCCGAAGCGGCCGCCCTGCGAAACGATCACGCCGTTGGCCTTCGCGCCTTGCGTCTCGACCTCGGCGACGATCTCGAACGACGTGTTTTTGGTGTTGATGAAGTCGTTCTCCATCAGAAAGCCGAGCCCCTCGTAGACGGTAAGCGACCTGCGGCCCTGCATCAGGTCGGGGCGTCCGACCAGCGCGGCGATGAACCGTTGCTCGCGGCGGTCGTCGATCGGCAGGACGTTGTACTTTGCCGCCTCGGCCAGAAACATCGACTGGAGTTCCTTGAGCTTGCCGGGCTCTTTCACCGCCAGGTCCTCCGACATGCTGAAGTCATCGCGCACGTGGTATAGTTCCCACTCGTCGTTCTCGAGCGTGTTCCGCGCCTTGGCCCAGGGGTAGGCGTGGACCGTGCCGGCGAACCAGCCGTCGTAGTACACGCCGCGGTTGCCGAGGATCTCGAAATACTGCACCAGCCGCCGGTCGGCGGCCTGGGGATCGTCCCACGTGTAGGCCATGCTCGTGCCTTCCATCGGCCGCTGAGCTGTGCCGTTGACGACCCGCGGCTGGGGCAGCCCGGCGGCTTCCAGCACGGTCGGCGCGACGTCGATCACGTGATGCCACTGCGAGCGGACCTCTCCGTGGCCTTTGATGCGTTTGGGCCAGTGAACGACCATCCCTTGTCGGGTGCCGCCGTAGTTCGAGGCGACCTGCTTGGTCCACGCGAACGGCGAGTCGAAGCAGACGGCCCAGCCGGCCGACATGTGCGGGTAGGTGCTCGGGCCGCCCCACTCGTCGACGTGCTTGAGCATGTCGTCGACCGGCTCCGCGAACCCGTTGAAGTAGCTCATCTCGTTGAACAGCCCGTGCATGCCCCCTTCGGCGCTCGTGCCATTGTCGCCGGCGATGTAGAAAATCAGCGTGTCGTCGAGCTCTCCCAGTTCGTCGATCGCGCCGATCAACCGGCCGATCTCGGTATCGGTCATGTCGACGTACGCCGCGAAAACCTCGGCCTGACGGGCGAAGAGCTTCTTTTCGTTGGCCGACAACTTGTCCCAGTCCTTGATGTCGGCGGGCTTGTCGGCCAGCTTCGTGCCCTGGGGAATCACGCCCAGCTTCTTCTGGTTCTCGAAGATCCGCTGGCGGATCGCGTCCCAGCCTTCGTCGAACTTGCCCTTGTACTTGTCGATGTATTTTTTCGGCACATGGTGCGGAGCGTGGACGGCGCCTGGGGCGAAGTAGACGAAGAACGGCTTGTCGGGGGTCAGCGACTGCTGGTTCTTGATCCAGTTGATCGACTGGGTCGTCATGTCGTTCATGAAGTGATAATCCGGGTCGCCCTTGCTCGGGTTCTCGACCGGGGTGACGCCGTCGTAGATCGACGGGAACCACTGGTTCGTCTCGCCGCCCAGGAAGCCGTAGAACTTGTCGAACCCGCGCATCGTCGGCCAGCGGGCCAGCGGCCCCGAAGGGCTGGTCTCCCAGGTCGCCGTCAGGTGGTCTTTGCCGAAGTGGGCCGTGCTGTAGCCGTTGAGCCGCAGCATCTCCGGCAGCATGGCGCAGTCAGCCGGGATCATGCCCGTGGCGCCGGGAAACGACGTGGCGATCTCGGTGATGCCGCTCATATTGCACGAGTGATGATTTCGCCCGCAGAGCAGGGCGGCTCGCGTCGGCGAGCACAAGGCCGTCGAATGGAACTGGTTGTAGCGGAGTCCGCCTTTCGCCAGCCGATCGAAGGCCGGCGTCGGGGTCACGCCGCCGAACGTGCTCGTGCCGCCGAAGCCGAGATCATCGATCAGAATGACCACCACGTTCGGCGCGCCCTTTGGGGCGCGGACCTGGAACACCGGCGGGGACTTGACATCGCGCACGTCGAAAGTCGTGATGGGCTTGCGATACGGCGCCGTCAGCGGCAAGACCGTGCGGTCGCTCGCATCCTTTGCGGAATCGTCGTCAACGGCCGCCGCGGCCTTCGCCGGCTTCGCGGCGGGTTTGTTTTCCTGGGCGAAGCTGGCGATCTGGCTCGATGCAGCCAGCCAACCGAACAAGGACGCGGTCAGAAGAGCGATGGCGCCGGAGCGAATGGCTCGGGTCATAGGAAAATTCTCTTGAGAGTGATTTTTCGCTTATCAGATCGTGCAGGCATAAGGCCGTCAAGCGAGGCCATTTTCGATTTCGGGCCGACCGTTAAAATGCTACCTTATGAATTCCACCCGCGATTTGCACGAAACGCCGAGCCGGTTTTGCGTCGGCATCGATCTGGGCACGACCAATTCGGCCGTGGCCTATATCGATGCAAACGAAGAACGCTGGAGCGTGCGCACCTTCGCCGTGCCGCAGATCGTGGCGCCGGGCGAGGTCGAGGCCCGCGAGACGCTGCCGTCGTTCCACTATGAAGCGGCGGCCAGCGAATTCCCGGCCGGCGCGTTGGCCTTGCCTTGGGGCGCGAAGGAGCGGAATTACGCGGTTGGTTTCTTTGCCCGCGATCATGGCACGGCCTCGCCGGGCCGGCTGATCGCTTCGGCCAAGTCGTGGCTTTGCCATCCGGGCGTCGACCGCACGGCCGAATTGTTGCCCTGGCACGGCGCCGCCGACGTCGAGCGGCTTTCGCCGGTCGAAGCCAGCAGCCGCTATCTGGCCCACATCCGCGAAGCCTGGGACTTTCGCTTTCCCGCGCACCCGCTGGCCGAGCAAGACGTCGTGCTGACGCTGCCCGCCTCGTTCGACGAGGTGGCCCGCGAGCTGACGGTCAAGGCGGCGAAACTGGCCGGATTGCCGCGCGTGGTGCTGATCGAGGAGCCGCAGGCGGCTTTTTATGCCTGGATTCACGCCCGGGGCGACGATTGGCAGCAGCGGGTGTCGCCGGGCCAGAAGATTCTGGTCTGCGATATCGGCGGCGGCACGTCGGACTTCACGCTGATCCGCGTGCGCCGCGGCGAAGCGGGCAAGGTCCAGTTCCATCGCGTGGCGGTCGGCGAGCATTTGATCCTGGGCGGCGACAACCTCGACCTGGCCCTGGCCCAGCACTTGGAACAAAAGATCGCCCGCGGCGGCAAGCTCGAACCGCGGCAATGGGCTGTGCTGGTTCGAACCTGCCGGCACGTCAAAGAGACGCTGCTGGCCGCCGAGCCGCCCGAGCGGTTCACCGTCAGCCTGCCCGGCGCCGGTTCGCGGCTGATCGGCGGAGGGCTGCAAGCGGAAATCGCGCGCGACGAAGTGCAGGAGTTGCTGCTCGAAGGTTTTTTGCCGCGCGTCGCGCTCGACGATAAGCCGGCGACGCGCCGCAGCGGATTTCAGGAGTTCGGACTGCCCTACGCCGCCGATGCGGCAATCACCAAGTATCTGGCCGCGTTTCTCACAGCCCATCGCCACGTGGCGCTCGGCGACGAACCTCCGCCGGCCGGCGACCACGACGCGGCCCGGCCCGACCTGGTGCTGTTCAACGGCGGCTTGTTCGCATCGCCCGTGCTGTGCGAGCGGTTGCTGGAAGTTCTCGGTTCGTGGTTTCGGGAACCGGGCAATCGGCAGCCGTGGCGCCCGCTCGTGTTGGCCAACGCGCGGCTCGATCTGGCGGTCGCCCACGGCGCGGCGTATTACGGCATGGTCCGCCGAGGTCTCGGCGTGCAGATTTCCGCAGGGCTGGCTCGCACGTATTACATCGGCGCTGAAACAGCCGGCCGTGCGGAACCGACGGCCGTTTGCCTGTTGCCGGCCGGAATCGAAGCAGGGCAGGAAGTGAACCTGGCCGAGCGCACGTTCGAGCTGTTGATCCGTCATCCAGTCGAGTTTCCGCTGTATGTGTCGAGCACGCGGCTGACCGACCGCCCCGGCGAGTTGCTCGCGGTCGATCCCGAGCAAATGACCGCTTTGCCGCCGATCCGCACGGTGCTCGAAGCGCAAAAGAAAGGCCAGAGCGAATCGCTGGCGGTGAACCTGCACGCCCGGCTGAGCGAGATCGGCACGATCGACCTGTGGTGCAGCGAGGCCGCTGGGCCGCGGACTTGGCGGCTGCAGTTCGACGTTCGCGCGGCGACCGAAACCGACCGCGAAGGGCACGCCGGCGCCGGCGAAGCGGAAGGCGTGCTGGACGAGACGCTGGTCGAAGATTGCCGCAAGTTGATCCAGGCGACGTTTGCTCCTACGTCACCCGATGCGGCGATCAAGCCTGAATCGCTCGTCAAGCGGCTCGAAGAGCGGACTGAAATGCGACGCCGCGATTGGCCGATGTCGCTGTTGCGCGGTTTCTGGGAGGCGCTCGTCGAATTCGAACCTGGCCGCCGCCGCAGTGCGGAGCAAGAAGCCCGCTGGCTTTATCTACTCGGCTTCGGCCTGCGGCCGGGTTATGGCCTGGCCGTAGACGATTGGCGCGTAGCGCAGACCTGGCGTTTGTTGCAAGGCAAGCGCGCCTTTCACACTCCGGCCTGCCGCGTCGAGTGGCTGATTCTCTGGCGGCGGATCGCCGGCGGGCTGGCCGCCGGCCAGCAGCGCGCCTTGGCCGATCCGCTGTTGGCGCTGGTGCGGCCGGCGCTGGGGGCCAAAGGAGGCAAGTCGCGCAAGCCCGACTTCGCCGCCGGTTCGCACGAGGCGGCCGAAGTTTGGCGGCTGCTGGGTTCGCTCGAACTGCTCGGCGTGGCAGCCAAAATCGAGTTAGCCGAGGCGCTGTTGGAACTCGTCGTGCGCGAAAAAGTCGGCGCCGTGCGCGACGCGGGCATTTGGGCGCTTGGGCGCCTGGGGGCGCGCGTGCCAATGTACGGCCCGCTCAACACGGTCGCGCCGGCCGAACAGGCCGAACGCTGGCTCGCAGCGCTCATCGACTCGAAGCTGCCGCCCGAGGCGCTGGCCTTTTCGATCGTGCAGATGTCGCGGCGAACCGGCGACCGCTATCGCGACATCTCCGAATCGCGCCGCGAGCGCGTGCTGGCCTGGCTCGACCGGCTCGACGTGCCGGCCCACTATCGCGAGCTCGTGGCCGAAGGAGGCCAGTTGCGCGAAGAAGAGCAAGGCTTGATGTTCGGCGAGAGCCTGCCCCGCGGGCTGCGCGTCAGCGAAGCGGCCGGCTGAATGATAAGCCGTTCAAGCGCCGGATGGCGGAGCGTGGCGATCGGCTCCGAGATCCGACGAGGGCCGCAGACATAGGTTCCAACAGTTGAGTTTTGGCGTAAAATGCATGACTTGGGAAGTGGGGGCCATCGAGCATCGGAGGAAGTCATGATTCGGACGGTCGAAGCGGTCATTGATGAACAGGGGAAGGGTAACCGTACACCGGCGCCAGGTGGCTCTGGGGCGGGCGGGGCTAGGGGCGGGGGTCGGGAGAATTCTGGGCCAGCCGTCGCTGAGCACGACGGTGGCGACTCCGGTCGGCGGCGTCGCGGAGTTCGTCGGTCCGGTAATTGCGAACCGCTTCGGGGTGCGATTGCTTCCAGAGGTCGGCGTGCAACGAGCGGTAGTCGGTCGAGCCGGCCAGCAATTGGTCCAGCACGTCCTTCAGGTAGACGTACACGTCCAGGTCGTTCCTCGCCGCCGTGCTGACGATCGTCATCAGCGTTGCGGCTCGCGCACCAGCCTC
>DATKRK010000091.1:0-14985 GCA_035532215.1 Pirellulales bacterium | reverse complement strand
GGATTTCGGGCGGCAATGCCTGCAGTTGTTCGGGCGTAATCGGCGCTTGCGGCGGCAACATACCGACTATTTCGCCGATTTCGCCTCATGCGCGAAGAGCAGTTTTCGCCCCGGCTACGCCGGGGCGTGAACGGTTACCATCGATCACCACCGAGTTTTTTATGACCGGCAGAGGATTTTGCGGCTCGATCACCTGCGTCCCATTGCCAGGTATATTAAACGTAATGGTAATGGGCCCCGTACTAGCGTTGGCTGCGGTGATGGCCGCCCGCAAAGATCCCGAACCGGTGTCGTTGGTGTTCGTGACAACGGGAGTGGGAGCAACGCTCTCGGTCACGGACACGTTCGCGTTGCCGCTTTCATACCCCGAAGCCCACGCTGTCACGTCGACGGTGTGGGCGCCGTCAACGATGAGGTCGTCGACCGCGTCAATCGGGACGGACGCTGACGCCTGGCCCGCGGCGATCGTCACCGTTACTGGCGTTTTGACCTGAGTTATGTCCGAACTTGCAAGATGAATTAGAAGCGCATTGCTGGTGTCGCCGGTTCGCGTTACCGTCGCAACTGCTGCTCCGGGCCCGGCTGTCTCGCTGAAAGTTGCCGGGAAAACATCGACGGAAAGTGATTCATCTACCGGCGGAGGAGAAATTGTGAGCGTGTAATTCGGGTTGGCGTCGCCGTAGACTCGAATAAAATAGGTGCCGGCGGCCAGATTGTTCAGAGATACCTTTTGCGAATCGCTGTAAGGATCCTTGCTGTCGGCTAGTTGGTTGCCGTTGGCGTCGTCCAACTGCAAGCCAAGATTCCCCTGGCTGTTTGCGAAGTCAACTTGCACATAATTCGCAGAAATCCCCTGCGCCGTAGTCGAGAATTCAAACCAATCGGCGGCATCCTCGAGCCTCAAATCCGTGATCACGTGGTCGGAATTCACGGTCCCAAGGTACGCCGAGCCGATTGCGCCAGGCGTCTCGGTCGCTACCTGAAAGCGCGTGTCGTTCGGCTCGTACAGGTCGTCCGGCGAATTTCCCGGTGGATCGACCGTCAACGTGTAGTTGGGGTTAGCGTCGCCGTAGACGAGAATAAAGTAGGTGCCGACTGCTTCGCCGTTCAAAGAAATCTTCTGGAAATCGCTGTACGGATCCTTGCTGTCGGCCAGTTGATGACCGCTGGCATCGTACAACTGCAGGCCGAGATTCCCTTGACTGTTGAGAAAATCAATCCGCACGTAGTCATGAGTCGTTCCAGTCTCCGTGGTTTCGAACCGGTACCAGTCCGCCGAGTCGTCGAGGTTCAAATCAGTGATCACGCGGGTATTCGTCACCAGACCGAAGTTCGGCGAAGTGCCGCCCACAGGATCCTGCGCAACTTCGGCGATCGAATTATTGGGTTCATACGCGTCAGCGGTCAAAAGAAGGCGCGACTCCAGAACCTCCGCGCGCAAATGCCGACGAATGCATGCGGGCGAACGTCCGCATCGTCGCCGCCTCTGCGCCCTCGTATCGGAAAGAAAACGCCTCATTGCGCGGTCACCTCGCATAGCGTGAAAAGAGCGTCAGTCTGCCAGTATGGCTTGTCGGGTTCCATAGTGACGCGGATTTCCGCGTGCTCGTAACGGAAGTCTGCGCGTCGTTGCCGCCTATGCATGCCTTTCTACGGTCGCCATTGATTCAAGCGGTTGAACTGTCCTGGCGACAGTTCGAACCGCAAATGGTCCGCGACCTCTTTTCGCTCGACGTCGACGATGGTCATCGTCAGGAGGCAGCGGCAAGGCACGGCAGCTTTGGCCGGTCCGATCGTCAGAAAGACCGCGTGGCTCGCGCCCGACTCGCGCGCCAACTGCTGTTGCGCCGCTGCGTCGAGTGAATTCCGCGCGTTCACGCGGCTGCCGGCGAGGCGCGCGAGCGATTCGCCCTCAATCAGAGGGACCGTCCAGCTTTCCAAGCCGGCGCGTAATTGCCTGGAAAGATTGCCGCCTTGCAACTCCACCCACTGCTGCAAGCGATTCCGCTGCGCCGCATTCATAACGCTGATTCCCCGAAGAAGCCGTTCGTCTTCGGCCGTGACTTGCGCGGGGAAGACTGCGACGCGCGGGCGGAGCGGTCGCTTGACGACGACCATGTCGCCCGGCTGCAAGATCGAGGCGTGCTGAGGTTCGAGCACCGCGACGCTGTTGTGGTCGTTGACCTGCGATACGGCGGGCTCGCCGGTAAGAATCTCTTCGCTCGCCCCGTCCGTGCCGCGGCGGAGGATGAGCAGGCGGTCCGTCGGCGCTATACCGTCATTACGCCCTAATCCAACTGTCAGCCTCGATCTTTCAATAGACAGGATGTCGCCGGCGGGCGGCAAGGACGCCTTGGCGATGCGCCACACCAGGTAGCGAAGCTCTTCATTGGCGGGAACGTCAGCCAAGGAAGTTACAGGCTTGGACGTTGTGACGGCCTTCGCGGGAATCGTACACCGCTGCCACCCGAACAAATCACGGAGGTCGAGCATCTCGCTCCCGGTGCTCGGCAATAATTGCAGGAGGCATGGGGTCTTGCCTTGCAACTGCTCAGAATCGAGCGTGCGACGATCGAACATCGCGTTGTGGAGCGGAGCGAACGGCTGCTGCACCGATCCTGAGGGCCTGGAGCTTTCAGGGTCGGCGGAAAAGCTCGCCGCAACCAGCGTGCCGCCCGCTGGAAGGCACAGCGGGCGGCCAATCTGTTCAATAGGCCGATTTTCTTCAGCATCGAATCGATCGCCCTGGTCCGACCACAGGACTCGCCCGTCATTCGCGTCGACCAGACGCATATCGAGCTCGTACATTCCGCCGTCGCGCGGCCAGCGGATTTGCGTGATCAGCTTGTGCGAAGCGCAGAACAATCGCTCGTAGCCCGCGCTCGTGTGCCGTTCGGGGTCGATCCGTTCTTCTCGACGGCGAAACTGATCGCCGTGCTCCTCCGCCAGCGTCCGTTCGGCGAGCAGCGAATCGATTTCCTCTCGCTCCAGCAGAGGCACGCGGAGCCGAGTCAGACGGCTGCGAAGTTCGCCGTCAAGCGACTCTTTCAATCTCGACATTTCTTCGTGGGCTCGCCGCAACTGCTTCAACAAGCGTTTTTCGCTTCGGCGCTCGGGCTCGCGTGCGAGCTCCCCCAACATTTGATGCAACACCGACCCGCGCGAGGCGGCGTTCGTGGCGTCAATGCCCCGTTCGCGCTCGTAATCTTCGATCGCCCGCCCCACTTCGGCGTCGCTAATGTCGACTTTGACCCCATCGGCGACCAGATGGACGTGCGTTTTTTCGCCCTTGGGACTTCGCAGGTTTCGGCACACGTTATAGATGCAGTAATCGAGCCAGTCGACATACTTGGAATCTCGCAAGTCCCGTTCTCTCACGTCCGTCTTGAGCGTGCCTGGCAGGATCTGCGCTCGTTGCACACGCTCTTCTTCGGGCAGGGACAACTCTCGAAATGTGACGAAGTCGGATTGCTCGTCGAGCAAGAAGCCCACGCGCAGTTCGTTATCCCTTAGTTCCTTGAATGCGACAAAGCGGCCTGTTTCCGGAACGAACTCCTGATGACAATAAAGCCGCGATACCTCGAGAGCCAAGGGCGCCGGCAAGGTCTCGTCCTTTTCGACCGCGCGGTAAATGCGTCGCGTCAGGGCGCGGTCGCGCGCGATGATAGGCACGCGACCATCGTGCGCTGACTCGATGGCCAGGGTGGCTTCCTCGCCTTCGGCCTTGGAGGTCAACCGGTATTCGTCGTCGCCGACCTCTTGCAAGGAGATGGCATAGTGCGTGGGGTTGACCATGAGAAAATCGGCCTGCCGCCAAGGCGCGCGATCGAACTCTGGCGGCGGCGGTTTGATCGCGGGCTTCTGGGGCTTCTCAACCTCCCCGTTCTTCTCGTCGTCGCCGCCGGAGCCGGAAGGCTTCGGGCTTTCAGGACGCGGCCTCTGTGTCTTTCCCGAGGCGGCGCCGTGGCGAGTTGCCGACGTGACGCGCTCGTCGCCGCCAAAGAATCCTCCCGCAAACAAGCCCCCTGCCAACACGGAGGCTCCGACCGCAGCGCAGAAAGTAAATGCAGAGCGACGCGAGGCTGGGGATTGGACAAGTCGCTCTCGAACCGAGGTCGGCTCCGTGAGAATTTGCACCGTTTCGGACACCGGAACTGCTTGCGGAGCCGCTACGTCTGGCGTTTGGGACGCGAGTGCAGGCGCGACGGGTGGAGGCGGCGGCACTGGCACAGCCACCGGCGGAGGAACCGACACGGGCGGCGCGAAGGCGACGACCGAGCGGCAAAAAGGGCATTGCACAGCAGCGGGAATCGGTTCGGGAAGCCCGAATTGATTTCCACACCGACCACATGTCACGTACATTCTCATGGTCCTCCTGCACCTGGGCGCGAGCGAAAAGGGAACGTCGTACTATCGCACTCGAATATCAAGTCTCGTGTCGTCGTTGACATCGACCGTCGCATATTTTGAGCCGTTTACATAAACGGTAACTATCTTACCGACCTTGCCGCCGAAGTCGAGCCGATATTGGCCCTGTTTGGGATACGCCTTCTTGCCGTTCCAACTCGTCGAGATGGTCACTGTCCCATCAACTTTCAAACCATCGCGGCGCCGACACGTCCCATACAGCGTGTCGGCCCTTGCGTCTCCGAGCCACAGCGAGACGGCCAGGAGCGGCAACAGCAGTCGTAAACAAGATTGATAGTGCTTCGCTGAATGCGTCTTTCGTGCCATGACTTGTGTTCCCTCGAGACGATGGTAAAAAGTCCACAACGATCCTGGCCGCCGATCCTACTTGACCTGGCTGGCCCACGCCATCCGTTCAACGGAATTCCCGTATTCAGATTCCATTAGCCTTTCATGTGTCTTCCGTCCAGGCGTACGGAACCGCGTTGCGGTAGTCGGTCCAGGCGGCGGCCCAGGTGCGGTGAAGTTGGCAGAGTTGCTCGAGGCTGCGGTCGATGGGCTTGCCCTGACGACGCGATGCAGATTTCGAAATGTGCGCGGCTAGCGCCGCGAGATTCGCGTCGGCGCGGCGCAGGCGTGCAATTTCGCCCGAGCTTAGGGCGTGGTCGCGGTGCGCGATGGTTTTGGACCAATCATCGTCGGAGAGCGCTGCGGACAGGACCGCCAGGTCGTCGCGAGAAATGCGGAGGCGCTTGCTCGCCGTTTGGCTCGGTTCGCGCAAGTAGGCCATTGCCTCGATATAGCCCTCGGCCATCAACTCCTGACGCGGAGGCAATTTGGGTAATTGCCAGCCGTGAGGTTTCAATTCGGCCAGCATCACGACCAGAGTATCGATGCTCAGTCGGCCGTGCTGCAGTCCTTCGCTGACTGCCGAAGTGGTGACGAACAGCCGCTGCGCCGCGGAATCTTGCGTGCCGCCGCAGGCCTTGATGGCCGTTTGCCAAACTCGCCGGCACCAGGGCCGGCGGGCGCCGCAGCGGAAGCTCTGGAGAATCGCCGAGCGGCGGCGACCGCCGTCGTCGTAGGAAGACCGCGCGTGTTTTTGCTCCACGTTATAATATCACCCGCGTTTAAGCCGCCTTTTTCCACACTCGCGTTGTCTGCGTGGTTCTTGGGCCCTATGCGTAATCACGTAGCGGGCCGCCAGATGCCATCAAAAAAGTGCAGAAAAAATTCTTGTACATCGGGTTCTTTGGTTGTCCCCCCAGATTGCGTGTCGTAGAATGGGCGGCAGTTCAAGCGGCATACGTGGGTCCCCGCTGAGGGCAGCTATTGTGGAATCATCCTCGGTTACGACTTGGATCGCCCGCATCAAACAAGGCGACGACGATGCCGCCAGGGAGTTGTGGGAGCGGTATCACGAGAGGCTACTCAAGCTAGCCCGGCGGCTGCTCGGCTTTGCCGCGCGACGCGAGGCGGACGAAAGCGACCTTGTTCAAGACGCGTTCAAGAACTTCTTTGCCGCGGCCCGGGCCGGCAAATTCGCCAGGCTGAAGGATCGCGACGATTTCTGGCGGCTGATTACGGTCATGGCCTCGAATCGCGCACGAGATTACCAGCGGCGTCAGCGGCGAGGTCAGGGCAAAGCGCGGGTGTTGGGCGAATCGGCCCTGCCAGCCGCGGGTCGCGCCGGCGAAGCAGCGGGCATCGAGCAGATGACGGACAGCCGCGCTGCAAGCCAGATGCTGGAAGTCGTGGTGGGAGAACTCTGCGAGTTGTTTGAGCAACTTGGCGAACCGCAGGTAGCCCAAATCGTCGCCTTGCGCGTCGAGGGCTGGAAGCACAAGGACATTGCATCGAAGCTCGACATTGCTCCCGCCACGGTAGAACGCAAACTCCGATCCATGAAACGCCGGCTCTCGCGGGAACTGGCTGAATGAAGCGTTCGGAGCCGGCGAAAGATCCCGAGAGCCGGGCGACTCTTCGCTCCCTGGGTTCGCAGATCGACGCCGTATGCGAAAGATTCGAAGCGAGTTGGAAGCGGGGAGAGTTTCCATGCCTCGAGGATTGCCTCGAGTTGGCGCCGGCGTCTGAACGGCATGAGTTGCTGTTCGAGCTGCTGGCGATCGAGGGGCATTATCGCCGAGGCGACGAGGCTTTTTGCGCCGGAGCCTGCGCCGAGCGATTTCCCGGCCAGGCCGAAGCGGTGCGACGCTGGTTTGCCGAAAGGCGCCTGGAAGCCGGCGTTGCCGATGCTGCCGTGGAGCCGGCCCCAAGCGTCGATAACGGTCCGAACAACCGCTTTCGAAAGCTTCATTTTCACGCCCGCGGCGGCCTGGGGCAGATCTGGGTCGCACGAGACAAGCAACTCCGGCGCGACGTGGCGTTCAAGGAGATCCGATCTCGCTACGCTGACGACCCTTACGCTCGCGTTCGGTTCCTGCGCGAGGCGGAAATCACAGGACAACTTGAGCATCCGGGCATCCCTGCGGTCTACGCACTGGGTGAAGACGAGCAGGGGCGCCCGTTTTATGCAATGCGGCTTGTAAGCGGCCAGACGCTCGAAGAAGCCATCGAGCGCTGGCATCGCGAAGGCAAGGCGTTGATAGGCCGGGAATTCCGCCAATTGCTTCGGAAGTTTCTGGATGTCTGCGACATCGTTGATTACGCCCACAGCAAGGGCGTTCTGCATCGAGACTTGAAACCGCAAAACATCATGCTCGGCCAGCACGGCGAAACGGTCGTGCTCGATTGGGGATTGGCCGTTCGCTTCAACGCCACGGCCTTAGCGGGACAAGCTGATTTACGAGACGATGGCCCGTCGAATCAGGCGGCTGACGCTGAATTCCGAGGTGATCTCACTTGCGGCGAAGGCAGCGACAAAACGCTCGAACTTCCGCGTCAGCAGGATTCCGGTCCGGCTGACGCGGAGTATCTCACTCAGCCCGGCGCCGTGCTGGGCACGCGGGGATACATGTGTCCGGAGCAGGCAGACGGCGATCGCGATCAGCCTCTTCCCGCCCGGGACGTTTTTTCTTTGGGGGCGATTCTCTATCGAATTCTGACGGGGCGCGTCCCTGACTTAAGCGAGCGGCTATCCGTCGAAGCGAGGGAAGCGAAGGGCCGGCGGAGCGTGGAGTCGCAAGGCTTTCCGCCAGCGGCGCCCGGGGCGTTGAAAGCCATTTGCCTTAAAGCGATGTCGCTGCAGCCGAGCGACCGCTACTGTTCGGCCAGGCAACTCGCGGACGACCTGGAGCACTGGCTGGCAGACGAACCCGTCGCCGCTCTCCCGGATGGCCTGGCGGCAAGCCTGGCTCGCTGGTCGCGGCGGCACAGGAGGTTTTTCGCCTCAGGCGTCGTGATTTCAGGCATTCTCATTGCGTCACTGGGGGCGCTTGTCGTGCTGCAGAAGCGTGCGAAAGACAGGATCGCCGAGCGGAACCTGATCATCGAGCAACAGCGGGATGAAAGTTTTACGTCGCTGGAGCGAGAACAAATCGCACGTGCAGCTCGAAGCATCGAGCGCCACAGCGAAGCGCTCGGCGCTTTGAGCCTTGTTCCGCCGACTCGTCGCGGTTGGGAGTGGCGCCGGCTGCAGTTCGAACTCAAACTTGGCCCCAAGCCCATCGCGTCGCTGGCTTCGCACGACTGGGGCGTGCTCGATTTTCTCTGGGATGAGAAAACGTCCACCCTGGTGACGGCAGGCCATGACGGCAGGCTGCTCGTTTGGCGCGGCAACCGGCACGAGCCAAGGGCGCTGGTCGCGGGCTCCTGGTCGGAACAGCGCCTGGCATGGCGGCACGCGTTGTTCCCTTTCTCGGGCGAGCCGAGCGACCTGAAGGCCGAAGACTGTTTTCTCCGACTCTGTTGGCTCGAGCCAGGTGCCGAGTTCGTCGGAGTATCGCTAAGCGGAAGAGCGACCTCCTGGACTTTGCCGGTTGATGAAAACGAACCCGTACGCCGAGAACTGGCCGTGCATGACCGGGCAATCTACTGCGTTGCGGCGCAGCAGGGCCGCGTCCTCTGCGGAGACGACCGCGGCGGGCTGCTTTTGATCGAACCTGGAGCGACCGGAACCGATGCGGCCAAGACGACGCGATTGTCAACGTGCGCTGCGGCGCTCGACGTGGTTGCGTTGCCGAACGGCGGCTGGGCCGTTGCTCAACAGGATGGCAGCATAAGGGTGCTCGACGAGCGCGCCGAGCGGGTTCTCAACGAGATTCGCACCGACGCTCCTGCTTGGGATCTTGACGTCGCCGCTGACGGAGCCTCGCTCGCCGTGGCTTGCGGTCACGGCCAAATCGACTGCTATCGCCTGAAGGCTTCTCACGGCGAGCTGTCCAGGTCAGAGAGTTATCAGCCGCCTCAGGACGTGCAATCTTCCGTGACCGCCATGCACGCGGTGAGATTCTCGCCTGACGGCCAGTGGTTGGCCGCGGGAGACAGTCGCGGCCGACTGCTGGTCTGGGATCGCCAAACTGCCCGAGCGACGTTGGTTGGCGAGACCCATGCCGTGTTTTCAGAGGAACGCGCCGCTGACGCGCCTTGGCCGTTTCGCAGGCGGTTGGCGGCCATTCAATTCTCGACTGCCGGAGACGATTGCCTTCTGGCAGGGCACGACCCGGTGATAAGACGCTGGCAAGTCCGCAGCAAACCAGGGATTTCCGAGCTGAAGCTCGGACCCAACCCGCGAACCCGCTTTGATCCTAAGCAAGCCGCGTTGCTCTGGGCCGGCGACGGCGACGGAACGCTATCAATCTGGGACACTCGATCCCGGCGACGGATTGCCGCCGAGCTTGCGCATCCGGGGCCGGTGATCGCGATCGACGTCGTCGGCCGCGCCACGGCCGATGCGAACGCAGGCGACGAAAGCGATCCGTTGGCCGAAAGCATGGCGGCGACGTGTGGTCCAGGCGGAGAGATTCGCTGCTGGACTTTGCGCGGCGAGCAGCTCGCGGCGGCGCCAAGAGTCATCCGGCACGCTCGTGAATTGAGCGACCTTGCGCTTTCGCCCGACGGCCTTCGCCTTGCCGCCTGCGACGTCGCGCACCAGACGATGGTTTGGGATCTGGCGACGGGCCGGCTGCTGGCGACGTGCAAGGCGGATGACCGCGGCGCGTCGGCGACCCGAGGACGCCTGGCTTTCAACGCAGACGGGTCGCGGTTGGCCGCTTTCGGGCCCGGCGCGACGCTACGGCTGCTCGCATCGGCCGACTTGAAGCTCGTCGAGCGTCCGTACACCGTTGCCGGCGCTGGAGGCACCGCACTGCTCTGGCATCCACGCGACGCTAAAACATTCTTCGCGGGCGATACGCTGGGACGCATCGTTCGACATCCTCGCCGCGGTTGGGGGCGGTTCAATCTGCCAACTCCTGGAACCGACGTTGTTGGCATTGCCTTCTCTCCCCACGGCGACGGAGGCCGGGTTGCCGTTGCCTGGCGAAACGGCGAACTCTCGATCATCGACCCTAAGTGGGCTGGCGGGCTGCTGAGCCTGCAATCGCCGCATGCGGCGAACGACTCGCTGAGCGCCTCCGAGTTGCACTTCGATTCCACTGGACTGCGGCTTGCGTTGGTTCACCAAGACGGTGCAATCGAGATTTGGGAAACGCCCCCCGATCCCGCATCGCCTCATCAACTCCCCGCTCGTCGCTGGCGTCGCCGCTCGCTTGTCGCCGGCGAGCAGTTCGCGGGCCTGAACGTCCGTCAGCAGGCCGTCGCTTGCGATGAGCATGGCCGACTCGCCATGCTTTTTACGGCGCTCGATGCCGGCCAACATCTCACTGCCCCGGAATCTGACGGGCGAAAGCTGTTCTTTCTGACGGAGAGCAACGGGCAAGTGCGAACTGAAACGCTGGGCAGAGCCGTCGCGCGATCGTTGGCCTTACGAGCGACGGGGCAAGAGTGGCTGGCGACCGTGAGGCGTCCGCTGCCCGAAGGAGGAGGCGTGGCGGGCGCCTTCTTGTTGCTTCGCGGCCAGATGTCGGAAGGCGACCGGCCGGCGGCTTGGAGCGAAGAGGACGTGACGCCGCGACCGAACAACGAAGGCTTCGATGTTGAATTGCTCTCGCGGCCGGGCAAACTGCCTCTCGTCGTCCATTTTTCTCATTCGGTATTGTACTTGTTGGCAACCTGGCACGACGGCGCCAGGTGGCAAACCGCGCGCTTGGGCCGGCAAGGCGACGGCTTCCGGCATCTGACGGCAGCCAGTTCCGACAGTCGGAAGCTGTTTTCGATCTTTTCCCCCAACGGCCTCTGCGGCAATCTGCAAACAAGCTTTTGCCTGGCGACCGATTGGCAAATGCCTGACTTCCAAAGCTCCCCACCGCCAGCCTTGGCGCGCCCGGCGCATCGTGAAGCGTGTGACTCGACGCTCGGCGTCATGCGTTATGGTATGGGCGTTGCCGCGGACGGCATGCCTGCTTTGCTGTATGCGAAGTCCGCAGCCGTGCATCAGGACTTGCTGTTTGCCCGCCGGACTACGTCCGGCTGGAAGGCATCGACCGTACTGCCGTTCAACCCGCCGGCCGTGTCGAATCTCATAATGGACGATGACAGATTTGCATTTGCTTATCTCGGGCTCGAGCGAGCCAGCGTCTATCTTGCTACTAGCCGCGATGATGTTTGGAGGTCGGAATTCGTGGGCTCCTTGCCGCAAGACGAAGAGGCAGAGTTCCTCGATCATCGGAATTGGGAACTGGCATTGAAATCCGACGCCGATGGCTTTCCTCTGATCATCGTCGCTGGCGGCGATAGCGAGTCTGGCGTTATCTGGTCGTTTCGGCCGGCTGATTAGTTGGACAGCGCCACTTTGGTGCCGTCGTTTGTCGTAAGTCGTGGCGAGAACGTGCAGTGGGTCATTGGTTGTCCTTGGGGTCGAGGCACGATTTGATCCTGTCGGCGTCGATTCCCAACGCGGCCAGCCGGCGTCGCCGGGTTGCGAGAGCACGTTGACCGTGGCGCTGGCCTGGTCGCCTTGGCTGTCGCTCGCCGTGTAGTGAGCGTAATCGAAACCGGGGAACTTGGCCGGCGGCGTATACGTGAACGAGCCGTCGGCACGCAAGGCGAACGTACCGCTGCCGGAATGACGCGCGAACGTCTTTGCGCGATTAAATGCGACGATCTTGCGACGGAGGTGAGGTTCCCGTTGAGTAAGCGGCTCGCTTGCTCTTTGCCTGCGGCTTGGGCTAGATATTGATCGAGGCGGCGCTCGTCGGCGGCAAGCGGCTTGCCGCGGTCTACCGGCCCGAGCTCAAGATCACGCGTGACAAACGCTCGCACATGGCCCGAGGAACGCGGCGCTACGCGGCCCGTTCGCGGTTGGATGAGGATACCGGCTACCGGCTCGACGTGATCCGCGTGGCGGATGACAAAGTGACGGACCATTTGAGGAATGCGCCCGGGGAGACGAGTGAGCGGCCGCCTGCTAATGTTATAAGAACCGTACATGGCACTCCCGCAACGAAATGTCGGGTGAAAACGATCTGTTTCTCATATACCATTGTTTCACTCATTCCCTTTTCTAATGAGAAAACCATCTTTCCTGAATCAATTGTATCAGTACGGCATTTCCTTGGCCGTGCTTTTTGTGGTCTTCGGCGTCGGCATCGCCGTCGGCAAACCGTTCTCCGATTTGCGTGGGCAGGCTGCGAGCGTCACCTGTTACTTCGTCACGAGCGACGGTCAGTGCGGCGTCATGACGCTTCTGGGATTCTGCCCGGCGGGCTCCAGCAACTACCCTCCCGCGCCGTGCATTGGAGGCGGCAGCAACAGCAGCGAGAGGCAGTCTTCGTCGCGCCCGGCATCGTCCGCCAGCGCATCATCGAGCACTCCGTCATCAGCACCATCGGCTGCCCCGGTCTCGGTCTGGATCATCGATGACAGCGATCCCCAATATTTCAGCGCGGTGCCCTCATTGCACGTCATGAATGTTGCGCAGGCGGCGTATGCCGGAGAATACAGAGAGGCACTGGGTGGCGTCTATACGCATGCCGACTGGGACTTCAGCGGGCTGGGTGCCGGCATGCATGACGTCTTCATTACATGGAGCAGCGTCGACAACAACAGATTTGATACGCACGTTCCCTACAAGCTGATTCAGATCAATAACGACGGTTCTCAGACGGTGCTTGGCACGTACAGCGTGGATCAAACAAAGCAGCCCGCACCCGATCGCATCGTCGGCCAGACATTTTTCCAGAAACTCGCAACGATCCAATTCAACGGCGTAGCATTGCTCGTGGAAGTGAGCGGCATCCCGACGCACGACCCCGTACAGAAATCCTACAGTCTCGACGCGGCCATGGTGGCGTTTCCTCTCTCCATCAGCGCACTTTCGCCCGCCTCGAGCCCGGCGGGGTACGCCGTCACCATCACCGGAACGGGGTTTGACCGTGAGAGCAACACTGTCTTCTTCGGCACGGACGAACTGGACAACATTCCGTCCTACGATGGCACGCACATCAAATTTACGGCGCCGAATGAAGCGCACGGCACCTACAACGTCTCGGTGAAAGTCGGATCGCAAACGACGCAGAAGCTGGTGTATTCGATCGTGAATCCGCCGGCATCGTCGAGTTCCAGCTTCGCCAGCTCGTCGGCATTTTCCTCCAGTTCCGCCAGCTACGGCAGCGACAAGTACGTGCAGATCAACTCTCTTTCGCCCTCCTCCGGACCCGCCGGGACGCAAGTGACGATCGCAGGGCAGGGCTTCAGCCCGACGGGGAACATGGTCCACTTCGCAGACAGTGAACTGGACAACATTCCGTCATCCGATGGAACGCACCTGACGTTCACGCTGCCATTCTCCAGCGTCCTGCCTTGCATGCATGCCACGCCCCCCTGTGAGATGGCAAGCCACTTGTACCAGCCAGGTAGCTACCCTGTCTTCGTCCAGTCACGCTGGGCAAATACGCCGAGTAATACACTGACGTTCACGGTGACGGATTCTTCGAGCAGTGCGTCGTCTGTGGTGACGTGTTCAACGGATCAGGATTGCTTCAATGCGTATGGGTGTAAGAGTGGTGTAGGCGATGCATGTATCTCCGCATATATTTGCGATCAAGGCATTTGTGTGGGAAATGCATGCAGCACTCCTGGTTGCAGAGAACCAGTACATTCTTCTTCGTCGAGCGCGCCCGTCGGATCTGCGTCCGCCTGCCAGTTGTCCGTGACGAAGGGCGATGCGACTTCCGATCCGAACATAGACAGCTTCCGGAAGTGCCAGCAGATGGGTGGAGTAGTCACACTACAGGGTCCTTTGGGCCTGTCACAACAGTGCATTGCCGCCGTCGATTGCTGCGACCCGCTCTGTAACGGCGGATCATGCAGGCAAGGCTGCAGTTCTTCCTCCCAGGCATCTTCCGTTGCCGTTCCTCCCGCCGGAGCGACGATCATCGACGAAAGCGATCCGCGGTTCAGCGTCCTTGTGGGCGGCGTCAGCGCGGAAACGCCCAGCGGCAGCAATGCCTACGATGGCAATCGTCTTGTCGCCAACCCGTCCGCCTCCGATGCAAACGGCTATGTGGCCGGGCAGTGGAATTTCGGCAGCGTACCGGCAGGCGATTACGACGCGTACGTGACGTGGCCCACCGGGCCGGACGTCCCGCTGGACAATTGGGGCGGTCTGACCAATGTCGCAGTCACCATCCAGCAGCGTTCAGCCAAGGCAGGTTCGACGTCGACGTACAATGTAAACGAAAATACGTACCCGCGTGCCGATCTGACAGTCGGCGGCCGCCCCTTCCAGAAAGTGGGAACGGCGCACCAGTCCGCCGATCAGACGCTGCAGATCATCATGAGCGGTTTTGTGAAATCCAAAATGAACCTGAACTACGATGCCGTCATGATCGTGCCGCATGTCACATGCGTTCCGGCCGACTGCGCCGCTCCCCCGTCGGGATGCCAGTACGTGAACGCCACGAAGGATGGCAACGGCTGCCCTCTGACCTGCGGCAATCTCGTCTGCACCCAGCATCAACAGCAATCCAACAACTACTGGTGGCAGAACCTGCTGCCGTGGTTTAAGCCCGCCACACAGCCGTGACGTCTCCGGTCTGGAGGACCCGTTTGACTGCCGCCCGCACGCTCAAGAGAATCGGCACGATCTTCGGAGCCAAGTAAAATTTGCCACCGTGCGCTTTGACCGGCGGGCGGATGCGCTGCACGTGGCAGCCGTGGAAGGCCGATGCATCGGCGGCCGGCGCCGCCGGTTCCTCGCCGAAGAGCGACCGCTGGACTGATCGTTCCTCCCGGCCGGGCACGTTCGATGCACCCATCGGGCGTAACCGTACTCCACTGTCATAGTTGACGCCCCCGGTAACTTGCAAGGTTTGCGGGCACAAACTTTTTGCAAGGGAGGGATCGATGGCACGAAGCGTGGATGGCGCGAAGCGGCGGGCGTGGAGCGAACGGCTGCGACGATTCGAGCGGTGCGACTTGACTGTCGCGGCGTTTTGCGAGGCCGAGGGCGTTTCGACGCCCTCCTTCTATCAGTGGCGGAGGAGGCTCGACTCGCGAGGGAGAGGAGCCCCGCCCGCAGTGACGCGCATGACGCGGCAGGCATTCGTGCCGCTGCAA
>DATKRK010000090.1:0-5003 GCA_035532215.1 Pirellulales bacterium | reverse complement strand
CACGATTCAGACGCCGGGTCTTCGGGCGAGCGTCCATTCTCGCATCCTCCTACTTTGGTCAGCAGAAGGATGACGAATCAGGCGTTCACTGAAAACCCGGCTTTTTCAAGTCACACCCGCAATCCGATAGAGTCAGGAATTTCCTTGGTGTGGGGATGCTCCAGGCCCTCGGCGCATGCCGCCCAACTATGCTTGAGCGCCGGAAGAGTGAAGACCGGTTTGCCGGACGGGTGTGGGATCGGAATCAGAGGCGGTTGCTCGGCCAGCGCCAGCCCGACCTCGACCACCTTGCGGATATTGTCAGGCGACAGCCTCAGTTCCCGCTGCGTCTCCCGGTATTGATCCAACAGTTCGTCGATCTGCTTGGCCAAGTCCCGCTCGAACTTGAGCATTTTCCGCACGGGCTCGGCGTTTGTGTCGGCCCGGCTAACGCCCGGCATCGAATAGCCGCGGCCGAGCATCGCCTGCTCGACATCATCGGCCAGCACCGTGCCGTAGCTGCCCAGGTCTTCCCGGATCGTCTCGACTTTCTGCGCCACCCGCAGCAAGAATTCCAGGTCGGCATCGAGGTCCGAGGATCGGCTGGAGGGCAGCGACTGTTGGCGCTGCTTGTAGCCCTGGCTGATGAAGTGGTAGACGAAGACCTGGCGTTCGCCATTGGCGGCGAGGAAGCCCTTCTGCCCGTGGCGGTCGATACGCCCGTTGCGTTGCTCCAGCCGGTTCGGGTTCCACGGGATTTCATAGTGGATCAGGCGGTAGCAGTGGTTCTGGAGGTTCAAGCCCTCGGCGGCGGCATCGGTGGCGAGCAAGATGCGCACTGGGCTGACTTCAGGCGACGATTGAAAGGCCGCTTTGACATCCTCCCTCTCTTTAAGATCCATACCGCCGTACATGGTCAGCAGACGGCGGTTCTTCGTGAAGCCCTGCTGAGCGAGAATCTCCTTCAGCCAGTTCTGCGTGGCCCGGTATTCGGTGAAGATGATGACCCGCTCGTTCGTCCATTTTTTGCCCGAGCGAATGTGCGTGTTCAACCAATCGATCAGGCAGTTCACCTTCGAGTCGAGTTGGCCCGACGCCGTTCCTGCCCATGCACGCATCTGCTTGAGCAGGGCCAGTTCATTCGCAGACGGCTCGCTGAACAGCAGCGAGGCGGCGCTCCACGGCATCGGTCGTCGCCTCGTCGTACTCGCAGTCGTCGGCATACTCCTCGTCAATGCGGTCGAGTTCCTGCTTTAAGATTCCGATGGATGGCTTGCGGACGGCCGTGCCCCGCTTGGACTGCCGCAGCGATTTTTCGTGCTGGTCGAGGGTGGTCAGGAATGCAGCCGGGCTGGAGAAGAGGCGCTTCTTCAGCGTCTTGAGGACGAACTCGGTCGCCATTTTTTCGGTGTTGTCTTGCGCCCGACTGATCCTCGATGCTGCGTACTCGCGGAGCGCAGAATGGACGGCCCTCTCCTCGTCGGTGTAGGGAACCTCGATCGGGTCCAGCACTCGCTTCGGGAACCGGGGCGAGCCATCCCACTTCGGCGGCAGTTCTGATTTCATACGGCGGACCATGACCGCGTTGAGTTGCTTGCGGTCGGGCGGCGTGCTGCGTGCGAACCGTTGGTTGTCAAGCAATTCGAGAAGGGCCGAAAAGCTCTCTGGATAGCCGTTGTGTGGCGTGGCCGTGAGAAACAGCTTGTGTTCAAAGTGCGGTACGAGCAGGCGGAGGGCCTGGGTTCGCATCGAGTCCGTGGCGTAGCGGCCCACGCCCGAGGGGGCGCAGTTGTGGGCCTCGTCCACGATCAGCAGGTCGAACTTGCGGGGGAAGGCCGGCTCATCCGGCCCCGGCAGCAGTTCTCGGAACAATCGCAGCGGACGTTCTCGCTTGAGAAAGTCGATGCTGGTGATGAGCCGTGGGAAGTGGTTCCACGGATTGACGTGGATGCCCCGGCTACGGCGCAGCACGCCCATGAGGGCAGAGTTCACGATGCGGAAGTCGAGGCCGAACTTGTCCCGCATCTGCTCCTGCCACTGCACCTGGAGCGAGGCCGGGCAAACGATCAAGATTTTTCGAGTGCGGTGGCGGATGACGAGTTCGAGCGCCACCATGCCCGCCTCAATGGTCTTGCCGAGGCCCACGTCGTCGGCGACCAGGAGGTTGACTCGCGGCATCTGGATCGCGCGCACCACGGGGTCAAGCTGGTAGTCCTCGATGTCGATGCCGGAGCGGAACGGGGCCTGGATGTTCCGCACATCGGCAGACGATGAGGCGCCCCAGCGGACGGCATCGAGGAAAGCGTCGAGTTGCTCAGGCGGGTCGAAGCCTGTGGGATCGGGCAGGGCGACTTTCTCGACCACCCTCGCGCCCGGCTCAAGCTCCCAAATGACGTTCAGTTCTTCGCCCAGGCCGTCGTCCTCGATCGACGACAGCGTGAGGAGATGCTGCGGCGATTCCAGGCCGGTTTGCAGGCGGTCGGGCGGCAGGGTGCTGGCGGAAACGTCCGTGACCATCCAGTTGCGCGACCGGACGCTGACCATCTGGCCTTGTTCAGGTGAGCCGATTACTGCGGTCATCGCCCTATCGCCCCTTTCGCGAGCGCCCATTGCTGAAGCAACGGCCAAGATGCCGCTCTTGAAAGGTCCGCTACTTCAACATCTCAGCCCCGCATCGTAAGGTCTAGGGAAGCGACTATCAACCAAAAAGGCAAAGGCACCCTTTCAATCGTCATTTGCGCATCGAGGTTGGCTTTGGGCGTAAAGCTCAACAGGCAATCGGGTATCGCCGATCATATCGAAACGCGGTCGGCCATCAGCCAGCCAGCACCCGCTTATTTCTGAATCAGGGAACGCGTCATGAACAGCAAGCCCCCCCAGCAAAAAGACCAAACCGGCCAAAGGACCGTCTAAATGCGTCGAGGCGTTGAACTCAAGTCGAGCATCGGGCCGCCTGGCGATCGAAGTTTGCCCTGGCGGGCGGCCCGCGTGGTAATGCTGCCCGGTTCATGGTTCGTCAGTTCCCCATGTTCCCTTTCCACACCGCCTGAGCGGCTCGATTCTCGTACTTTTCGATGTTGCCAAACTAAATCCAGAAACGCCTTGAAGCCGGGCTTCGGAAACGCCAGCATGTAAAGCCTGATCTTGCGTTCCCAGCCTTTGGCCGCGTGGATTGCGTCCGATTGGCCGGCGCGGTCTTCGACGAACGCGACCTTGAGCAGGTCGCGGGCGTTCTGGCCAGTGATCCAGTTGCAATCAAGGGCGCTTATCACGCTCTCGCCGACGCTCGGCCGCTCGTAGCGGTGCATCATGTCTTTGTGGTTTCAGGCGATGTGTAAAGCTTGTTGGTTCATAAGGGTAGGGTCAAAAGGGTAGGGTCTATTTTCGTCTGCCTTTTCGTGCCGAAACTCGGCTGCGACGTTTTGGCTTTGCATCCTTGGCCTTGGGCTTCGCCGCCTTGCGGGGCTTGGGCTTGGCCGGCTTGCGGGCCACCGGGGGCTTAGCGGCCGTGAGCAGCACGCCGGGCGGCTCGGCGCCCTCTCGTTGCGGCTGTTCCGGGTCGGGGACTGCGGCGAACATGACGGCCAGGCGTTGGGCGTAGCGTCGCTGCTCGCGTAGGTCTTGCTCGATCCGCATGCGTTGGCCGCCGGTTGGTTTGAAGGCAAGCACGCCGTCAAGCGCTGCGGCGAAGTCGTCGACGGCGAGCGGGCTTGTCAGCGTCTCTACCTTGCGCGGGCAATAGAATGACCAGTTGCCGGTTATACGGACGCTGCCTTGCTTGGTGGCGAAGAAGCCGCCGAGCGGGCTCGCGAAGTGGCTGATAATCCAGTTCCCTTGGGCGGCTACGCGGAGCGGTCCGGCCGGCGTGGTGAGAAGGAAAGCGCCGTCCGGCAGCGGCTGGGCGCCGCGGCTGAGCAACAGCATCTGAACGCGGGTTGCGAAAGTGTACAAGGCTCGGTCGAGTTCGGTTTTCATCGTGCGTTGCCGTATGGTGCTCGTCGTGAAGTGGTGAAGATTTGAGTTTTGAAAAAGTCCTGTGAACCGTATTTGAAGCATGTTGAGCGCGGGCCGGGGCTAGGCGCCGGCCGGCGCGTGCGGGAAACGCTTGGTTTCCGGCGTGAATCGGCTGATCTCGATGCCGTGGTCATGCCACACAAGCCGCCAGTAGCTGGGGCGCCTGGCGGATACCAGACGTAAAGGCACGGCAGGCTTGCGACGTGCCCGCGATTCACAATCGCGCCGACTTGGCAACCGATTGATTGCAACTGCTCGGCGGCTTGCTCGTGTGGCATGCCGAGCGGGAACGAGAGTTCGCCGCCGAGTTCGACGGCTTGGCAGTGCTCAAAAAGATATCGATTCGTGACCATCGGTTCAGATGTTGATGTTCACGGGGTCGACGGCCACGGTGGCGCCGATATGCCAGGGGCTTCCTGTGTCGGTTCGGATGGCGTTGAAATGCAAGCTTGGCGCCGGGCTGGAAAGCTTGATGAACGCGATCCCTTTGAGTTTGAAAAGCTGGCCGGCGCGCAGGTCTTTGAACGCCATCGGTTGGCTGCATCGTTGTCGCTCGTCGTTGCTCACTGTAGCTTCCTCCGGGGTGGGTCTAATCGGGTAGGGTCTTTTTCGTCGAGGCTTTCGATTTTGAATTTCGTTCGCGACATTTTCGGCCGCGCATCGTTGGCGGCGTTTAGCTTGTTGCGGGCGGCTTGCGCCAGTTGGTCGCCGGCCTCGGGTTCCAGCGTCGATGTTCGCTTGGTGTTGGCAAACTCTTGCCGGCAATCGCTGGCTTGCGGCTCGCCTGTCGCACTGCAAAAGAACGCCTCAAGCTTCACGGCCTTGCGTCGCATGGCCGATAGGTTCGCGTCGATCGACTCTTGCTGCTCGGGCGTCGGCTGGAAGTCTTGGAAGTGGTCGAGATACAGCGAGAAGGCCCGCAACGCGCCAAGTTCAGTCAGTGCCGCGGCGTTGTCGCTGGAGTGGCGGTTCCATGTGCTCGTGTACGGACTGCTGGCGCCGCCGATTGC
>DATKRK010000089.1:0-3627 GCA_035532215.1 Pirellulales bacterium | reverse complement strand
TGGTAAAAACAACGCTCAGCGTGAGGTAGGACGCCTCTTTTCTCCAAGACCAATTTCAGCCCCTACAGGAACTGAACGACGTTTTTGTCCGAAAGCCGAGCGAATTCACCGTATTTCGCTTGGAATGGCGCGATTGCACCCGTTCCTAACACCTAAGCAGACCACCGAGGCAGACCGTGCGATTTGAGGCCCAGACATTCTGGCTGGCGAAAGACGCCGACGAACCGGAGCAATTCCAGGATGCCTTCGAACTCGACGCCGAGCGCGGCGTGGCGGCGATCGCCGACGGCGTCAGTTCGGCGATCTTCTCCGGCCCCTGGGCCCGCGTGCTCGCGCACGAGGTCGTCGCCGCCCCGCCCGACCTGGAAGATTCCGCGGCCTTTCAAGACTGGCTGGCCCGCGGGCGAACCGCCTGGTCGAGCCAGATCGACGTCAGTCGCTTGACCTGGTATCAGCGGCCCAAGATGGTTGACGGGGCGATGACCACGCTGTTGTGGATCGAGTTGCTGCCGCTTCAGATCGGCGAAGACGGCCTGGCCAAGAACTATCGCCTGCGCAGCTTCGCCATCGGCGACACCTGCCTGTTTCACGTCCGCGACGGCCAGACGCTGTCGCAGTTTCCGCTCGAGCAATCCTCCGAGTTCGGCTTGAATCCGGCGGTGATCGCCAGCATCGACCGCAAGCTCGATCATCTGCTGGCCTTTAACGCCGCCGAAACCGATTGCTTGCCCGGCGAACTGTTGGTGCTCTGCACCGACGCCATCGCCCTGTGGGCCTACGAGCGCGCCGAGTCGGGCGAGCCGGTGGCCTGGGAAGACTATTGGAATCTCGACGCCGAGGCTTGGCGCGACGAAATCTTCTCGCTTCGCGACGCCAGCCGGATGCGTTTCGACGACAGCACGCTGGTTTTGTTGCGCGTGATCGAAGAAACGCCGGCGCCTGAGCCCGAGCCGGTAGCGGCGCCAGAGTTTGATACCAAAGCGGCGCTCGAAGAGGCGCCCGTCGGCGATGAGATCGCCCTCGACGCAGCGCTGCCAGTCGAGGAAGACGAATTGGCGACTTCGGTCGAAGCCATGCCCGAAGACGTCGTCGCGCCTCACGGCTTGCGCGAAGCGATTGAATCGCCCGTCGAAATGGAGGAAGTCGCCGAGCCGGCCGAAGACCCGGCGCCGGTCGACGAATCGGAGCCTCAGACCGGGCTTTCGTGATCGCGCCAGCGCCCAACGTGCAAGGCGGGCGAGGGCGCCCGCCCTCCTCAGTAGAAGCGGCATCCTTGCCGCTTGGAACGCAAGCGCGAACGAGCCTCGCCGCTGCTTGCATAACACGCGGCAAGATGCCACGTCTACCCGCCCGGACGAGGGCGCCCGCCCTCTCTACGGCAATCAGTTGTAAAATCTCATCAGGATTTCTGCCGTACTTCCCCACCGCATCTGCCGCTTCAGCTTGCGACCCATGAGCGACGACTGATAGATTAGAGCTATAGGCGGTTGGAAGGGGCGCCTACCACCAGCGAGTCGAGGAGTCGCCGAAGCATGGCCGGACTGTTTTGTCGCCGCGCTCTCCATCAGCAACACGCCTTCAATAATTTCTACGGCCGCAGCCGCGAAGGGCTGACGCTTGTTGACCGCCGCGGCATGCTCAAAGCCGGGCTGGCCGGCGTCGCCGGCCTGAGCCTGCCGGAGTTGTTGCGAACGCGCAGCGAGGCGGCTGCCACGGGCCGCCGCACGAAGTCGCCCAAAAGCGTCATTTTGCTGTGGATGGCGGGCGGGCCGAGCCAGATCGATACTTGGGATCCCAAGCCCGAGCGGCCGCTGATCAACCGCGGACCGTTCTCGACGATCGCCACCAAGTTGCCCGGCGTGCGAATTTGCGAGCACCTGCCCAAGCAAGCCGCGATGCTCGACAAGTTCACGCTGCTCCGCTCGGTCGACGCGGCGCACAGCAACCACGAACCGAACATGGTCTTCCAGACCGGCAACCTGTCGGCCGCCCCGCGCACCAATCCCGAAGGCGACAAGTATCCGGCCATCGCATCGGTGGTCGCCAAGCTGCACGGGCCGAACCATCCGGCGATGCCGCCTTACGTGGCGTTCATGAAATCGCGTTCGCACCTGGCCTTTGGCGGCTACCTGGGCAAGCGCTACGATCCGTTCCTGGCCGGCCAGGCGACGCGGCTGCCGGTGTACGACCTGGTCGGCAACGACACGGGCCAAATCTCGGGCGCCGACATGTTCAATCTGCCGTCCGGCCTCAACGCCGACCGCCTCTACGATCGCCGCTCGCTGCTCAAGGACTTCGATCGCATGCGCGCCGACCTCGACCAGAACGGCTCGATGGAAGCTCTCGACAGCTACCAGCAGCAAGCCGTCGAAATGGTGATCGGCCGCCAAGCCCGAGACGCCTTCGACCTGACGCAAGAGCCCGAGTCGGTGCGCGACCGTTACGGAAAACATCTGTGGTGCCAGCAAGCCCTGGTGGCTCGCCGGCTGGTCGAAGCCGGCGTGACCTTCGTGACGATCGACATGAGCTACCACACGGCCTCGGGCACCTGGGACACGCACGGCGACAACATTCCGCCCTACGGCGGCATCGCACGCGGGCTGGGTCCGCTGTTGCCGCTGTACGATCACCTGATCACCACGCTGGTCGGCGATCTCGACGAACGGAAATTGCTCGACGACGTGCTGGTAATCTCGATGGGCGAATTCGGCCGCACTCCGGTGATGGGCACGCAAGGCAGCACCGACGGCCGCAATCACTGGCCTTCCGTGATGTCGATGTGCATGGCCGGCGGCGGTTTGCGGCACGGCCAGGTGATCGGCGCCACCGAAAGCGACGGCGGCAACATCAAAGAGCGGCCCGTCACCCCCTGCGACCTGGCCGCCACGATCTACCGTTACATGGACGTGCCCCTGGACGCCTTCTATCTCGACAATCGCGGCCGCCCGCGCCCCATTGTCGAAAACAACGGCCAGCCGATCAGCGAGTTGTTTTAAGCGCCGTTGCGCCGCCTGGAGGGCCGGGCGCCCTCGCCCGGCCGCATAGACGCGGCGCCTTGCCGCGTATCAAGCAAGCAGCCGCTTCGCGCGCGTTCGCCTTCGAAGCGGCAAGGATGCCGCTTCTACAATGGCGCGATGCCCGCCGCTTCGCGCTCAAATCGCAGGGCCGGCGGGCTGGGCGTCTCGCTGTGGCTGAACTCGAAGACGGCGAGTTGGGAAGTGACGTAGCGATCTGCCGGGAAATCTATCGGCCGCGAATCGCGAGCAGCGAAGTGATGGTCGCTTTGCCGAAAGACGAGGCGCGCCGCTTGTGCGACCAGGCCGCGCTGCGGCTTGAGTCGGCCGGCGCTCACTACACGATCGAGTCGGCGGCGGACATTGTGCCGGCGATCCTCGACATCGAGCGCCGCCTGCAAAGCGGCGAGTCGCCCGTTTCGGCGATGACAACGCGTTCAAGCTGAGCCGCGGGCTCGGCGCGGAAAGTTCCGTGCTTCGGCCCGCTCGCTCAAGAAGCGATTTTGGAAACGAACCGGCCGGCGATCTCGTAGAACAGGCCCACGGGCCGGCAGCGGAGCACTTCGAGCAGGACGTGCATCTTCTCGCCCGAGGGCGCGGAGAGTTCGAGCGC
>DATKRK010000088.1:0-4722 GCA_035532215.1 Pirellulales bacterium | reverse complement strand
AATCCGTGTTCGATCCGTGTTTCATCCGTGGCTCGCCTCCGCCAAAAGCGCCGCATGAATCTTCGCGAGACGCGGAGAAATAGAACGTTTGTAGTACGGATGGCACGGAGGAGGAAGCAAGTGACGACGGCGTGTCTCCGGTATTGCGTCGAATCGTGGCCTTTATGCGTTCGATGACGTCATCGTGACGCGAACGCCCAACTTGCTTGAACTCTTGCATCGCGATACTTGATTGATCTGCCGCGCATTTCCATCCGTGTCATCGGTGTTATCCGTGGTTCTTCACCTAATAAGGCCGCTAAACGCTCAATTCGGCGCCAGAAACCAGGGCTTCGCCGTCGGATCGGTCTTGAAGAACTTC
The DNA here is from genome assembly GCA_035532215.1 of Pirellulales bacterium. GTDB lineage: Bacteria > Planctomycetota > Planctomycetia > Pirellulales > JAICIG01 > JAICIG01. Next base: position 4,361 of record DATKRK010000088.1, on the reverse strand, counting down.
AAGAGCAGTTCGGCCACCTTGTGGCGGCCCGATTGGCCGGGGTGCGTGCCGTCGGCGGCGAAATCTTCGGGCTTCCAAACCAGCCCGTCGGCCGCGCGCGGCTGCTGGCCGTCGCCCCAGAGGTACGGCCCCCAGAGCAACAGCGGCGCTTTCACTTCGCCTTTCGCGGCATCGAAGTTCAACTCGGGCTTGCCTTCCATCTGGTCGCGGATCAGCCAACGAACGGCGAACGCCGATTCGAAGGCGTAAGGCTCGGGATTCAGTTGCGTTTGCGCATAGCCGGCATAGATGCGGCTCGATAAGTATGCGACGTGCAGGTTTGGGAACCGACGCTTCAACTCCTGCACGATCGTCGCGAGGTCTTTCTGAAGCGTTTCAACGTGTTTGGGAAACTCGCCGAGCCGCGCAGGGCCGATGCGGGCTTGCTTGAGCCACACGACTTGCACCTGCGGCGCCGTGATGCCGGCTTTCACCAGCCGCTCGTCGAGCACGTCCCAAGGATTGCGGGCGTTCGGCCGATTGAGTTTCGCCGGCTCGGCCCAGGCCTGAGAGTCCATGCCGCCCTGGGCGCCATCGACCAGCACCACGTGCCGCGATTTTTCGGGGTCGGCGTTGGCCAACGGCATGAACGCCGAGAATTCTTGCGTCGTGTTCGACATGCCGATCGAGACGAGCCCGATCTTGCCCTGGTCGGCCGGCCGGCCCGTATCGAGCTTGCCGTCGGCGTCGACGGGCGCGATCAGCTTGCTGCGTTCGATCGCCGCGTGCCGCTGGGCCGGCGGCGGTTCGTTGTGTCCGCCGCCGTACAGCCCGCCGTCTTGCCCCTTGTAGCGATCGTCGGCCGTGAACTCGGTCAGCGGCTTGAAGCCTGCCGGCTTGACGAATTTTGGCGGCGGCTGTGGCGCGCCGGGCCGCGCGCCGGCCTGCCGCGCGCGTTTCGCTTTGTCGAGATAGGCATGTTCGTCGGCGGTCAGCTTTTCGCCGGCCTGGCTGCGGCGAAACAGCCGCCGGGCTTTATCCCAGTCAATCGCCGCGTCGCCCTCGGGCGGTTTCGCGGCGCCGGGCGGAACAACGAGCGTGAGATCGTCGAAGTAGGTTTGCGCGTCGGCCTTGGTCCAAATGCCGATCTGGCCGGCGTCGGCGAACGTGGCGTCCTGGGCTTCGAGATAAAGCTTGCCGTCGTAACCGCAGCGAATTTGCTCGCCGCGCATCATCACGCGGAGCGCGTGCCAGCCGTCCGTGTGTTTGATATCCGCCGTCGCAAGCTGCGTCCGCTTGCCGTCCACGACTTTGTACAGTCGGTAGTTGTCTTCCAGCGGATTGTAGCGGGCGATGTAATAATTCTTCGCGTCGCGCGCCCGCCAGACGACGCCGCCTCCTTGATCGAGCTCGCCGGCGACGGCCTTGAAGCGCACTTCCAGGCCAAGATCTTTCGCGTTGCTCGCTTTGACCAGGCAGACGTTGAACGTTTTGTCCGGATTCTTGGCCTGCTGCGCCAGGACTTTTCTGCCTTCGGCTTCGACGACGCGCCACTGCCCGACCTCTTCGGCAAAGCCGGCGGCGACCTCGCCCGGCTGGTCGTCGTCGAAACTCCAGACTTGCTTCTGGCCTTCGGCGCCCGGCGCCGCGCCGCTGAAACTTAACAAGCACAAGCCGAAGCCAACCGCCGCCGCTCGCCGGAAATTCGTCTTCATAAGCGTTCTCCTGGAGGAAGTCGTTGCCGGCATTTTAAGAGATCGCGGGGGAGTTCGCCACGGAGTCACGGAGAGTACGGAGTACAAAGAGAAGGGAAGGAATTCTGAAGTCCGCCTGGAGCGGCGGGCGACGTCAAGTGAAACCGGGCGAGGGCGCCCGGTCCTCCCTGAATGTGGAGGGCGGGCGCCCCCGCCCGCCGTGATGAGTCGGGCGAGGGCGCCCGGTCCTCCCTGCGAGCAGAAGAGGTTCGGCGTCGAATGACTTTTTCTTCCGCGTTTTCGCGATTCTGTTTCCGCGCTCTCAGTTCGACTGGGCGGCTGGAGTAGTAACCAATCGCCCCAATAGACCGCCTGCGGCTCGGCCGGTAAATTGAAGATCGGATTCCCGCCCTAAAGCTCGCCTAGATTGCTCTCGATGCCTGTTCATTCTCCCCGTGCCGTGGTGTTCGATCTCGACGGCCTGTTGTTCAACACCGAAGATTTGTATCAGGACGTGGGCGCCGAACTGCTGCGGCGCCGCGGGCACGTGTTCGAGCACGATCTGCTCAACGCGATGATGGGCCGGCCTTCGCGCGTGGCGTTGCAGATGATGATCGATCATCACAGCCTGAGCGACACGGTCGAGACGCTGGCGGCGGAAACGGCCGAGATTTTTCCGGCCATTCTGGACGCCCGGCTGGCCTTGATGCCGGGCGCCGCCGAGTTGCTCTCGGCGCTGGAGCACGCGGACATTCCCAAGGCGATCGGCACCAGCAGCGGCCGCCGGTTCGTGGCCAGCGTGCTCGGGCGGTTCCATCTCGAACCGCGGTTCGAGTTCATCCTGACCGCCGAAGACGTCGTCGAAGGCAAGCCGGCGCCCGAAATTTACCTGAAGGCCGCCCAGCGGTTCGCCGTCGAGCCGGGCGAACTCGTCGTCTTCGAAGACAGCCAGAACGGCTGCCGCGCCGCCGTTGCCGCGGGGGCAATCGCCGTGGCCGTGCCCGGCGGGCATAGCCTGACGCACAACTTCGACGGCGCCGCGTTCGTCGCCGATTCGCTGGCCGACCCGCGGGTGTATGAGTTGCTCGGGTTGCAAAAAACTTCGTCGTAGGAACATTTCCATAGAGGGCCGGGCGCCCTCGCCCGGCATCGATCAACCCCGCATTCGCCGGGCGAGGGCGCCCGGACCTCCAGACCCGAAGGATCAACGCCCATGACTCGCCGCATCGTTCGCCCTGAAAAACTGGATCTCGATTCGCCTGGCCGGCGCGACTATTGGGTGGCGCTGGAGCACGATAGCATCTGGGGCGATCATCTGATCCCGCTGACGGTCTTCGTCGGGCCGCAGGCGAAGCAGGGCGAAGGACTCGTGGCCTTCGGCTCGAACCACGGCAACGAGTACGAAGGGCCGGTCGTGCTCAAGCACTTGGTGCGCGAGATCAAGCTGGAAAACGTCCTCGGGCGGCTGATTCTGATACCGGTGCTGAACCCCGCGGCGTTTCTGGCCGGCACGCGCGAGAGCCAGGCCGACGACGGCGTGAACCTCAACCGGGCGTTCGTCGAGGGCGCCGGCGTGACGCCCGCCTTGTCCGGCATCACGCACCGCATCGCGGCCTTCGTGCGGCAATGCATTTGGCCGCGCGTCCATGTGGTCATCGACCTGCACTCGGGCGGCAACGTGGCCCGCTTCGCGTTGTGCGCGAATTACCATCACGTCGACGATCCGCGGCTGGCTGAAAAAATCGACGAGACGGCCCGTTGGTTCGGCACGCCGGCGTTGATGGTCTATCAAAACCTGACGCCGGGCCTGCTGCCGAGCGAAGCCGAGCGGCTCGGCAAGATCACCGTCGGCACGGAACTTGGCTGGGGCTGCGCCGTCAATGCCGAAGGGGTGCGCTACGGCCGCCAGGGCGTGCTGGCCGCGGCCATTCACAACGGCCAGCTCGCCGGAACGGTCGAGCCGATCGCCCATCACAAGGCCGGCACGCAGCTTCGCTTGGAGATGGTCGATCGCGATTGCTTCACCGTCGCCCCATTCGCCGGGCATTACGAACCGCTGGTCGAATGCGGCGCCCGCGTCAAGCGCGGCCAGACGATCGGCCTGTTGCACGACTTCGACCACATCGACGCCGAGCCTTGGCCCGCCGTCGCCGCCCTCGACGGCGTCGTGCTCGCACAAGCCTGGGTCTCACCGATTCCCCGCGGCCAGCACATTGCGGTGGTGGCGAGGGTGATTTGAAGGGGCCAGAGCCTGCTTTTGGCCCGGAGATTGGTCGAGGCGGGCGTGCCGATGATCGCGATCCACTTCGACCATAAGACCCTTCGCGACGGCTGGGATACGCACGCCAAGAATCTCGACGCCTGCCGTCCGAGCAACCGATCTACGACCCTCTCGGACGGCCCATGCCGATTTCCGTTGGAAACCCGATCTCGGCGCTCTTTTGAGGTTTTGGGGGATGTCGCACGTTGTGCGGTGCTACCGGGAGGCTGACGCCTCCCGCTCGCCTGAAGCCTGACGCCTCAAGCCCCCCTCTCCCTCAAAGCCGGCCTATGGAGTAAGATTGTCACGACATCGTGGACTGGTTCGGTGCGTTGCTCACCTTTTGGAAGGAGATTGCCATGTCGAAACTACCGACGTTTTCTCGAGTCGCCCTGGCCCTGGGCGCTATCGGCTTGCTGGCCATCGGC
>DATKRK010000087.1:0-21268 GCA_035532215.1 Pirellulales bacterium | reverse complement strand
ACCGACGCCACACTGATGGCGTTCCTGCGGGGGCTCTGAACCGACTTCGTTATGTGGCGTACGGCGGGCGTTCCGCGAGAGCTTTCCGGAATGATTTCGCCGGACGCCACATAACGGACTGCGCCACAGAAGATCCGTTATGTTGTTCACCACATAACGGGTCCAGGACTGAAAATGCCTTGAAGAACTTGAGCAGGTCCTTGATGAGGTTGCCGCCGCAATTGCCGGGATAGGAGCGGTCGCCGTACTCGCCCGCCCGGCTGAAGTGATAGAGGCTGGTGAGGTGCGGCACCGGGCTGCCGTTCTTCGGCGCCCGCGGCAGCTTCGCGTAGACCGGCTGGTAGGGCTCGGCTTGCCGGGTGGTTTGTGCCCGCCGGAAGCGGGCGGCATAGAAGGGATTGACGGTTGATGCGTACATGGTTAGTCCTCCTTGAGTTTGCGTTCGGCGGCGTAGTGCCGAAAGGCGGTACAGTCGAGTTTGGCGAAGTTCTCGCCGCGTTCGTCGCACCAGTGGCGAATATCGGCGATCAGGTCGATCAGGTTCTCCAGTTCGTTGCCGAGCCCGTAGGCTGCGATGACCTCGGCCGCCATCGTCACCCTCCGGCGATTCGGCGGAAACAGGTCACGGTGTTCATCGCGGTCGAGCGTGACGCGAATCCTCACGCCGACGGGCGCCTGGACGGTGCTGACGAGATAGCCGACGCAGTTGATGATGTGGAAGCCGCTCAGGACACATGGCTTGCCGTCATCCTCGTCGATAAGCGTCCAAATCGTGCGGTTGTCGCTCCGTTCGGCGAAGGTGAATTCCTCGCCGCAAGTGTCGAACAGGCAACCGCCGCCGTCGGGGTGCTCCCAGCTTGCGCCGGGATTCAAGTGGTTCGCTCGCAGCGGAAACAGCGCCGCGAACGCTTCTTCGGAAAGTTCGATAAGTGTCTTGGTCATGGGCGTTACTCCTTCTTGGTTGCTCGTTGCTTGGGAAACATATCGTTGGCCACGGTTTCGAGGTGGGTCCAGGTGAAGCCCCATTCGCAGTCATGGACGTCATAAGCCTGCTCCAGCACCTCCCACGCCTGGTCGTCGGTCAGGTCGGGGCGGAGGGACTGCACGTCCTCGATGCTCCAGACGACGGCAACTTGCCGGCGGGCACGCAGCAGTTGCTGGATGTCGAGTTCGGGCACGGCATCGGTCGGGGCGTCTTTCGGAAGCATTTCGTGGTGCATCCGGACGGCCTGGCGCAGCGGCGGTTCGTAGTCGTCGCCGCGCCACGAGTTGGAGCCGAAGGCGATGTCGCCGGCGGCGAGCTTGTCCACGTCGAGCACGGCGCAGAAATTCGCCGGCTCGAACAGGATGGCGAACTTGCGGCTGCCTTGGTTGCCCGTGTCCTTGAAGAGCACGATGTCGAAGGGGGCGCCGCACACGCCGTTGCGGTGGCGGGCGATGGTGATGATGCGTTTGAGCTTCATGGTCGGTTTCCTTTCCGGTTAGTGGCGGTGGGAGGTGAGGCGCAGTTCGGCGAACTGCCGTTCCAGTTCCTCGGTGGACTCGTCGAAGTCCGGGTCGCAGCCGCCGTCCGGGAACTGGTCGAGGAAGGCATTGAGGCGGGCGATGTTGGCTTCGCCGCGGATGTCACAGATGGTCGTCATGGTCGTACTCCTTTCGGTTAAGGGCGGAGCCTTGAAGCCCCGCCCGGTTGGCTTTCGTTATTCCTTCTTCTCCGTGGCGAAGCGGAGGACGATTTTTCCATCGAGCGGCATAACGTCGAACTGAATGTTGAAGCCTTTGTTGTCCTTGTGCGGCCAGGCCGCACCGATTCGCGTGAAGAAACCCTTGTCGCCCTTGCCGTCGCGGACGTGGTAGGCGATGTGCGTCGGCGCCTTGGAGGGTGATGCGTTGTCGTTCGTGCTCATAAGATTTCCTTTCGCTTGCGTGAACGCTTGATTGCGTCCCGTGGGAATGCGCCCGCATCGGTCCCAGGCGGGAGCGCCAGCGCCGAATCAAGCTGAAAATTGGGGGCGACCTTCAGGGGGAGCCGATTTTCTGCTTGATTCGCCCGGCGGCTGATGCAGCTTCCCAAAACGGGAACGCAATCGCGTTTGCACGGGCGAAAGTGTCCATGAGCGTTGGCGAACGTCAGCGGATGCCGAAAGCGCCGGCCATCATGCGCTCCGAACAGGGCGGTGGCATGGCAGTGGCATTGGGGCCGCACGGGGAAACACGTGGCACAACCTTGGGTGGCAAAACTTATCAAGAAGCATTGACTATGACGCGAAGACGTGAACGTATAATCCGCCATGCTGCGGATGTTCCAGAACAGCCAGCCGGCCGGGGCGAAGAGCTACTATTCGACGGCCGACTATTACACGGAAGGCCAGGAGCTCTCCGGCCGGTGGCGCGGCGAGGGCGCGCTGCTGCTCGGCCTCGAAGGCAACGTCAAGCAGGCCGAGTGGGACGCGCTGTGCGACAACCGCCATCCGGCGACCGGAGAGCAGCTAACCGCCCGCATGCGGCAGGATCGCACGGTCGGCTACGACATGAACTTCCACGTGCCCAAAAGCGTGTCGCTGCTTTACGCCATGACGAAGGACGAGCGATTGCTCGATGCGTTCCGCGATGCCGCGCGCGGCACGATGCACGACATTGAGGCGGAAATGCAGACCCGTGTCAGGAAGGGCGGCAGGAACGAGGACCGCACGACCGGGAACATGGTATGGGGCGAGTTCGTGCATTTCACGTCGAGGCCGGTGGATGGAGTACCCGATCCGCACCTGCACGCCCATTGCTTCGTCTTCAACACGACCTTCGACGGCAAGGAGCAGGCATGGAAGGCCGGGCAGTTTCGCGACCTGAAACGCGACGCGCCGTATTTCGAGGCGGTGTTCCACTCGCGGCTGGCGCACCGGCTGGAAGAGCTCGGCCTTGAAACCGTGCGCGGCAAGCACGGCTGGGAGCTGGCCGGGGTCGGTCGCGACACGATTGAGAAATTCTCAAGGCGGACGGCGCAGATCGAGGAGAAGGCGCACGAGTTGGGCATCGACGATGCCGTGGCCAAGGATGAACTGGGCGCCAAAACCCGCCAGTCGAAGAAGAAGGACATGAGCTTCCCCGAGTTGCAATCGGCCTGGCGGGAGCGGATGACGGGGCAGGAGCGGGGGGCGCTTCACTCCATTGAACAGAAAATCGGCGGCGACGCCGAGCCCATCGACGGCACGGCGGCTGCGCGGGCCGTCGAATATGCGACGCAGCATTCCTTCGAGCGGAAATCGGTAATCGACGAGCGGCGGCTCTTGGCCGAGGCGTTAAAGCACGGCGTCGGCAAGGCGACGGTCGAGGAGGTGCATCGCGAATTGGCCAACAGCGATGTCATTATCGCCGAGCGGCACGGGCGGCGCATGGCGACCACGCGCGAGGTGCTCGCCGAGGAGAAAAGCCTCATCGCGTTTGCGCGCGAGGGCAGGGGAACCTGCCGGCCGTTTGCGGCCGAAAACGATGGTTTCAGCCGGGACTGGCTTTCCGAGGAGCAGAGGCGGGCGGTTGCCCACATCACCGGCTCGCGCGACCGTGTCACGATCGTGCGCGGCGCCGCCGGCGCCGCCGGCGCCGGCAAGACGTCGCTCATGCAGGAGGCGGTCGAGCACATCGAGGCCGCCGGGACGAAGGTCATCGCCCTGGCGCCGTCGGCCAGCGCCAGCCGCGGCACGCTGCGCGACGCGGGCTTCAGGGACGCCGACACGGTGGCGCGGTTCCTGCTCGACGACAAGTTGCAGGAGCAGGCGAGGGGACAACTCATCTGGATCGACGAGGCGGGACAACTGGGCGCCCGCACGATGGCGGCGGTATTCCGGGCGGCGGAAAAACTCGATACCCGCGTGCTGCTCTCGGGCGATCGGCGGCAGCACGGATCGGTGGAACGCGGCGCGGCGCTCAGGCTGCTCGAAGACGAGGCGGGCGTAAAGCCGGCCGAGGTCCGGGAAATCCAGCGGCAGAAAGGCGCCTACAAGGAAGCGGTTAAGGCATTGGGCGAGGGGCGAACCGCCGAAGGCTTCAGGGCGCTCGACGAGCTGGGCTGGGTCAAAGAGGTTGCCGACGACGAGCGATACCAGTTGCTGGCTTCCGACTACGTGGAGGCGGTGAGGCAGGGCAAGACGGCGCTCGTCGTTTCGCCGACGCACGCCGAAGGAAACCGCATCACGAATGAAATCCGCCGGGCCTTGAAGGAATCGGGCGAAGTCGACGCCAATGAGCGGACGTTCCCGATGCTGCATCACAAGAGCCTCACCGAAGCCGAACGCGGCGACAAGGTCAGTTACGAGCCGGGCGATGTGCTGGTCTTTCACCAGAATGCCAAGGGCTTTATGCGCGGCGACCGCCTGGCAGTCGATGACACCCGCCCGCTGCCGCTTGCCCATGCCAATCGCTTCGATGTGTTCCGTACCGGCACGCTCGACCTCGCCCCCGGCGACTGGGTGCGGATCACCAGAAACGGCATGACGGCCGATGGTAGCCACCGGCTCAACAACGGCACCTTATATAAGGTGAGCGGATTCGACGAGACGGGCAACATCGTGCTTCAGAACGGCTGGACGGTGGCCAAAGACTTCGGGCACCTGGCGCACGGCTATGTGGTGACGAGCCATGCGAGCCAGGGCCGCACGGTCGATGTGGCGCTCATCGGCCAGGCGAGCGAATCCTTCCCGGCCTCATCCAAAGAGCAGTTCTACGTCAGCGCCTCGCGGGCGAGGAAGCAGGTCGTCGTCTACACCTCCGACAAGGAAGCGCTTAAGCAGGCCATCGAGCAGACCGAGGAGCGGCTCACCGCGACCGACCTCGTGGCCGGCGGCGGACTGCCGCGGGCCGTCATCCTGCGGCAGCTACAGCCGGCGCGGACCCCCGAACCTGAACGACAGAAGGAGCCTGTGCTTGCCTACGGATACTGACCTGCTCGACCGCCACCTGCCGTCGCGCAGCGCGTTGCCGACGCGCGGCGAAACCGAGGAGCCCAGCGACCTCGGCGCCTTTGGCTGGCTCCGCGGCGTCCACGACCGGTCCGCCATGCTGGAGTTTCGGAAAAAGGACGGCAGCATCACGGCTTTCGCCTATGCCTGGCTGGAGCGGGCCGAGTTCGATCCTTCCGAGGGCATCGCGCTCCGGTTCGGGCCGCAGAAAGTGAGGATTACCGGCCGCAACCTCAACGCCGAGGCCCGCCCCAACGTGCGGCTCTTTGCCGGCATCGTGCGGCACCGCGTGCCGTGGATTCAGGAAGCCGACCAGGCGGCGGCGATGGAAGCGGGGAGGGGGGCGACAGTCATTGAGGCGATTGAATTGCCATGACAGCGAGGTGTCAACAATGTCATGATGCTGATAGCAGGATCGGAGCTTCGGGCTTACGGGCATGGACGAAATTAAGAGAGTTGCGAGGGTCATCGCTATTGTCGCCGTGCTTTGTGCTGCCGGCATTGGTGCGTTGCGCTTCGGCGGCCGCGGCCAGGTAAGGGCCGTCGAAGCCGCCTGGCTGAGGATCGAAGGTGCTGCGAAAAAGGCGCTCGCAGCGGCCGGGATCGGCGTTGGCAAGTTGGATGCGACGGATAAGCGTGCCTTGGCGAGCACCATGAACCCGGTAACCACACGGTTTGCGGTGTACTACGCCAATAAGCTTCCGCCGCAAGCGTTCGCGCTCTACGACATCATTGTCTTCGACCGCGACCGACATCCGCGGCTTTTGCCGCTTGAGCGGCCCGGCAGGATCCTGCTCGCCTACGTCAGTTTCGGCGAGGCAGAGAAATCCCGTAGCGACTACGCTGACTTGGAGAATCAGGGCCTCATCCTTAACGCACCAGCGAATTGGCGAGGCAACTCCATCATCGACGTGCGCCGGCCGGAATGGGGCGATTACGTGCTCAATCAACTAATTCCGGCGATCATCGCGCAGGGCTTCGATGGCGTCATGCTCGATACGACCGACAGCCTGATTGAGGCTGAGAAGGCATCTCCGGCGCGCTGTGCCGGACTGTCACGGGCCACGATCGGTCTCATCAAGGAAATACGCGGGCGTTATCCGCATCTGATCATCATGCTAAACCGCGGGTTCGAGATTCTGCCGCAGGTCGAAGGCGATATTGACTTCGAGGTGGCCGAGAGCATCTATACGCACTGGACGGGCGTAGGTGCGCCGGCGCTGGTGCCCGATGCGGTATATCGGCATTATGTGACGCAGTTGAAGAAAGCGGAGGCGGAGGCGCCAACACTCAAAGTAGCGACTATTGATTACTGGCCGGCCGACGATAAGAAGACGATCCGGGGCATTTACGCGGCGAAGCGCGCGCAAGGTTTCATTCCGTACGTGACGACGCCCGACCTGCAATCACTCGCGCCGCAGCCGCAATAGGGCTGCTGCGGCTGTGGCGAATGCAGGCCGTTTACACCGGCTTGCATCCGCAAAGCGATCGATCGCAGGTGCGGCCGATGCACAGTTGACATCGCCCGGCCCGGGCCCCAGAATGACGAGACAGTAAACCCTCCCTTTGCCAGTGCAGGTTGCCGTGATCGCGATTTCCTGCGAGTGCGGTCGGACCTATCACGTTGATGATAGGCATGCGGGACGAACTGTGCGGTGCCGTAACTGTGGCGCGGTGCTGTCCGTGCCACAGCAGCAAGCGTCGGGGACACACGCGACTTCGCCTGCGGTCGAGGGCGAGCGCGCAACGCCCGCACCCGCGACCTCGGTTGACAAGCGGCACGAGGCAGGCCGGCATCAAAGGACCGGCGCACGCAGGAGTGGAAAGAATCCTGCCCCTGGGGAGGGTCGCTCGTCATACGAAACCCGCGGAAGCTACGATATCGTGGGAGCGCTCGCGCAGGGCGGTATGGGCAGAATCAGCATCGCCCATGACACGGCGCTTAAGCGCGACGTGGCGATTAAAGAGCTTCTTGACGACAGCCCCGATCCGGCAGGCAGTCAGAGACGGTTCTTCGCCGAAGCGGAAATCACCGGACAGTTGGAACATCCTGGGGTGGTGCCGATCTATGCCCTGGGGACGGACGGCCAGGGTAAGCCGTTTTACGCGATGCGGCTGATCGGAGGGGGAACCCTGACGCAGGCGGTTAAAGACTACCATCAGTCACGCCGGCCTGCCGATCTCAGGGAGCTCCTGCGCCGCTTCATGATGATTTGCCAGACGGTGGCTTACGCCCATGAGCGCGGTGTGATCCATCGCGACCTCAAGCCGGCGAACATCATGCTCGGCCGCTTCGGCGAAACGCTGGTCATGGACTGGGGACTGGCTAAACCCGTGCGCGACGGCCAGTCGGATGATTCCACCCTGGGAAATCTGGCGCAGCAGCAGTTGGCGGAGCGAGGCGAGCTGACCGATGGCGTCGTCGGCACGCCTTGCTACATGCCACCGGAGCAGGCGCTCGGCAAGACGGATCAAATAGGCGCCGCTGCCGATATCTATAGCCTGGGCGCCGTCCTTTATCACCTGCTTGCCGGCGTCCCGCCGTATTCCGGCCGCTCGTCGCATGAGGTGCTTGAGCAGGTGGGAGAGACCCCGCCGCCGAAACCATCTGCCGTTTGTCGAGGCGTGCCTCGTGCCCTGGAGACGATATGCCTCAAGGCGATGGCGAGGGAGCCGGGCGATCGCTGTGGCTCTGCAATCGAACTGGCGTCAGAAGTGCAGCACTGGCTCGATGACGAGCCGGTAGATGCTTACGCCGAACCGTTGCTTGAGCGAATCTATCGCTGGTCGCGGCGGCATAAGTCGGCGGTGATCAGCGGCACCATCTGCCTGATACTTGTGGTACTTGTAGGCTCCGCCGCCACCGTTATTTACCAGCGTGAGCGGGACAAGACGCGGGCGCTTGAGCGGCTGGCCGACGACTACCGGCGGCAAGCAACAGAGGCGCAGCAACAGGCAGAATACAAGGAAGCGGAAGCCGACCGGTTGGCGAAAGAAGCCGAGGCCAGCCGGCGGGAAGCCGCTGACGCCATGCGGCAGGCGTCGCTGGCGCGGCAGGCGTCGGATCAGGCCGCCGAGAAGGTCGCGGCATTGGAAGCGGAACTGGCCACGAAAGCGGGCGAGAGCGAAGAACTCGCCAAAAAGGCCGAAACGGCACGCGCGGAGCTGACAGCTGCCGAGGCGCGTGTGAAGGCGGAATCGGGGCGCGTGGATGCGGCCGTCGAACGAGCTGCCGTGGCAGAGCGACAGGTGGTTGCCCTCCGGCGCGAGGCCGACGAGTATCGCGCGGTCGCGCTCAAGTTGACGCAGTCGGTGGCGGACCTGGTCAATCATCGGCAGCCAACGGTAGTCCGGCCAAATACTCCGTGGGAGGATTTCACGCAGCGTGACGCGGCGATGTTTGATGTGGCGGCGACCGACCGCTCCGAGGGCACGGCGGCGAGCGACGCCTCGCGCGTCCACTTGGGACCGCAATCGCTGCGAGTGAGCGCGCGAACCGGCGGCTTGTGCGTCACCTATCCGAAGTCGCGGAACGCCAACTGGGACTTATCGAATTACGAGTACCTAACGCTGGCGTTCGCCATCGAAGATCCCGGCGGCGGCGACGTTCGGCACGAGGGACTGGTGGTGAGGATCGGCCGCGACTCGCAGTGCATCGAGTATCGCGCGGCGCCGCAGGTGCTGGCGATCGGTCCCAAGGGTTGGGTTACGCTGAAGGTTCCGTTGTCAGGCGATGCCCTGTGGAATAAGAAGGAGCTGAATCCGCTCGACCTTTCACACGTCGATTGGCTGCAGGTATGTTTCACGACGGCCAGCCCGACCACCACGGTATGGCTTGACGATCTCTGTTTCGGGTCGGACCCGCGACGAATGATGCGCGAATTGATTCCCGATCCCGATCGGCGGGCCGCAGAATACGTCGTGGCGATGCAAGGGGAACTCAACGCCTGGGTGTCGGGAAGGGAGATTCCGATCCGTGCGATGTCGGATATTCCCAGGGATACATTCAAGGTTCTAAGCGTCAGCCTGAACGGCAGGAGGGATGTGGCGGACGAGGGCATGAAGTTGCTGGGGGCGCTTGTGGACGGAAGGCGTTGATCACCCAATCGCGCCAGGGCCACATCGAGCGATCTTCGTCGTTGTTGTAGCCGTTCGTGTCGGCGTAACGCGCGGCATCGAGCCAGGCCATCGCCATCCGCTCCGCATACCGCGGCGAAGCCAGCAGCCGATCGACCACTCGCGGGTACGCCTCGGCCGATGCGTCGGCCAGAAAAGCGTCCAGTTCTTCCAACGTCGGCGGCAGTCCTGTGAGATCGAGCGTCACGCGTCGCAGCAGCGCCGCCCGATCGGCCTCGCGCGATGGAGCAAGGCCCTCCTGCTCCAGTCGTTGCAGCACGAATCGATCGATCTCGTTTTGCGGCCAGGAGGCGTCTCGCACTTCAGGCAACGCTGGCCGGCGAGCCACGACGAACGCCCAGTGTTTGTGAAATTCGGCCCCTTGCCCAATCCAGGCCCGCAACAATTCCTTCTGCCGGGCGGAAAGCGGCTTCTTCGCTTCCGGCGGCGGCATCTGCAGCGACTCGTCGTCGGATTCGATCCGGGCGATCAACTCGCTGGCCGCGGGGTCGCCCGGCACGATGGCCTTGGCGGCGACGGCGCTTTCGCGCTGGTCGAGCCGCAATTCCGCCTTGCGGGCCTGTTCGTCCGGCCCGTGGCAGCTCCAGCAGTGCTGGGCCAGGATCGGCCGAATCTCCCGGGCGAAGTCGACTCGTGGCGCTTGCTTCGATCGAGGCTCGGCCGCAGGAAGGCTCTGGGCGGCAAGCACGAAGCCCGCACTGAGGGAAATCGCGCATTGGATGCGGAGCCAATGCGACCGCATCGTCGCTTTGGGCCACTTCTCGCGTGAACGGTCGTCTTGAATCATCCTGCATTGCGCCTCTGAATTTGGGGTTTTTGCGATTGCCGGCGCCTCTTGTAAGCGGCAATATTCAGGGATTCGGCGTCTTCGGTATTCGACGTCATCCGCTCGGCGGAATCCAGACTCCAGAGTACCCCCCGCTCTTGCGGGCCGTCAAACGCCTCGCGAAGCCCTCTTCCGGAACGCGGCCAGGGGCTCGCCGCCGCGAAAACTGCCGCGGAATTGGCCGAGCTTGGAGCGGCGAAGACGCTGACCGCCGACGAAGCGCAAAGCCGACTACACGAGCTGGAATCGCTGCTTACCGTCCTGGCGGAATGGATTCGGCATGGGACGCGGCTAGCGGCTCGCCGACGACGCGCTCCAACTCGATCCGGCGGCGGTGGTAATCGGCGATCGATTCCTGAAAACGCTCCTGCAGGACGATGAGCTGACGTTGGGCGGCGACCAGCCGTAAGAAATCGCCGCGGCCCGATTCATAAGCCGCCAAGGAGGATTCGACGTTCTTGCGTGCAGCGGGCAAAATCTGGTTGATGTAGAGACCGACCGTCTGCTGCGCTTCGTCGAACCGCTCGTATGCGGTTTGCACCTCGCGATGAATGTCGTCGATTCGCTGTTCATACTCGGCGCGGCGCTGACTGAGCCGCCATTGCGCTTCGCGCACCGCCGCGTAGCGTTTGTCGCGATAGAGCGGCACGTTCATGTTCATGCCGACCTGCCCGCGTTGCGACGGCTGATGCCAGAAGGCATCGTAGCGGCCGAAGATCTCGAAGTCGGGCATGAACTCCTTATCGGCCAGTTGCAGCCGGGCTTGCTCGGCGCGGATTTGCGCGCGCAGCGCGGCCAGGTCGGGACGCCGCGAGACGGCCGTCATTCGCAATTCGGCCGCCGAGAGCGCGAGCGAAGGCGCGTCGAGACGGGCGGGCGCCGGCGGCAGATAGGCGTCGGGCATGCGGTGCATCAGCGTATTGAGGCGGGCGATGGCGACCCGCTCGAAACGCTCCAGTTCGATCTGCCGGCGGGCCAACTCGGCCAATTCCACTTCGGCTTGCAGCATGTCTTGCTGCGGCGCCAGGTTCGCCTCGTATTTGCGGGCGGCGATCTCGTGAAACTCGCGGAGCTTGGCCGTGTTTTCCGCGTTGAGCGCCAACTCTTGCCGCGCCAGGTAATAGTCGTAGTAAGCCAGGCCCGCCGCCTCGGCGATCGCGAGCTGCGCGTCGGCAAAGTTCCAGCGGGCCGCGCGGCTCTCGTCGAGCGCCGCCTGCCCGCGCAGCCGCAGCTTGCCGAACCAAGGCAGCTTTTGCGCCCCGCCCACCATGTAGCCCGGCACATTACCCGGGATGGCGTTGACCGCTGGGTCCAGCGAGGCGGGAGCGACCAGCCCGGTGAACACCGGGTCGTCGAGCGCCCGGGCCTGCGGATAGCGCTCGGCCGCGGCCAGCCACGAGGCCCGCATCGCTTCCAGCGAGCGATTGCGCGCCAGAACTTCATCAACCAGCGGGCCGAATCGCAGCTCCGGCTGCGCCGCAAAGGGATCATCGGTCGACGGCGGCAGTTGAACGCGCTGTGCGCTCGCCAGACGAACCGGCGGCGCCGGTCTCCGGATAGGCGCCGAGGCGCTAACGACCGTTCCAGCGCTGGGAAACGACGGATGGCTCGAGCCGGCTGCCACGAACATCGCGTCAGCCGTCCGTCGAGACGAACCGTCTGCATTGGCCTGCTCACGGCGAGCCGTCGAGGGTGCTTCGCCCCCGAGCGCCGTCGGCGCGCGAGCTGGCACGTTTGTCGTGCGCGCAGTTTGATCGACTGCCTGCGTCGTTCGGCAACCTGCCATCGCCAGGCCGACCACAGCGCACGCTACTGCCGGACCGCCGCCGGACCAACGCCTTGAGTTGAAGCTCATGTCGCCTCCATGCCAATGGGCGCCTCACCCCTGGCGGCCGGCGGGTTAGCAGGAGAGCCACGACAAGGACGTACCGTAAGGGCAAGATCGGCACGGCAAGAGCAATCACTACAGGCGGCAGCCGTCTAGACAGCACGGTTTGCCCAATCCGCCAACTTGAGGCGAAACGAAGCAAAGGAACCGCCGGCGTCTCGCGCGTGTGCAGTCCCCGCCACGGGCAGGCCGGACTCGTTCCGCTGGCCGTTTGGCTAATGGGGATGACCGCGCAGCTCGGGCGCCTGCAACGCGCCGACGTCGACCGTCCCTTGCTTCATTTCATAGCGCCACTTCCAGATGGCGTAGATGCACGGATAGACCAACAGCTCCAGCGCGAAGCTCGTCACCAGGCCGCCGATCATCGGCGCGGCAATGCGCTTCATCATGTCGGCCCCCGTGCCCAGCGACCACATGATCGGCAGCAAGCCCATCATGGCCGCCGCGACCGTCATCAGCTTGGGCCGCACCCGCTTCACCGCTCCGTGGATGATCGCCTCGCGCAAGTCTTCGTAGGTCCGCATCTTCCCTTGTCGCACGGCGTCCTGGTACGACAAGTCGAGGAACAACAGCATGAACACGCCCGTCTCCGCGTCCAGCCCCATCAGCGCGATCATGCCGACCCAGACGGCGATCGACATGTGATAGCCGAGCAGCCAGAGATACCAAACCGCGCCGATCAGCGAGAACGGCACCGCCAGCATCACGATCAGCGCCTTGACCGTTGACTTCGTATTCATGTAGAGCAACACGAAGATCAAGAACAGCGTGAGCGGCACCACCGTTTTGAGCCGCTCCTCCACGCGGACCATGTTTTCGTACTGCCCGCTCCACACAAGCGTGTAGCCTGTAGGAAGCTGAAGCTGCTCCTCGACCGCCCGCTTGGCTTCTTTGACGTAGCCGCCGACGTCGCGGTCGGCCAGGTCGACGTACACGTATCCGGTGAGCAGAGCGTTCTCGTCGCGGATCATCGCCGGACCCGCCACGAGCTGGATGTCGGCCAGTTCGGCCAGCGGGATTTGCGCGCCGGTCGTCGTCGGCACCAGCACGTAGCGCAGCTTGTCGACGTTGTCGCGCAGCTCGCGGGCGTAGCGCACGTTGACGCTGTACCGCTCGCGACCCTCGATCGTGGTGGTGATGTTCTCTCCGCCCACCGCCGAAACGATCACCATTTCGGCTTCCTTGATCGTCAGGCCATAGCGGGCGAGCGCCTCGCGCTTGAGCACGAAATCGACAAAGTAGCCGCCGCCGGTTCGCTCGGCGAAGACGCTGCGCGTGCCGCGGATGGGCTTGAGGATCATCTCCAGGTGCTCTCCGAGGCGCTGGATCTCGTTCAGGTCGCCGCCCATGATCTTGATGCCGATGGGCGTCCGCACGCCGGTGGAGAGCATGTCGACGCGGGCCTTGATCGGCATGGTCCAGGCGTTGCTGATGCCGGGGAACTGCAGTTTCTCGTCGAGTTCGGCCACCAACTTGTCGGGCGTGATCCGGTCGTTCCAGACATGTCGCAGCGGGACTTGCAGCCACTCCGGCCACTTCGAGTACCAGCGCTTGACTTTCCGCCACTCGGAGGTCGGCTTGAGCACGATGGTGGTTTCCAGCATCGAAAAGGGGGCGGGGTCGAGCGACGTGCCGAATCGCCCCGCCTTGCCAAACACCCGCTCGACCTCCGGCGTGTCCTTCAGGATCTGGTCCATCGTCTGCATCAACTCTTGCGCCTCGGTCACGGAGATGCCCGGCAGGGTGACGGGCATGTAGAGCAGGTCGCCCTCGTACAAGGGCGGCATGAACTCCGAGCCGAGTTGCAAGTAGGCCGGAATGGTGGTGAGCACGAGCAACAGGGCCGAGACGATGATCAGGGCCTTGTGCCGCAGCGCGAAGTTGCAGACCGGCTCGTAGACCTGGAACAGCCGCTTGCTGATGGGGTGCCGCTCTTCGGGATAGTAGCGACCGACCAGCGCCGTGTTGGCCAGCCATGCCAGCCAGCGAGGCCGGAACTCCCAGTGGTCCATCCGCGTGAACAGCATGCGGATGGCCGGGTCGAGCGTGATGGCCAGCACCGCCGCGATGGCCATCGCCAAGTTTTTGGTGTAGGCCAGCGGCTTGAACAGGCGCCCTTCCTGATCGACCAGCGTGAACACCGGCATGAAGGCCACCGCGATCACCAACAGCGAAAAGAACACCGAAGGCCCGACTTCTTTCAACGCGCGCAATCGCACTTCGTGGAAGTCGCCTTGCCGGCCCCCTGCGATCCATTGCTCCAAGCGTTTGTAGGCGTTTTCGACTTCCACGATCGCCCCATCCACCAGCACCCCGATCGAAATGGCCATCCCGGTCAGCGACATGATGTTCGAGGTCAGCCCCATGAAATACATCGGGATGAAGGCCAGCACGACCGAGACGGGGATGGTCAGAATAGGAATCACGGCCGACGGAATGTGCCACAGGAACACCAGGATCACGATGCTGACGATGATGATTTCCATCAGCAACTCCTCCTTGAGGGTGTCGATGGAACGAACGATCAGCTCGGAACGGTCGTAGGTCGGGACGACTTCCACGCCCTTGGGCATCGAGGGCTTGAGCTCTTCGAGCTTGGCCTTGACGCGCTCGATCACTTTCAAGGCGTTTTCGTTCGCCCGCATGACGACGACGCCGCCGACCGTGTCTCCCTCGCCGTCGAGGTCGACGATCCCTCGGCGGATGTCGGGCCCCAGCGTGACCGTGCCCAGGTTCTTGACGAGCACCGGCGTGCCTTGCGAGTCGACGCCGACCACGATGTTCTCGATCTCGCCGACGCTGCGCGCATAACCGCGGCCGCGCACCATGTACTCGGCGCCGCTGAACTCCACCAGTCGGCCGCCGGTGTCGTTGTTGCCGTCGCGAATCGCCTGCACCACGGTGGCCAAGGGAATATCGAAGGCCAACAGGGCGTTGGGGTCGACGTTCACCTGGTACTGCTTCTGAAAGCCGCCGACGGAGGCCACCTCAGCCACGCCCGGCACGGCTTGAAGCTGATAGCGCAAGTACCAATCCTGGTAGGTGCGCAGCTCGGCCAGATCGTTCTGCCCGGTCTTGTCGACCAAGGCATACTCGTAAACCCAGCCTACGCTCGTCGCGTCGGGGCCCATTTCCGTCCGCACCCCCTCGGGCAAGTACGGCAGGATCTTCGACAGGTACTCCAACGTCCGGCTGCGGGCCCAATAGATGTCGGTCCCATCCTGGAAGATCACGTACACGTAGGAAAAACCGAAGTCGGAGAAGCCGCGGATGGCCTTGATCTTCGGCGCGCCGAGCAGCGCGGTGACGATCGGATAGGTCACCTGATCTTCGATAATGTCGGGGCTGCGGTCCCAACGAGAAAAAACGACGACTTGCGTATCCGACAGGTCCGGAATCGCGTCCAGCGGAATCGACTGCATCGCCTGGACCGCCGCGGCCACGGCCACGGCAGTGAACACCACGACCAGGAATTTGTTCCTGGCGCAGAACTCGATGGTCCGTTCGATCATGTCTCGCGTAGGTCAGGCTTTCCAGCCAGACTCGCTTTCCGCGTTCGTTTTAGATCCAACAGCGGCTCCGTCAGGCTGGAAAGCCTGACCTACTAATGATGATGATGCCCGCCCGACGACGAGGCCCGCATCTGCGATTCGGAATCGATCAGAAAAACGGCGGAAGTCAGAATCTTTTCGCCTTCCGCCAGTCCCGAGAGGATTTCGATCCGTTGGCCGAAGCGGCCGCCGATCGCGACTTCCACCGGCTCGAACCAGCCGCCTTTAATCGCCCGGAAAGCGATGCCTCGTTCGCCTGTGCGCATCACGGCCGAGTCCGGCACGAGCAACCCCTCGCCCATGTCGTGATCGATCTTCAGGTCGGCGTACATGCCGGGCTTGAGCCGGCCATCGTCGTTCGCGATTTCCACGCGGACCTTGATGGTGCGCGTCTTCTCTTGCACGATCGGCTCGACGAACGACACTTTGCCCTGAAACTGCGCCGTCGCATCGGAAAGCAGCGTGACGGTCACCGCCTGGCCGAGCTCGATGTGCGGCAATTCGTATTCATAGATCTTCGCCTGCAGCCAGACCACCGACAGGTCGGCGATGCGGTACAGATCAGTCGAGGGTTCGACGTAATTGCCCTCCAGCACGTTGCGCTCCAAGACGACGCCGTTGATCGGGGCGCGAAGCATCAGCGTGTCGCGGGGCTTTTTGGTCTTGGCCAGCTTTTCGATTTCGTCTTCGGGCACGCCCAGCAGCTCCAAGCGGCGGCGCGCCGTCCGCACCAGCAGGGGCTCGCCCTCTCCGCGCACGCGCGGTTCCTGCGCCACGGCCACGAGGTATTCTTCTTGGGTCGAGAGCAGGTTCGGACTATAGACCTCCAACAGCGGATCGTCTTGCTTCACGTTCTGGCCGACGTAATTGACGAACACCTTGGTGACCCACCCGCTGATCCGCGTCTGCACGCGCTTCAACCGCGTCTGGTCGGGCTCGATGATGCCCACGGCGCGCAGCGACATCCGCAGGTGGTCCCGCTCGACGCGCCCTATCTTCACCCCGATCAATTGCTGCCGCGCCTCGCTAAGCTGAACCATCACATGTCCCGGCACGGCCGGCTTGGCGGGCTCGTGCTGCGCGCGGTCCATGCCCGACGTTTCTTTCGCGGGCATGTTCATGCCGGGCATATTCATTCCGGCCATGCCTCCGCCCGAGGCGTTTTCCTCCGGCATCTCCATGCCGGGCATACCGGCGTGCTCGCCCATTTTATGACCGGCGTGTTCGTCGCGGGCGGCGTCGGTGGGCTGGGTCGCCAGCGAATGCCAACCGAGCTCGTGATAGAGCGGCGCCAAGCGTCCGGTGAAATGCGCATAAACAAGCCCGCCGCCCACGACGACGCCCAGCAGCGTGCCGAGAACCAAGCGTAGAGTTGTTTTCATGGCGCGGCCGAGCGTTCAATGGCGGGATGCATCGTCCAAGAACACGACGCGACTTATCCCACTTCCGCCGCACCAGTGGGGGAGACTGCGACGTTCTACCCAAATGATACACGACAGCACCGCACCCCGCTATCCGACAATGGCGTCGTGTACATCAAGAGGCCCTGCTTGCTGGCTGTGGCGTCGAGGGAATGCAGTTCACGTGCCAATACGTGGTTGAACTCTTCTGTCCGCCTTTCAATACGAGGCGCTATCGGCTCTGGTCGGATGAATCCAAGGGCCCTGCCAAGCGTACAACGCAATTCTGTTTCTTCAAGGAGCAGAAGATTCGGCGAGAGCTGGCTGAAAGGCGCGCGAATAAGCACAACATGGGCGGATTTGCCCAGCCGGTCGAAGGCGCCCAACACGCGTACGAGGCGGAAAGCAAGGCACTCGGCTCATAGGCATGGAGATTGCAAATATTCGTCGGCGGTTGCGGCCAGCAACGTTGGCCAGCGCGCCAGAGTTGATTGCGCCAAGAACAGGGAGATCATTTTATGCTCACTCTGAGCGTCAAGCGTTTTGGTTTTGCCGCCGGCGCTACCGCGGCCCTGCTTTATCTGGGCTGTGTCTTTTTCATGCTGACCGTTCCCCATGAGGCGGTCATCGACGTCTTCAACAGCTTTTTGCACGGGTGGGACGTCACCCAGATGATGCGTTGGGACATGCCCTGGTGGGAGGCAATCCTCGGCGTGCTGGAAACGTTCATCCTCGGCTGGCTTGTTGGGTCGGTCTTCGCCGTTCTCTACAACCTTGGGGCGCCACGCAAGGAGTAGGCCGTGCGCGTGCGCGAGCGATATGCGCGCGGCCATTGGGGGACTTCGAGGGCACGCGCTCCCACGGCGTTTTAACGACGCACACCGCCATCCCTGCGGGCCACGACCAGTTTGATTATGGCTTGGTCGAACGCGTGCTCGGAGACCTCGTGTCGCGCGAGGTGCTTCGCATGCTGGGCGGCGATTTCCATGGCGGCAAGCGCGAGCGCCGAAATCCCGGCCGCTCCGAACTCACGTCGTCCGATCATAAAAACTCCCTCCGATTCCGGGCTAGTTGGTAAGAGCAGGTCCGGCGGCTCTGCCGCATGGCTTGGTATTGCGTCGGTGGCGACGCTAGCCCGGATTATTCATCAGCCCAGCTATTACTTGACAAAGCGCTCCATACAAACCCGAAGCGCCAGCGAGGTAAGTGCGTTGCTCCGCCTCGCTTGCGCTTCGGGTTGGTGTGGGCTGATGAATAATCCGGGCTAGCGGCGTCGGATCAACATGAAGTCTTGATCGCATGAGAACGAGAAGCCGCCATCTCGTGAAAAGTGCGTCGCGATATAGTCTTTCACGGCATCGACGGTTGCAACGGCGCCGAGCGGCGGGGAACAGGCGGAAGAGAGCAAAAACTCGGCGATCGTGAAGGCGTCGTCCGGCGTGTCAGTCTTGATTTCTGACCGCAGCGTATGAATATCGGCGCAAAAGTCGGTCGAATGCCGCGCGCGGAAGCTGCCGAGCAGCGGCTGAAGGTCGAAGCGCCGCGCGCTAAACTTCCACACCATTTTCTGGCAGTCTGCGGACGGGTTTTCCAGGCAGACGACGAGCAGGCCCTCTTTGTCGAGCCACGATGCCAGCCGCTCGAGATGGGCAAGCCAGGCCCCTTGCTCGACGTGATAAAAGACGTGGCTGCAGAGCACGAGCGAAGCACGACAGCCCGGGTCGGCCTCGAGGATTGTTTGCGGAAGGATCTCCGTTCGCGGGCAGTTGCCGGGGATCTGCCGGCGCAAGCCTTCGGAAGGCTCGATGGCGATTACCCTTCGAAAGCGGTCTGCCAGCCACGAAGTGAGGACGCCGTTGCCGGCGCCGGCATCGATCAAGACATCGCGCTTGGCAAGTGCGTCGCATAAGCGGCGAAGCTCAGCGAAAGCGACTTGCTTCTGATCGGTATGCCTGAGAAAGCAATCAAACGCCCGACGGTATTCCTCTGAGTCGGGAAGGAATGCACGGATCTTCTGCTCGGACACAATCTCTTTCTCCTAACAGCGATGGAAAGCGGCGGCGGCTGCGATGGTCCGTGGTGCGCGACGGACGCCTGTCTATGACGGTCCACGTGGCGGCGCCACATAGCGGTTCGTGTCTTCCAAGAACTTCCGCCGGCATTCCTCCACGCAAAAATAGTAGGTCTTGCCGCGCAGCTCGGCGCTCGCCGCGGCAAACTGCTTGTTGATTTGCATGCCGCACACCGGATCGATCACCAGATTGTCGCGCTGATAATGCTCCACTTCTCCCAATTGAAGATACGTATCGACGAAAGCCATCAGTTTGCGGTCGACCCAATCGGCGAGTTGGGCTTCGGTCGAGCCATCGAGAGGCAGCGCGAGCTGGTCCTTTTTCTCAAACTGAAAGAGGATCGGCAGGATTTCCACGCCGTAGGCGACGACGCCCATTTCCAGCGACGTATCGGGAAAGATGGCTAGTTCTAAGCTGGTGGTGGCGGGAAACTGGGCATTGCACTCGAAATCGCAGACGCAGCGCAGCGGCCGTGCGACGTCGGGGCCGCGCAACCGCGCGTTTTCGAAACAGGCGGCCAGCGCAATCATACGCGGGCGGACGACAGAGGTCATCCACCGTTCGGCCTCGCCGTTGAAACGCGCCAAACGTTCCTCGCGGGTTTGCATTTCAGCGGCAATTTCCGCCTGACGATCGAGCCGCTTCTCCGCGGCGGCAGCGAGCTTCTCCCGGATACGCTGCTCCAACTGGGGAAGGTCGTTCATCGCAATGTACTCCACGGTCGCATTTCATTCCGTCACGACTTTGGCGAACCGTTCGGGCGTGGCCGCAAACAGTTGCCCGCACTTGTTGCTGCAGAAGTGGTAACGATGTCCCTTGTATTCCTCGCTGGCTTTGGCTTCGGACAACCTGATGCGCATGCCGCACACGGGGTCGACCACCGGGCCTTCGCCGGCCAAGCCCCCGCTCCTTTGCTGACTCATGTATGCCTCGACGAAGCCGAGCAGCCGCGTTTCCACCCACGCCGCAATCCGCGGTTCGTCAACCGGAGCTTCGCTGCCTGCCGTGCGCCAGGCGGCGTCGATTCGTCCTGGCACGAGGTCGACGACCAGCTTATCGTGTTGCTCGTAAGGAATAAACGCCGGCACGATTTTCAACTCGTAAGTGAACTCCAAGCGTTCCAAATGCTCGTCGTGGTCGATGCCGAGTTGAAGGATGGCGATGCCTGGCGCCTGGCCCTGCGGCCTGAACCAGCACGTGCAATGGTAGGGATCGTCCGGTTTGGATATGGTCGTGTCAGGGAAATAACCCGCCAACCGCTCCATCCGAGGGCGGATGAGGCCACCCATGAGGCGCCCGGCAAGGGTCTCGAACTGTTGCAAACGCTCCGCGAAGCGGCCCATCGATCTTTCGAAGTCGGCGCCGCTGCCCACCGGCAACTCGCGAGAGGCGGCAAGCTGGGCTTCGATCCGCTGCACAAAGGCGTGGAGAGCATCCATTGATTCCGCTCCTGATCTTTTTTTGCCAGCAGGCGTCGAGCCGCCGACTTCGCTTGACTGCGAGGCGCATCAATCATCCTTGGAGCCAGAAGATCGCAATTCGCGTACCATTGCGGCCGCTAGAGTAAGGATTGAATGTATTTTTGCCTGTTGGAATCTTCACAGGGCATCGCTTGCTGTTCAATTCCGTGCAGTATGAGCGGATGGATGCGCGCCAACTCGCTCACGGAGCGGATTCCGATCGCCGAAAGCCGTGGATGCCAGCGATTCGTCGCCTGAGCCTGCCTCGATGGCAAAGCGGCGTATAATTTGCGAGGCCGCAGAAATGGGAATGATCCGTGCGCTTCGAAAGGTGGTGTTACGATGAAAGCGATGGCGGTACTTGTTTTGTCGCTTTTTGTTTTCGGGGGAGTGTCAACTCGGGCCTTGGCGAAGCAAGCGACCGCAAGTCGAGGCGCGCCAAGTGCTACGCACGACCATCAGACGGAAGGCCGCTGGCGCTATGTCTGGCACAACGACCGCTGGTGGTATTGGACGACCGACGAACGATGGCTGTTTTTCAACGGCCGCCGCTGGATAAGGTACGATCCGCGATCGTCGTCCTCGGGGGCGTTGGCCGCCGGCTACCGCAAGGCGCCGGCCTTTGAAAAACCGCCCGCCGCGGCGCCACGTCCGCCCGGCTCCTGGCCCGCCGCGGGAGCCGAAATCGAGACCGAACTGCTCGAATCGTATTATCTCGAAGGCCGCCCGATGCCTGCCGAGGGCCTGCCGCTGGGCGGCGAATCGCCGGCGGTCCTGGGCGGATTCGGTTCTGCTCTGGGCGGCAAAGCGTTGGGCCCCGCGTATGGCGGCGGCGAACGGACCGTGTTGCCAACGCCCGGCGGCGGAATCGCGCCTCGCACGGGCGGGGGCGGGTTCGGCGGCCCGACAGGCAGTTCGCTGGGGGCCGGCAGCGCCGCGGGTGGCGCCAGCACGCCGCGTTGAAGCTGTCGGGAAGCGGGTC
>DATKRK010000086.1:0-11449 GCA_035532215.1 Pirellulales bacterium | reverse complement strand
CGCCGACTCATCGCCGCGTTCCGT
The DNA here is from genome assembly GCA_035532215.1 of Pirellulales bacterium. Lineage (GTDB taxonomy): Bacteria > Planctomycetota > Planctomycetia > Pirellulales > JAICIG01 > JAICIG01. The sequence continues at coordinate 11,425 of DATKRK010000086.1, read as the reverse complement.
CTCCTGGCCATTCCCTAAACACCGTGAAACATCCGCCATGAAGCACCCGCCGCAAGGCGAAACAATCACCCTTGACTGGTCCAACCATATCAGGGAACGCCCTCCGTGGCGTTCCGCAAGTAGCGAGTTTGGTTCCCAATTGCCAGTTCCCGGAACGCCACGGAGGGCGTTCCCTACAGAACCGAGGAGCTTTTGCGAATTACCGGATCAAATGGTATCCCTGCTCAGTTTCCTCTCGCCTTGCCTTGGTCCGGAAACTTCAGCTATCCTGAAAGAGGGCGGCCGGAAGCTAGCGAGAACGAACCATGAGTTCGAAAATGCGTTTGCGCTGCGGGTATTGGATGGCCTGCCTGGCCGCCGGCTGGGCGGCGGGGACGGTATCGCCGGCGCGGGCCGCCGACGGTTCTCCGCCTGCGGTGCAAGAGGCGCCGCCCGAAGAGACAAAACCGAGCGCCACGGCTGAACAGATCGCGGCGCTCATCGAGCAGCTTGGCGACGACGACTTTTTCGCCCGCGAACGGGCGCAACAGGAATTGGCCCGCATCGGCTTCGATGCGTTCGACGCCCTGTCGGCGGCCGAGAATCACGACGACATCGAAATCGCCGCCCGGGCCAGGTACCTGGTGCGGTCGATGCAGGTCGACTGGGTCGCCGCCAGCGATCCGCCCGAGGTCAAATCGCTGCTGGCCGATTACGGCGCCGAGAGCCAGCGCGAGCGCAGCGAGGCGGTCAAACAACTCGTTGCGCTGCCCGACGGGAAAGGCTGGCCGGCCGCGTGCCGTGTTGTGCGATTCGACAGTTCCCCGCTGATTTCAAAGGAGGCCGCCATCGCGCTGATGGCGCAAAAGGTCGCGGACGACGAGGCTTGGAAACGGCTCGCTGCGGCGCTCGAGCGCGGCATCGGCCGCAGCGTTCGACCGGGGGCCGCCTGGCTGCGGAACTATTTGCTCTCGCGGTCCGATCCGGCCGCCGCCGCCGACGAGTGGGGCAAGCTGGCCGCGGCCGAAGAGAAGCTGGCCCGCGAAGCGCCCTCGCAGAGCCGCGCAGAACTGGCCGCCGCGCTCTTACGGCAGCAGGTCGTGCTGCTGAGCCGCCTCGATCGCCGCGACGAAGCGATCGCCGTGATGATGAAGCTGGTGGCCCAGGAGCAAGCCGCGTCCGACGAAACCTTGTTCGAATTGCTGACCTGGCTGACCGCGCAGCAGGCTTGGGCCATTGTCGACGAAGCGGTCAAACGCTACGGGCCGCGGATCGAAGCCAATCCGGTTTTGCTCTACGCGCTGGCCGAAGCGCGCGCCGTCCAAGGCGATTCGGCCGAGGCCGAAGCGCTGGCCGACCGTGCGGCGCGCGCCAAGCAATTCGCCGGCAACCAGGAAGCGCATATCCGCATCTACCAGATCTTGCAGCAGCACCACCTGCACCGCTGGATCGTGAACGAACTGCGGGAGATCATCGCGATCGGCCCGCCCGGCGGCTATTCGACGATCATCTGCCAAAGCATCCTGGCCGATCATCTGCACGACCGCGGAGACGACGGCGCCGCGGCCGAACTGCTGGAGCGCACGCTCAAGAGCATCGAGGCCAACGCTCAGGGCGCCAACGCCCAGAACTTCTCGAGCTTGAAGCCCGAAAGCCTCCGCGCTCGACTCCACTATTACCACGCTTGCCAACTGACGGGGACGGCCGATCGCCAGGCGCGCATCGAACAGCTCAAGCAGGCGGTGGGCGCCGATCCCAAGGACGCCGACGTGCTGATCGCCCTGTATCGCGAGCCGGAACTGGACGCGGAATTGAAGGAACGCACGACGCGGCTGATCAAGGAAGCGGCCGACTCGTTCCGCCAGGAGATTCAGGAGAATAGCGACGACTCGACGCCCTACAATCAATTGGCTTGGCTGTTGAGCAACACCGAACGCGACCAGCAAGAGGCGCTCGAGTGTTCGCTGAAATCGCTCGAGTTGAGCCCCAACAATCCCGGCCTTCTCGATACGCTCGGCCGCTGCTACTATGCCTTGGGCGATTACGCCAACGCCGTCAAGTATCAGTCGCAGGCCGTCGAGTTGAACCCGCACTCCGGGCTGATGAAGAAGCAATTGACGTTGTTCCGCGAAGCCTTGGCGAAAAAACAGGCGGAACGGAAACAGCCCTGAGCGGCGATTCTTTGCGCCAGACATGGACGTTGCGGCGCCAGGTTGGTACTCTCTGGTGACAACGGAAGCCGATACTCCGCAGGAAGAGGACGATGTCAACCGCGATCGGGATTACGCGCCAATCTGCATCGCAATCTCGCGCGGCCTTCGAAGAGTTTAGAAAGGCGCCAGGCAATCATCCCCTCTTTCTGTGGGGAGATGCAGCGGCACTTCTTGACGAACTACCCGCCGAGTCGATCGACTGTTGCTTGACGAGTCCGCCGTATTGGGGCCATCGTAGTTATTCGGGTGGCGGAATCGGACTTGAAGAACGATACGAAGATTACGTCGCCCACCTCACGGGCATCTTCGCTAAGCTCAAGCGAGTTCTCAAACAGACAGGATCATTTTGGCTGAATATTGGCGACGCCTACTGCAAGAAGAATTTGCTCGGCCTGCCGTGGCGCGTGGCTTTGACATTAACCGACCAACAAGGTTGGACGCTTAGAAACAGCATCATCTGGAATAAGGTGAAAGGCGGACCGGATAATGCAAAGGATAAACTTCGCAATGTCCACGAAATCGTCTTTCACTTCGTGAAAACGCCGAAGGGGTATTTCTATGATGTCGATGCGGCCCGCAAGACACCGAGATCGGCGAAGATCGTCAATGGCGCCGTGGTCTCTGCAACCGGCGTCAGCGGAGTCCGCTATCGACGCCAAATCGAATTGTCAACGGTTTTGAGCGAGGTCGAGAAATGCAACGCGCTAGCCGCACTCGAAGCGGTGTTGGGCGACGTACAGGAAGGGCGACTCGCCGATTTCCGGATGATCATTCGAGGGCAACAGCGGACCACGCACTCGGATTCCGATCGGGTGTCGGGACGAGCAAGGGAACTTCAGGATAAAGGATTCTACTTCCTTAAGTATCACCCTAACGGCAGTAAGCTGAGCGACGTCTGGGACATACTTCCAGAGGACACGCAAAAGCGAAAAGGCCATTTCGCCGCATATCCCGAGGACCTTTGCAAAACGCCGATCTTGACGACGTGTCCCGAGGACGGGGTCGTGCTCGATCCCTTCTGCGGGACCGGCACGACGAACTGCGTCGCCTTTCACTTGGGGAGAAAATCCGTCGGCATCGACCTATCGGCGGACTACCTGAAGATGGCGGCCGAACGTTGCAGATTGTTGCTATGAGCAAGATCTTCGAGTTGTACGGCGTGCCCGTCGATTCCACGGCGCCTTGGTCTCGAATCGTTGCGGGTCAGCAATGCCCGTTCTTGCAACGCAAATGCTTGAAGAATCGAAAGAGCGAGCCGGAAATCACGATTGGCACGTGTAGCGTCGTAGCGGGCAAGCGCGGCGCAAAAATCATGATCTGCCCATTCCGGCTACTTGAGCGGCGGCAGATTTTCACGGACTGCCTTCATCTCCTTACGCTTCACCAGCCGGGCAACGAGTTGCACATCGTGCCGGAGCTCAGCGTGCCGGGCGGAAGCGTCGATTACTGCTTGGCTTCCGTAAGAGGCGGAAAAGTTGTCGACTTTACGGGCATTGAGCTGCAAACGCTCGACACGACTGGCACCGTCTGGCCCGAGCGTCAACGGTTTTTGCACAAGCATGGAATCCGAGTGACAAAAGCCGCCCGCACATCAAGTAAGCCATTCGGGCTGAATTGGAAGATGACGGCAAAGACAATACTGGTCCAATTGCACCATAAGATTCAGACTTTCCAACACGTGAGTAAACATCTTGTGCTTATCGCCCAGGATTGCCTATTCGCCTACATGAGGAACGAGTTTTCGTTCGGCCACGTTGAGCAGGCCCGCCTGGGCGATCCGATGCACTTCCACTTATATTCCCTCGAAGAAAACGACCAACGCGAGACAAGAATGCAACTCCGCGAACGTTGGAGCACGGATGCAGGCGGGATCGCCAAGTGTCTCGGGCTTCAAGGCGAGGCCAATGTCGAATTGGAGGATATCCTTTTGCAGATTGAAGCGAAGATTTCGACGCAAACTTTGCTGAGCATCGAACAGCCGCCGCCGTCTGCGTCTTTAATTGAAGACGCGGCGGATGACGAGAGCTAATTCAGTTGTTCACTCGCAAGGAGACTGCCTCATGCCGCCCGTCGACTTTCGCGAGAAACTGCTGGCTTGCCTGGGCGGCGATTGGCCGCCGCCTGGCCCGCTCGACGCTCGCACCAGCGAAACGCGGCAGGCCGATGGCTACCGCATCGAAACGGTCTCGTACGAAGCCGAACCGGGCGATCGCGTTCCGGCCTATCTGCTCGTGCCCGACGGCGCAACCGCCGATCGGCCGGCGCCGGGCATTTGCCTCTGGCATCAGCACAACGGCGCGTATCACCTGGGCAAGGTCGAACCGGCCGGGCTGGCCGGAGCCGAGATGCACCACACGGGCGTGGCGCTGGCTCGCGAAGGCTACGTCGTGCTCTGCCCCGACGCGCTCTGCTTCGGCGAGCGCCAGAGCAAGCACTTGCAGGGCGGTTCGTTCGAGCGGTTCGAATTCCTGCGCTACGTCGTGGCCGGCAAGTGCCTGGCCTGGAAGAACATTCTCGACATGCGACGGGCCGTCGATTATCTCGCCGCGCGGCCGGAAGTCCGCGCCGACCGGCTGGGCTGCTACGGCCACTCGATGGGCTCGACGTTCACCTGGCTGGTCGGCCCCTGGGAGCCGCGGCTCGTGGCGCTGGTCGGCAATTGCTGCCTGCCGACCTATGCGGCGATCGAACGCACGCATCTCTTGCACTGCTTTCCGAACTTCATCCCGGGTTTGTTTCAATACGGCGACACGCCCGACGTCGCCGCCTTGATCGCGCCGCGAGCTTTGCACTTGAACCTCGGCGAGCTCGACACGGGCAGCCCGATCGAAGAAGCCCGCCGCGGCATCGAGACGATCGCTCGGGCTTACGAAGCGCAGCACGCCGAGGCGAATTTTTCGGCCTTCATCGAGCCCGGCGTCGGGCACGTGTTGTCGCCGGCGATGTGGGAGCACGCGCGGAAATTCTTCGCCAGGCGCCTGAAAAACGCGTGACGCGGCGAAGCCTTATCCCCAGCGCGGCCTTCGGCCGCAACCATTGAGCCACGGATGAAACACGGATGGATCACGGATGAAACACAAAACCGGAAAAACCATATCCGATCCGTGTTCGACCCGTGTTTCATCCGTGGCTCGCCTTTGCCAAAAGCGCCACATGAATCTTCGCGCTGGCGCGGAGAAATAGAACGTTTGCAGTAGGAAGGAAATCATGCCCATCAAACGGATCGAAGTCGGCGGCGCCGCCTTGAGCGTGCTCGACGCAGGCGCCGGCGAGACGCTTCTGTTCGTACACGGCTTTCCGCTGGACCATACGATGTGGCAGGCGCAGATCGAGGCGTTCGCGCCGCGTTATCGCGTGCTGGCGCCCGATTTGCGAGGCTTCGGTTTGAGCGACGCCCGCGGCGAGACGGTGACGATGGAAGAGTTCGCCGGCGATTTGGCGGAACTACTCGACGCGCTCGACGAGCGGCGGCCGGTCGTGTTTTGCGGCTTGTCGATGGGCGGCTACATCGCGCTGCGGTTCGTCGACCAATTTGCCGCGAGGCTGCGCGCGCTCGTCTTGTGCGACACGCGCGCCGCGGCCGATTCGGCCGCAGCGGCGGCCCATCGCCGCAAGCTGGGCGAACAAGTTCTCGCCGAAGGCGCCGAGCCGGTCGCCGATGCCATGCTGCCCAAGTTGTTCGCTCCTCGAACGGCGGCGGAGAAACCGGAAGTGCTGGCCGCCGCGCGCCGCGTGATGGCCGCGACCCATCCCGTCGCAATCGCCGCCGCGCAGCGCGGCATGGCCGAGCGGCCCGATTCGACCGCGCTGCTGCCGACGATTAGCACGCCGACGCTGGTTGTCGTCGGCGCCGAGGACGCGATCTCGCCCCTCGACGAGATGCGCGGCATGGCCGCCGCCATCCCCGGCGCCGAATTCGTCGTCATCCCCAACGCCGGCCACATGGCGCCGCTAGAGAACCCGGCGGCGTTCAACGCGGCGCTGGAGAAGTTCCTGGCGAGAAGTTGATTTCCGGTCGTGCAACGTCGCCCGATCCATTCCGTCGACCATGGCCGACTATCAAGAGAACGCAAGGCTGCCTGCTCGCGGGCGAACTCCATTCGCGCCCAAGCCGAGCGACCCTAGCGTTCGTTGGGGCATTAATCGAGGCGGCAGTTCCTCGACCGCAACACATTCCATTCGCACCCAAGATTAGCGATGGGGCATAGCGCGAGTTAGCCGGAAGGTGATATAATCACCGCGCGAGCGATTCCTATACCCAGGGAGCCGAAGGCCGTGGGACTCGATTTGGTAGAACTCGTGATCGAGGTCGAGCGGACATTCGACATCAAGATCTCCGATAAGGATGCCGGCGAGATCACGACGGTCGGAGAATTGTTCGAGTATGTCGTCGCAAAGACCGCGGGCCGGCAACCGGCGTGCCTGAGCAGCTTCAGCTTTTATCGGTTGCGTGGGGCGCTCGTTGCGGTTGCCGGCATCAGCCGAAAGGCGCTGCGGCCGCGCAGCGAACTGGCGCCTCTATTTCCCGACGGGCGCCGCCGGCGCGATTGGCGGCGCCTGGCCAAGGTGACGCGCTTGCGATTGCCCGAGCTTAAGCGGCCTCTCTGGTTGACGATCCTACTAGCCGTGCTTTCGCTCGGGATCGCGGGCCATGCGCTTTGGCTGGGATGGCCTCGCTTCGGGTTTCGCGTCGCCGCATTCATAGCGATCGGCGCTTGGGCGGCGACGGCCTTTGCAGCGTGCAAGCTATCGGCGCCGTGGGCCATAGAATTCGACGCCGCCAGCAGAACGCTCGGGGGATTGACGACCACAGTCATGGCGCGCAATTACGCTGCGCTTTGCGCCAATCGATACCAAGGCACGCTGGCCGAGATTTGGGCGACGCTCGTCGCTCTCGTGTCGGAACAATTAGGCGTTGATCCGGGGCGCGTTACGCTGGAAGCCCGATTCGTTGACGACTTCGGCGCCGATTGATGCGATGTTCAACGTGCCGCCGCGGGCCTCGGCCCGCGACGATCGCTTTGCGATCCGCTCGCGCTTTGGTAAAATTACGCTTGGCGGCGCAAGATGGCGAAATCGTGCCACACGCGAGGTTTTCGCCTTGCCGCAATTCGATGACCGGCCGGCCCAGTTACATGGAGGGAAATGCACATGGGCGCCATTGCAGAAGCCTTCGCAGCCTTTGCGAAGCCGTTGCTCGATCAGACCGATGGTTCAGAGGAGCAGTTGAACAAGGCGCTCCAGATCGGACAACTTTGCTACAGCCTTGCGCTTTTGTCGGACGACCAAAGGGAGGGGCTGCTCGGTGAGATGCGTTCGGCCTTCGATATGAATGACGAGGAGTTCGACGAATTTCGGCGCTCCATCGTCGCCCCCATGATCCGCCGACACGAGGAGATGTTCCCGCGAATGCACGGGCGCGATTTGGCGGACGATTGGGCCGACGACTGGCCAAGCGGCCCCGCGCGGGGCGCGGCTTGGATCGTGCCGAAACCCCGCCCGACACAGTCCTCCTTAACACAGCGACCGGTCGATCGTTACGCGCCGTGCCCTTGCAACAGCGGCAAAAAGTACAAGTTCTGCTGCGGTATGAAACGCGGCTGATTTTCGGCCGCGCGCCTAAACGCGGATTGCCCCGCTGAAAGCAGTTCAGGTCGGTAGCTGCAAGACGTTCCTAAAATCAAGGACGCCGTCGCCGCTACGGAATTTCGTAGAGCGACTGGCTCTTGACGATCGCGTAATCGTCGGGGAAGGTGTGGAAGGCCTGCACGAGCAGGCTGCGGTTGCGGGTCTCGACGTTGATGTAGCTCAAGGCACCGAGCGCCATGCGGCCGCTGGAATTGAAGCGGTGCAGCATGCCCTGCCGCTCGCCGTCGTGGCTCAACTCTTGCTGGAAGGTCCAAAAGACCTCGGGCTCGACCGGCTCCAACTGAAAGTTCACCTGATACGAGGCGCCGCCGCGGCATTCCATGCGATCGTTGCGTTCGCCCTTCAGCCGGTAAGAGAGCAGCCGCCGCTTTTGCGGCAGCGGATGTTGTGCGGAGGCGGCGACTTCCGTCAGCGTCAGCCCGTGATATCGCCAAGTGACGATGTGGCCGGCGCTGGTGATGCTGATCGTGGCTTCGTATTCGCCGCGCCGCACGGTTCGCGAATTGTACACCTCGAACAACTCGGGATGCAGGGATCGCCCGTACAACTGAAACACCAATTCGGCGACCTTGGGTCGAACGGACAACACGGCTGCAGTTTCCTTGTATTGAAACACTCGCCTTTCGAATGCCGGCGGACGGGGTCGGCCCGCCCAGGGCTGACATGGGCATTATAAGCTTGCCTTGCGTTGGCGACAAAGGGACTTTCCGAGTTCATCGCGACTCGCGATCGAGCCCGCGCATTTCGCTCTTGACAAACCATGAATTGTCGGACTCAACATGGCGTATTCAACGTCGCTTCAGCTCCTCCGGCAATTCGAAACTCCGGCATTCCGAGAACATCGAGCCGCCTCATGCACGCTTCCTTGCAAACCGTCCGCGACCGCTTGACCGCAAATTACGGCCGACGCCGGCGCAACGCGGCGCCGGATGGCTTTGCGGCTCTCGTCTGCGCATTGCTGGGCGAAGACGCCGCCAGCCCGCGCGCCGCGCAGGTTTTGGAAAACTTGCAAGCGGCGGGCGTCGCCGATGCTCGCGGCTTGTGCGAAGCGTCGCTCGAAGAACTGATCGAATGGATCGAGCCGGCCGGCAACGCCCGCAAGCGCGCCGAGCGATTGCGGCGGCTCGCCAGGTTCGTTGTCGAACGCTACGCAGGCGACGTCCAGACGATGCTGGCCGCCGGCGCCGAAACGCTGCGCGGCGAATTGCTCGGCCTCAGCGGCATCGGCGCCGAAACGGCCGACTCGATCTTGCTGTTTGCCGCGGGCCGGCCGAGCTTCATCGTCGACCTGGCCGTGCATCGCGTGCTCAAGCGGCACGGTTGGATCGAATTCGACGCCGACGGCGAGTCGATCAAGGAGTACGTCGAAAGCGGCCTGGATCGCGACGCCGAGCGACTCGCCGAATTTCACGACTTGCTCGCACTCGTAGGGCGCGAACACTGCCGCAAGACGCCGGTCTGCGAAGGCTGCCCCCTCGAGGAACTCTTGCCCGAGGGCGGCCCGCTCGAGCCGGAGTAGGGCGGACATTCTGTTCTGCCATGCCCGCGGTTGCGGCAGACAGGAATGTCCGCCCTACCGCCCCAGCGACGACTCTTGGCCGCGCAATTCGGCGTTGGTCGCCGCGGGTTCTCGGGCGGAAGGCGACCCCGCATCGTCGCGCGAGACTTGCGCTTCGAGCACTTGCTGCCGGCGCAACTTGCGCACGAGCACGCGCAGGCCGCTGGCTCGAACCAGGTCGCCGCCGTGGACGGGCCGTTGCAACAGCGCGGCGACCCAATCGTGCAGCGTGCGGCAATCGGGCGGCAGATCCATGCGATCGATGCGCACCCCGGCGACTTGCTCCAGCCGATCGAGCGTGACGCCGCCGCCCACGACCCAGCCGGCCCCGCCTTCGGAAATGTGGCTCGGCGCGCGATCGTATTCGTCTTCGATGTCGCCGACCAACTCTTCCAGGATGTCCTCCATCGTCACCATGCCCACGATCTTGCCGGCGCGGTCGCGCACCAAGGCGATGTGGACGTACTCGCGGATCATCCGCTGCAGGCTGGAAGCGATCGAGAGCTGTTCGGAAAGCTCCGGCATCGTGCGCATGATGCCGCGCAGCGACGGCTGATCGGGGCTCAACCGCAATTCGGAAACGATGTCTTTGAAGTTGACGTAGCCGCAGATCGACTGCGGGTTGCCCGGCTCGGCGCAGACGGGAAACCGCGTGTGCATGTCGGCATGCGCGACGACCAGGCTTTCCGACATCGTGTGGGCCAGGTCGAGCGTGATGATCTCGTGCGTGGGGATCATGATCTCGGCGATCGAGCGGCTCGAGAGCCGGGCGGCGCCCAGGATGATTTTTTCCTCCTGGCCGCCGATCAGCCGCGAAGTGCGGGCCAGCGCCACCACGGCGCGCAGCTCCTGCATCTCGGTGACTTCCGCCTTATGCCCGCCGACCGTCGGCTGCCAGCGCCGCTCGCTCCAGGTCAACAGCGCCTTGACCGAGCCTTCCAAGATCCAGACCGCCGGGTAAACGACCGTCGACAGGGCGCGCATCGGCGCCGACAACCGCAAACAGACCCACTCCTTGTTCTTCAAGGCGAAGACCTTGGGAATCAGTTCGCCGACGACGATCGTGACGGCGCTGAGCGGAACGACCACCACGGCCAAGGCCAGGACTTCGCTGGTCCACTCCGAAACGCCCAGCCAGGCGACCACCCGCGGAGCAATGGCTTCGTCGGCGCCGGCGCCGCCGGTCGCGGCGGCGATGGCCCCGACCAGCGTAATGCCCAACTGCAAGGCGGCCAGGCTGGCCTCCATGTTCTGCTTCATCACCAGCGCCGCGCGGGCGCCGCGGCGGTGCGCGTCGGCCAGAGCTTTCAGCCGGCCCACCGAGACGCTGGCCAGAGCAATTTCATAGGCGGCGAATACGGCATTGCACCCAACCATCAAAACCATAATCAACCAGGTAGCCGCCGTCATTAGAACCCTCGTGGAAACGATCGATTCTGCCGGCTGAATCGATCGGAAATCGTCATGCCTGCTCCGGCCAGCAACGTAGCATTCTATCCGCTGGGCGAGATGTTTGCTGAAATTGGACCCTGGCGGCGAAGTAAGTATATAATTGCTCGGCAGTTAGCGGGGACGATTGGCCGGCAACGAGCAAGGAAATCCCGGAGCCACTCCCATGACGGAAGAGACGCATGAAATCGGGCCGGAGCGCGGCCGGATTGGCCATTGGCTGTTTTTGGCGGCGATCGCCTTCGCCGTTTTCATCTATACGCTGCTCAAGCCAGCCGGATGCCACGAAGACTCCAGCGCGGTCGGCAGCTCGCTTGAGCAACTGCGACTCGAGCCGCTGACGGGCGGAGGCCATACGGTCGGGCTGAAAAATCTGCAAGGCCGCGTGACCGTCATCAACTTCTGGGGAACCTGGTGCCCGCCGTGCCGCATGGAATTTCCCCATGTCGTGGCGCTCGACCGTCGCTTTCGCAAACACAAGGCGTTTCAATTGTTCGCGGTTTCGTGCGAGGCGCACCACGATATCGAACTTGCCGAACTCGCCGAAGAGACGGCTACATTCCTTCGCGAGCAAGAG
>DATKRK010000085.1:0-3423 GCA_035532215.1 Pirellulales bacterium | reverse complement strand
TCGAATTTATCAGCCACGCGGGCTGACCAAGCCGACGCGAGCTCTGTCTCGCGAATTACGGCTCAACGACTGCTGTTTTGCCGCCGCACCCAACGCGACGGCCGGCTCGAACTATGTCCGGAAACCGCGAAACTTGAACTTAGCCCCATCTCCTCTACGGTGACCGCGTAGCGCAGCCTTCCGACGAGATTAAGCTCAGGCTCGCCTGTCACGGGCACAATCGTAACGCGGCCCGGGTCATCGCCCGAGCTAAACCTCTCGACGGCCAGAGTGGCGGAGTCTCCACGATTGGTCGGTGATTCGTCTCTCATACTCGATTATCCCGATGATTTCGAGGTCTATCGGGCCGAACGCGGTCGCAAAGACCTGAGGGCAACAGGGCGGGCTTTTGGCGGCGATTGGGACCGCCGGGGGATCCAGCGCGACTCGCCAGCCGCTGTCGCGGGACGTGCGGCTCCGCGCCGACGCTAAATGCCCCGCGGCAAGTCGCGCGGATTCGGCGCATCGACGGGCACCATTTGGCCTTCCAGGTTCTCCGCTTCTAGCGGAACCCCGGGCGCAGCGGGAGGCTGCCATTCGGCTTGGACCGGATCCTGGCCTTCGCGACACATCTCCGCGGCGACTTCAGGTTCATCGCACTGCGCGTTGAGTTTCGTCGGGTACCGCGCCGTCCAACGTCGCGGCTCGTAGGGATTGAAGACGTACATCCATTCCCGGTCGCGTTCAAAGAACCACAGGTACCGAGCTCCGCCTCCGGGCAGCGTCATCTTTTTCATGTAGCAGCCCGGCTTCTTCCGCTGCCACTCGCCATAGCTGCAGCGCCCGCCGTGGGCGCGTGCCGCCCCACACGCGAACGAGCTCGCCAAAAATATTGCCACAAGCAGTCCAGCCAAGCACGCACGACCCATCGCGAGCCTCCTTTGCAAACAAACGCCAAGTTGGTGAAATGCAACCGCTCGTGGCGAGTTGGGCCGCCTGCCAAGAAGGCTGGCGACGGCGCCGCAAGCCGTTCTGCTAGTCTAGCTATCAAATAGTGAGTGTCAATACCCTCAATAGCGAGTAGTGCTTGCTGGCCGGTTTTCTCGAAAACCCAACGGGGGAGCCATGGCCAAGCGCAAGACCACCATCAAGCATGCCCAGATTGTCGAGCAATTCGCCGCCCGGCTGCGCCAAGTTCGCTCCTCTCGTGGGATGACGCAAGTCGAGCTGGCTCGCCAGGCGCATGTCGCCGTCAGCTACGTTTGGAAGCTCGAAAGTGGTGCCGCCGCCCCTGGCATCGATCTATTGGGCAGGCTTGCGGGGGCACTGGGAACGACGGCTCATGACCTGTTGCCCCTTGGCGGGCAGCCCGACTCGCTCGCAACTCTTCGCAACCGGGCGAAAGCACTCTTCGACGATCTACTGCAAAGCGCCGACGAGCCGACACTGACGATGCTCTGCCCGCTGCTGGCTCGTCTGGGCGAATCGCCCACTCGACGGCGCTGAGCCTACGACGGCGCTGAGCCTACGACGGGGCTGAGCCTACGACGGCGCAGCTCCCTCACGCGCGCGTCGTCATCGACGACTCAATCCAACGCTTGGTCAGGCACCATGCCGTGGCCGTCGAGCTGCCAGCGGATGCCAAATAGGCTAGGCATGAATACGCGTTCGGCTCGGCGATAGCGGCGGAAGACGAAAATCGTTCCCGATCGCTCGTGCTCGAAACGCCAGGCCCGCTTGTCGTGAGTTCGCGAAACGCCGAGCCATTCGAGAAATGCCTGGAGTTGGCTGAATCGAATGTCGCTGCGCTTCACCATGGTCGATCTCGCATATCGGCGGCTTGCGGCCCTAATGCTCAGCGGCTGGGGTTGCGTCCGGTAATGTCGTGTTCGCGGGAACCGGCGCCGCCGGTGTGCTCGGCTGTGGCGCTGAGGGCGGCTCAACGCGGCGTGGAGGGTAGGAGACGAACTTGCGGCCAGTTTTTTCTTCCCGCTCCTTCTCGCGTTGCTTCAGGTGGTCGTAGATGGCTTTCAGGTCGTAGTTGAAGCGAGCGGCCAACTCGTTCTTGATTCTCCAAACCTCGTCGACAATAGGATCGTTCATGGCTTTGCTCCCAAGAGTTCTTCGGGCGTGCAGATAATCGGCGCCTTAAACCCCTTTGCTGCGCAGACCGGTTCGATGATGGGCCGCATCGTCGCATTCGCCAGGTGCCGGCAGTTCCACGTCAACAGATATGGTATTCCGTTCACGGCTGAGACGGCAATATGCAGCGCATCGTGGGCGGCCTGTTCCGGTAAGGCGCCTGCTTGAACCAACGCCTCAGCCAACGGCAGTGCTTCGGGCGCGATTGGCAGGAGCGTCATGTCGTTCAGGAGCTCAAGCCGGTCTTGAGCCGCCTGCGGGTCGCCGAGTGCCGCTTCCTCCAACACGACTTCGGAGACACACAGTTCGTAACTTTCTCGCCGAGTGTCCCACCATTCGTGCGTCGTCTGCTGATGACCGGCAATCACCACGTCGCGGCTGGGCCGTGCGGCCAGGTAGCTCACGATTGTGGTTTCGATATAGATGCGGTCGGGCATGACGATAGCTTCCTCGCGGCTTTTGCGACACCAACGATTCTAGCAAAGCGCTGGACACATGGCATCCGAGACGGCCTGGGAAGGCCTGGGAAGGCTATCCTCCGTTGGGACGTGGCGTCGGCACACGGAGTGTGCCTGCTACGATAAACAAAACCGCGGGCCGGATTTGAGGCCGGCCCGCGGCGCCTTCGTTGCAAATTGGCGAACAGGTTCAGGAGAGCCGATCGATGATCGGCAAGGTGGGGAAGGTGGCGTTGCCATCCGCCCTCACCCCAGCCCTCTCTCCGAGGGAGAGGGACTTGCCGTTCCCATTGGCGTGGCCGTTGCCGTTGAGCTTGGCATGCCCGTTCTTCGGCTTCGCCGCCCTCACCCCGGCCCTCTCCAGGAGGGAGAGGGAGTCATCGCTGCCGTTGGCGTGACCGTTGCCGTTGTGGTGGCCGTTGCCGTTCGACTCGACTTCGGCCACCCCCACCCCAGCTCTCCCCCGGTGGGAGAGGGAGTCAGAGTCGGCCTCGTGCTCTTCGCGGCGGGCCATGCGGCGGTTGCCGACGGGGATCAAGGGGCCAGATTGGCCGCCAAGAAGACCGCTGACGCCCAACGAGGGATAGTGGCTCTGCTCGCCGCCGTCCTTGTCTTCAGGAGCGTAGCGGAACAGCAGGCCCTCCCCCTTCCAACAAGATCACAGTTGCGCAGGATCACGGCGTTCTCGCTGGCCGAGACGAGGTAGTTCGGCATCAGCGGAATCTTGCCCGCGCCGTGCAGGCCGTCGACCACGTAGGTCGGCACGCCTAGCCCGGAGACGTGGCCGCGTAGGCCCTCGATGATCTCCAGCCCTTTCCACACCGAAGTGCGGAAGTGGCCGGCG
>DATKRK010000084.1:0-28454 GCA_035532215.1 Pirellulales bacterium | reverse complement strand
CGAAGGGGGCGCCGCCTCCGGGGTGGACGGTCGTTCCGTTCGTCCTGTTGCTGGGCGCGATCGCGGTGTTTCCGCTGATCCACGCCACCGAGCATTGGTGGGAAGAGAACCGAAACAAGTTTCTCGTGGCGGCCGGGTTGGGAGCGTTGACGCTGGCTTATTACGGCCTGCTGCACGCCGAGCCGATCCAGCGGCACTTTTTGGGGCACGCCGTCGTCGGACGTTCGGCGCCGGTGTTCGACTTCGGACTGCCGGCCACGATCTTCGCCAACGCCATTCTGCAGGAGTACGTGCCGTTCATCATCCTGCTGTTCTCCTTGTACACGATCAGCGGCGGCATCCGCATCGAAGGCGACTTGCCGGCGCATCCCGGGACGAACACGGCGTTTATCGGCGTCGGCGCCCTGCTGGCCAGCTTCATCGGCACGACGGGCGCCGCAATGCTCTTGATTCGCCCGCTGCTGGAGACCAACAGCGAGCGCAAGCACGTGAAGCACACCGTGGTGTTCTTCATTTTCGCGGTCTGCAACTGCGGAGGCTGTCTGCTGCCGCTGGGCGATCCGCCGCTATTCTTGGGCTACCTGCAAGGGGTCGACTTTCTCTGGACATTGCAATTGTGGCAGCCGTGGTTGGCCGTGAACTGCGCCCTGCTGGCGATCTACTTTGCCTGGGACCGCTTCGTGTGCTACCCCCGCGAGCAGCTTCGCGACCGTTTGGTCGACGAGACGCGCCGGCGTCCGCTACGATTCTACGGCCTCTGGCCGAACGCCTTGTTGTTGTTGGGCGTGGTGCTGTCGGTGGCGCTGCTCGATACGAGCAAAACGATTCCCGGAACCGATTGGCATCCCTGGCTCTACCTTCGCGAATGCGTGCTGCTGGGGCTGGTGGCGGCGTCGCTGGCGCTCGGGAAACAGAGCGTTCGCGAAGCCAACCGCTTCAACTACGTGGCCATCGTCGAAGTCGCCGCGTTGTTCGTGGGCATCTTCATTTGCATGCAGCCGGCGTTGCAGATTCTCGATTTGGAAGGGCCTAACCTGGGCATCAACTCGCCGGGCAAGTTCTTTTGGATCACCGGCGCGCTCTCTTCGGTGTTGGACAACGCCCCGACGTACCTGGTGTTCTTCGAAACGGCGCGGGCCTTGCACGCCGACGGCGCGGTAAGCATGCCGCACGTGGGCATCCCCGACCGTCTGCTGGCGGCGATCAGCCTGGGGGCGGTGTTCATGGGGGCGAATACCTATATCGGCAACGGCCCCAATTTCATGGTCAAGACGATCGCCGAGAAATCGGGCGTGCGGATGCCCAGCTTCTTCGGCTACATGCTCTATAGCGGCTGCGTGCTGATCCCGTTGTTCATCGCGGTCCATTTCTTGTTCTTCTGGTTGCCCTAGCGTCGCGGAGCAGCGAACCCCTTGAGTCAGCAGATCATCATTAGCCCGCGGGAACTTTCCGCGTTGTGCCGCCGGCTCGCTACGTCCGGATCGATCGCCTTCGACACGGAATTCGTCTCGGAGCACACCTACCGGCCGCAATTGTGCCTGGTGCAGGTCGCTTGCGACGGCGAGATGTTCGCCATCGATCCGCTGGCGATCGGCGACCTGACCGAGTTCTGGCAAGTCTTGGCGGCGCCGGGGCACGAAACGATCGTTCACGCCGGGCGCGAAGAGATCAACTTCTGCCTGGCCGCCGTCGGCCGGCCGCCCGCCAACTTGTTCGACGTGCAGATCGCGTCCGGCCTGATCGGCTTGGAATATCCGGCCGGCTACGGCAACCTGATCTACAAGCTGCTGGGCGCCACGCCGCGGAAAGGCGAAACGCGCACCGACTGGCGGCGCCGCCCGCTGTCGGACAAGCAAATCGACTACGCCCTGGAGGACGTGCGGCATTTGCACCCGCTGCGAGACAAGCTGCACGGCCGGCTGGCGGAACTCGAGCGCCTGAGCTGGCTCGCAGCGGAGATGGCGGCCTTCGAAGAGGAAGTGATTCACGCCCGCAGCCGCGAACGCTGGCGCAAGGTGACGGGCAGCTCGAGTCTGTCGAGCCGCAGCCAGGCGATCGTGCGCGAGGTGTGGCTGTGGCGCGAGAGCGAGGCCGAGCGCCGCAATTGCCCGGTGCGGCGCGTGCTGCGCGACGACCTGATCGTCGAGTTGGCCAAGCGCCGCTCGGCCGACCCCAAGCAAATTCGCGCGGTGCGCGGCATGGAGCGAGGCGATCTGCAGCGTCACGTGCCGGCAATCGCCAAGGCGATCGAAAAGTCGCTGGAAACGCCCGACGAGAAGTGCCCCGAGACGGTTCGCCGCGATGCGAGCCCCCAATTGGCGATGCTCGGGCAGTTTCTCTCGTCGGCCTTGAGCAGCATCTGCCGCGCCGCGGAAGTGGCGCCCAGCCTGGTGGGCACGCCCAACGACGTGCGCGACTTGATCGCGTATCAGCTCGGCGAATACGACGGCGCCGAGGGCGAAAAGCCCGCCCTGGCCGAAGGCTGGCGAGCCGAAGTCGTCGGCCAACTGCTCGACGATTTGCTCGACGGCAAGGTTTCGATTCGCATTCGCGACCCCCGCAGCGAGCA
This sequence comes from Pirellulales bacterium, assembly GCA_035532215.1. Classification (GTDB taxonomy): domain Bacteria; phylum Planctomycetota; class Planctomycetia; order Pirellulales; family JAICIG01; genus JAICIG01. The sequence goes on along the minus strand of DATKRK010000084.1, from coordinate 25,885 downwards.
ACCGCTGGCTTTCGAGCGGGAGTGAGGCGGCGGGCTACGCGTTGACCTGGCGCTACTGCGGCTGATCTTCGGCGCCGGCCGCGGTTTCCAGCCGTTTGGCGCGGAGCAGATTGCCGTATTGCTGGGCCGAGTCGTCGCTTTCGTAGGCCGCGATGGCATCTTTTCGTCGGCCGAGCAGCTCGTAGGTCCGACCCAAGTTGTAAAGCGCCCCGTAGGTCCAGGGGCCGTTGGGCGTGGCTTCCAGCGTGCGCTTGGCGAAGTAATCGATCGCGGTGATATAGTTCTCTCGCTCGTAGGCCACCAGGCCCAGCCAATAGCTGGCGTAGCGCTTGGCGGCCCGGTACTGGTTGGCCGAGCTTTCGGAAAACAGCCGGCGCTGCTGGAGCGTTTCGGCGGTGTCGCCCTCTCGGGGCGTGCTCATCAGGGCGACCATCTGATCGAGGTCGGCGTCGGCGATGCGGGCCAACTGATAGAAATAATTCGCGCCGAACTCGCCCGTGAAGCGGCCCAGCAGATGCTGCACGCGGCCGCGCCACACGGCCACGGTGAATTCCGTCTTTTTCTTGACGACGTGCTGAAACGGCGTGATCAGCACCTGGAATTCGTTGGCCAACCGCTTAACGCCCGGCGAGTTGCGTTTTGCCAGCCCCTGCAGCCGCTCGTACGGCAAGGGCCACAGCCTGGCTTCGCCGACGTGTTCGCACGCGGCCAACCGCTTGGCCAGCCCTGACGCGTCCAGGGAAAGCGCCAGTTTTTCCTCGCCGGTCAAGCGGGCTTCGATCAATGCGCTGCGCCGCTGGAGATAGATCGGCGAGGCTTCGACCAGCGCCGTGACTTTTGCCAGGTCGGAGGCGTGCAGCGGATAAGCGTGTTCCGCGTCGAGATCGAGCTTGCGCAGCAGGCCGTCGTCGGCCGCGATTTGCGCGAGCGTGGCGACTTCCGCATCCGTGGCGCCGGGCAGCGGCAGGCCGAGTTCGGCGTCGAACAGGTAGAGCTGGTTTTTGACGAGCAGGCCCAACAGCGCTTGCCGCTTGGCCCCGGCCGGCTCGAGCAGCACGACGTCGAGCGCCTGCTGCCGGGCGAGCAGCATGAACAACCACGCCCGGTCGGTGGCCTGGCCGTGGCCGAGCGCCAGCAGGTGCCAAGGCAGGTAAGGCGCCGCGAGCGGTTCGTCTTCTGCGGCCGGCTGGTCGCCGGGCTTCTGTTCGGGCGTCGGAGCCGGATCGAGCTGAATATTTCGCACTGTCCAGTCGAAGAGCCGCCTGGCCCGCTCCACATCGTCGCTGGCTTCTCCGCAGACGCGGTTGGAAATATCGCGCAGCCACACGACTTCGCGCAAGGTTGCGGCTTCGGGATCGGAGAACTTCGAGTCGCCGAGCGCTTTGACGGCCGGCAGTTCGCGCAACTCCGCGGGCAACGTTTCCAGCAACGCGTCGGGCCGCCAGTCTTCGGCTGCCTTTTGCGTCGCCAGCCAACGATTGAGCTGGTCGACCACGGCCGACGGCATTTGACTGTAAAGCAGGCGTCGCGCCGCTTCTTCAGGCGCTTTGCTCTGCCGCATCGCCGCTTCCGCGTCCTCGAGACCGTCGTTGCTGTTGAGCAAGCCGGCGGCGTAGCGGAACGTGTCGGCGCTGCCGCGGGCGCTCCTCGCCGCGGGCTTGGCGCCGCTCGCGGCGGGCTGCGACTGCGAGCCGTTGCAGCCGGCGAGCAACCCGGCGGTGAACGGGAGGACCAACCAGCAAAGCAACGACGGGCCGATGGAGAGGGCCCGCTGAGGTGAGCGACTAAGCACCAAGATTCTCCACGGTTTGCCGCAGCTCGACCAGCCGGGCGAGCAGGCTGCCGAACTGGTCGAGCGGAACCATGTTCGGGCCGTCGCTGGGCGAAGCATCAGGCTGAGGATGAGTTTCGAAGAACAAGCCGTCGACGCCGATGGCCGTGGCGGCGCGGGCCAGCGGTTCGACCATGGCCCGATTTCCGCCAGTGGCGGCGCCCAGTCCGCCCGGCTCCTGGACGCTGTGCGTGGCGTCGAAGATCACCGGAACGCCCAGGGCCTGCATCTGCGGAATCGCGCGCATGTCGTTCACCAATCGGCCATAGCCGAAGAACGTGCCGCGCTCGCAGAGCAAGATGTTATGACAGCCGGCCGAAGAGAGCTTGGCGACAACGTGCTGCATGTCCCAGGGGGCCATGAACTGCCCCTTTTTCACGTTCACCGCGCGGCCCGTTGCGGCCGCGGCGACGAGCAGATCGGTTTGCCGGGCAAGAAACGCCGGAATCTGCAGCAACTCGCAAACCTCGGCCACCGGGGCCGCCTGGTGCGACTCGTGAACGTCGGTCGTCACCGGCAAACCGGTCGCTTCGCGCACCCGGTTCAAAATCGCCAGTCCGGCCTGCATGCCCAGCCCGCGAAAGGCCGACGGGCTGGTGCGGTTAGCCTTGTCGAACGAGGCCTTGAACACGAGCTGGATCGGCAGTTCGGTCGCCAGTTGCTTCAGGCGCCGGGCGATTTCCAGCGTCAGTTCTTCGCTTTCGATCACGCACGGCCCGGCGATCACCAACAATGGTCGCCCCCGCCCGCAACGATACGAAGCGATCGCGGCCGGATTCCGAGGCATAGGGGTCGACAGCGGGGGCGGATTCTCTGGCAACGGCGACACTTTCTTTTCCGAAGGATAAGCTTTCCAATATACAACCCGACGCCGCCGGCGACAGCCGCGCATTCGCTGTACGAAGTCAAGCCGAAAGCGGTTTGGGCAATTCGCTCTCGGCGGGCAAATAACAAGCGAGAAAGTCGAGTCTCATTTTGGGAACGCCGCACCGATTACGCTCTTGAAGGTTCGTCTTTCGGCGTGGCGCCGTGCCGAGACGACTGCGTCCAAGGATGTTGGCGCGTGTTTCGTAAAGGCAATAAATATATGCACTTAGTATTGCTGGTTGTCGGGCCGGTCTCATTTCGGGACGCGATGGGGCTCAAAACGGACGAAAGGTCGCGCTTTTAACTCCTCTGGGTGGAAACTTAGGCAAGATCATCCATCCGACTGTGCAATTGTTCTTCGCGCTCGGTTGCGAGCAAGCCCTGCGGCTGGCAGCCTCAAAATGAGATTAAACCTCGCAACGCGTGTTATTCGAACGAGTTGCAATCGACAATCGCATGCAAATCCGGTCCGCGCGGGTCTCTGGCACGCGGTCTGCTATACGAGAAGACCGCTCGGCTTACGAGACGAGCCCTAACGTTTGACTGGCCCGCGGGGCCTCTGACGACTACCGGCCGGACGGTTGACTTGCCCCTGACCGTCCTGCACAGCCAATGTGTACGTGGCGCGTCAGAGGCCCCCGTTTTTTTGCGCTTTCTCAATAGCGTGTCAACGTCAGCCAGGCGACGCCGACGAGAGTGGTCAGCAAAGTCAGCGGAACGCCGACTTTGAGGTATTCGAAGAAACCCAGTCGAGTCCCAGCTCGCCGAGCGCTTTCGACCACGATCAGGTTCGCCACCGAGCCGAGCACTGTCAGGTTGCCGGCCAGGGTGCTCGACATCGCCAGCGCCAGCCAAGCCGGCTCGGGCTGCGGCACGACTTCCACCAGCGGTTTGAACAGCAGCACCGCCGGAACATTGGAAACGAGGTTCGATAGGGCCAGCGACAACAGGCTGACCATCGCCACGGGCGACTCGCGCAGCGCCGGCCAGCGTTCGAAGCCCCAAGTGCGCACGACGTTGAGTTCGAACGCTCGGACGACCACGAACAACCCCGCAAACATCACCAACAGCGGCCAATCGACGGCGCGGTAGATCTTTTCGGGGCGCACGCGGCCGAGCATTAGGAATCCGGCGGCGCCGAGAGCGACCAGGGCGATCGGCCGGCCGGCGAAGAACAGCGAGATCGTAACCAGCGTCGCCGCCAGGCTTTTGACGAGCAAGAAGCGATGGACGCGCGGCCGGGCCGCATAGCTTGGGCCAAAGGCGTATTCGACCGTCTCGCCCAGCGTTTTGCGATAGATCCAGGCCACGATCAAGAAATTGAGGATCAAGCCTGCCACGGCGATCGGCGCCAACCGGGCCGAAAAACGCAGATACGAAATGCCGGAAAGCGAGCCGATGATCATGTTTTGCGGGTTGCCGGTGATCGTGGCGACCGAACCGATGTTCGAGGCGGTGGCCAAGCCGACCAGGTAGGGAACGGCCGGCCGCTTCAAGCTGCGGCACAGGCTGAGCACCAACGGCGTCATGGCGACGCAGACCACGTCGTTGACCAGAAACGCCGAGAGCACGCCGCCGAGCGCAACGATCACTGCCAGCAACGACCGCGGGCCGGAACAATGCGCGGCGATCTTCTCGGTGGCCAAGGCAAAAAAGCCCGACAATTTGAGATGCGCCGCGACGACCATCATGCCGAACAGCAGCATCAGGGTTTCGTAATCGACGGCTTTCGCCGCGGCCTGCAGGTCGAGCGCGCCGCAGGCCAACATCGCGGCCGCGCCGACCAGGGCGATGCCCGCTCGGTCCATTCTCAAGCCCGGCGCCTTGCCGATCGCCAGGCCGGCGTAGGTCAAGCCGAAGATGACAGAGGCCAACAAGGCGTTGGATGAACCGCTAGGCACGCAAACTCGCTTTCTTTTCTTAAGGCAGGTGATTCAAGCTCGGAAGCATGTCGTTCGGGCAAGGACGGCGTCAAGAGGAGCCATCGCAAAACGGCGGCGTTGGGCGCCTTGCCCGCCGGAAAAAACTAAGGTTGCAAGCCGTATTGCCGAATCTTGTCGAACAGTTGCCGGCGGCTGATGCCCAGCAATTGCGCGGCTCGGGTGCGGTTCCAGTCGCACTGATCGAGGGCTTCGGCAATCACCCGGCGCTCGGTTTCGGCCAGGATTTCTTTGAGCGGAAGCGTCGCATTGCTGGTCGGCTTGGACTTGGCGTTCGCGGCCTGCGGCGGCGGCTTGAGATCGTCGGTCAGAATCAGTCGCCCGCGCGCCAGCGCCGCGGCGCGGGCCAGCACGTTCTGCAATTCGCGGACGTTGCCGGGCCAAGGCTGGCGAGTGAGCCAATCGAGCGCCTCGGGCGAAAGGGCCAATTGAGGCCAGTCGTATTTTCTGGCCAGCCGGCCGACGAGGTGCTCGGCCAACAGCGGAATATCTTCGCGTCGCTCGCGCAACGGGGGCAGTTCGATCGTCACCACGTGCAAGCGATAATAGAGATCCTCGCGGAACTTGCCTTCGGCGACGAGTCCCGTCAAATCGCGATTGGTGGCCGAAATCACGCGCACGTCGGCATGCACGGTTTCGTTGCCGCCCACGCGCTCGAAAGCGCCCGTCTGGACCACGCGCAGCAGTTTGGCTTGCAGCTCGACGTCCAGATCGCCGATTTCGTCGAGAAACAGCGTGCCGCCATGGGCCTGCTCGAAGCGGCCGATGCGGCGCGCCACCGCCCCGGTGAAGGCGCCCCGCTCGTGACCGAACAATTCGCTTTCCAGCAGCATCGGGCTGAGCGCCGCCGAGTTCACCTTGACGAGCGGCCGGGCGGCGCGGCGCGAATTGCCGTGGATCGCGTTGGCGATCAATTCCTTGCCCGTGCCGCTTTCGCCGAGAATCAACACGGTCTCTTCGGTCGTGGCCAGCCGGCCGATGGTCTTGAAGACCTGCAGCATGGCGGGCGTGCGGCCGACCAGTTCTTCATCGGCGCCGGCAGGCTCCGCCTCGCGATCGACGGCCAGCGATTGCACTTGGGCCACCAGGGCTTGCTGCGCGAGGGCCCGACGAACGGTGAACAACACTTCGTCGAGATCGAACGGCTTGGTGATGTAGTCGTAGGCGCCCAGCTTCATGGCCTCGATGGCCGCCTGGCTGCCGCCGAACGCGGTGATGACGATCGCCGGCGTTTCTTCCAGCCGGTCTTGAAACTCGCCGAGCAGTTCCAGCCCGCCGGCGCCGGGCATTTTCAGATCGAGCAAGACCAACGATATCGCACGGTCGGCCCAGCGCTCGGCGGCCTGTCGCCCGTCGGCTGCTTCGAGGACGCGATACCCCTCGCTTTCGAGCAGCGTCGCCAAATTGGCGCGGATCGTCGGGTCGTCGTCGGCGACGAGGATCGTGATCGGCGAGCGAGGCGGGGCGGACATGCTTTCAACTCAGTTGTTTTGCCAGGCAGGCAGCCGCAGGCGAAACGTCGCTCCGCCGGTCTCCGACAGGTACTCGATCTGCCCTCCGTGCTGCACGAGAATCTCGCGGCACATCGCCAGCCCCAAGCCCGTGCCTTCGGGCCGCGTGGTGAAAAACGGCTCGAACAGGCGCCGTTGGTCGTCGGCCGAGATGCCCGGCCCCGTGTCGCGGATTTCGATTTCGACCTCGCGGGCGCGCGCGTCGTAGGCCGTCTTCACGCGCAACTTGCCGCCGTCGGGCATGGCCTGCAGGGCGTTCGTCGCCAGGTTCAAGAACGCCTGCCGCAAGGCGCCGGCCGAGCCGTCGACCGCCGGCAGATTCGGCGCCAGTTCGCTTTCACGATCGACGCCTTGCTCGGCGGCCTGCGCCGCGATCAACTCCAGCGTTTCCTGCCAGAGGGCGTTGATGTTCACCCGCTCGCGCCGGCTGTGATCGGCGCGCGAAAATAGCAGCAACTGGCCGACCGTGCGGTTCATCCGGTCGACGGCCTGCACGACGGCGTCGAGCGAGGCGGGCGAGCGCGAAGTCTCCGGCAGCCGCTGCCACAACTGCACGGTCGAGCGAATCGCGGCCAGCGGATTGCGAACCTCGTGCGCTACGCCAGCCAGGAGCTTGCCCAATGCCGCCAGGTGCTCGCTGCGGCGCAGTTCCTCGCGGAGCTGCTGTTGTTCGCGCCGCTGGCGAGCGAGATTGCGGCCGAGATTCGCCATCAACGCCATCGCCAGCGCCAAACCGCCGATCGCCAGGGCGGTCGAAGCCTGGTAGCGTTTCACCTGGCTGTCGGCTTGTCCGGGCTCGATCAGCCGATACATGACCCAGACGGCCATTCTCGCCGGCTGCGCGGCGCCGACCGGTTCGGTCAAAATCATTACGCGGCTCAGGCGGATGTCGTGAATCGAGAGCAAAAACTCGCCGGGCTCGCTCTGCAAACTGTCTCGAGCCTGCAAGCGAATGTAGGGCGTTTCCAAGGGCGGCGGATCGCTGCGGAGCGGACCGCCCTCGGGCGGAGCTTTCTTGCGGCGGGAAGGACGATGCTCGCGATCGTGCGGCGGTTTGCGACCTGCGTCGCGCGTGGGATACGCGTAACCCGCGAAGCGATCGAATCCCTGGTCCAGATAGAATCCGCCTTCCACGCCGGGAAAGTCGGCCAGTGCAGTCTCGGAGATTTCGGCCAATTGTCGGTTGAGCCGTTCGAAATCGGGCGCCGCCAGCGATTCGCTCGCCGCGAACTGCGACGCTTGCTCGGCCATCGTCTGGCTGGCTTCGCGCACCTGGCGGCGAACGGCCCGCTCGCGTTCGGGCGAAACCTGGACGGTGAACACGTTGAACGCCAGGGCCGACAACGAGCCCAAAAACAGCAACGCCACCAGCATCATTTGCAGGCGTAAGTTCAAGCGTAAAGTTTCCGCATTCCAATGGGTTAAAGAAAACGGTCCTAATTCTATCTCGCGCGATCAGCGCCGCCGATGCACGGACGAGATAATTCGTGATGGGATGGCCTTTGCCTGGTGCTCGCCGAGCGACCGTAGGATGGACCTCCGGTCCGTCACCCGGCGGGAGACGGACTGGAAGTCCGTCCTACGGAACCTCGGCAAATTCAACGCTCCGAGCTTCCGACGACTTTCCGATAACGCCCAACGTTTCCGGCACGCAGAAGACGACCACGGCGGTCGCCAGCGCCCCAACGCCCGCCAATAGTCCGAATAAGCCTCGATAACCGAGGGCCTCGGCGATCGGCCCCGAAAGCGCCGGCCCAATGGCCGAACCCAGCACGAGCGAGGCGCCCACGATCACTTGCGCTTCGCTAACGCGCTCGGCGGCGCCCAAGCGGTCGGTGACCCAGGCGGCGCAGAGAATCGAGAACAATCCGCTGGCGGCGCCGTCGAGCACTTGAATCGCCACGATTTCCCAGGGCGAACGGGCCAAGGCGATCAGGGCCAATCGCGCCGCCATGATCGTCCAGGCGAAGATCAACAGCGGCCGGCGTCCCCAGCGATCGGCCAGGCGGCCTGCCGGTCGGGCCAGCAACATCCAGACGACCATGCTGACGATAAAGGCGTACGACAGCAGTACGGTCGGCGCCGCCAGATCGCGCGCCATGAACAAGCCCAGGTAAACTCCGCCGGGCGCGTTGCAGGCGTGAAACAGGATCATCGCCGCGATGAACGCCCACAGCGAACGATCCCAGCCTCGGGGACTCGGTCCCCTTTCGCTCGCCTCACTGGCGATCGCTGGCAGTTCGTCCGACGGCTCTTGCCGCTCTCGATCGTGGATCAGCAAGGATGCCACGAACGCCAGGCCCTGCAGCACGATCAGCCAGGCGAAAATCGATTCGATTCCGAACCGCTCGGCGTACCAGCCGCCGGCGAGCGTCACGGAGACGACGGCGACGGGCTTCCAGAATCGCAACGCGCCCATCGCGGCGCCGACCTGGCCGGGCGGCGCCAGGCTTGCGGCCTCGGCGCCGGACAGGCTTTCGACGACGGCGCGACACAAGCCGTTTTCGGCGAACAGCACCACCAACAGGCCCAAGGCGAGCGTGCTCTCGGCGCGAGGCAGCAAAAACGTGGCGGCCGCCAGCAAGCCCAGCGACGCGCACAAGAACGGCTTGCGCGAGCGCAGCCGGTCGGACCAAAGCCCCAAAGGGAACTGAGCCAAGGCGGCCAGGGCGGCCAACGCGCTGATGGAACTGATCTGCGTATCCGACAAACCCTTTTCGCCGAGGTACAGCGGCAAGTAGGGCAACGTGAAGCCGATGCCCGACAGGCCGAGCCCATACGAGGCGTACAAGCCGATTCGATTGCGCCCATCCATCGTACTACCAACCTCCGATTTCATTGCGCATCGCCAAGATTTCATGCCGGGCCGACGCAAACTACGCTTGCGCCAAAGTAGCAGGCACACTCCTGTGTGCCGTCGCCGACCCTGCGATGAAGCTTAAGCCCGCTTCGGGCGACGGCACATGGAATGTGCCTGCTACCTTGGTTGCGGCCGAAGGCCGCCCTAGATTCGATCGGTGTTTCATCCGCGGTTGAACTGCGGCGAACGCGGATCACCGTTCGTCAATCAGCCGATCGAGTTTGCGCTCGATCCGCCGCACCTGTTCTTCCAAGGCGCGCAATCGCTCGTCGACGTCGTCTGGACGGGCGCGTGGAGGTTTCGCGCGGCCCGCGTCGTTTCCGGCGGCGGCGTTCGTTTTCAGGTTCGTCAACCGCACGACCTCGAATCGCTCTTCGCCGCGCTTGCCGGTCTCGTTGCTTCCGGTCGCCTCGACCCGATCGCCCACGACGGCGACGTCCTTGAACGGGCCTTCCAGATGGGGCGGCCAGTGCAGCGTCGTGCCGTCGTCGAGAATCGCGCCGTCGATCTCGCCTTTCGGCGCCGTGGTCAGGCGGCGCACCACGCCTTTGATCGTCGTGATTCTCCGGTCCTCGACGCCTGGGCCGCGGCGCGGGCCGCGTTCTTTGGGTCCCTTGGGAGGCTTCGGCGGCCGACGATCGTCGTTCGCCGCCGAGGCGTTGGTTTCGAGGTTTGTCAACCGCACGACCTCGAATCGCTCTTCGCCGCTCTTGCCGGTTTCCTGCCGGCCCGTCGCTTCGACTTCGTCGCCCACCACGATGGCGCGCCTGAATTCGCCTTCCAGGTGCGGCGGCCAGTGCAGTGTCGTGCCGTCGTCGAGGATCGCGCCGTCAATTTCGCCTTTCGGCGCCGTGGTCAGGCGTTCGACCGTCCCGCGAACTCGCTCTTGAGCCTGCGCGCGAGCGGTGAGGCCTGCGCCGAGCAAGACCGCCAGCGACGCTCCCAAAGCCGCCAACTGCGTTTTCCAGCGGCGATCGCCAATTCTTTCCAACCCTTGCATGATTCCACTCCTTCTTCCAAGAAACTCGTAACGCCGAGCCGCCGCGTGCTCGCGGCGACCGGCCGTTCGCCTGGGCCATCGCCCGGCAAGTTCGGCCGCGAAGGAGTTAAGCAAAGCGGATGCCAGGAGGAAATTGGGCTGCAAAGCCGGATTTCGCGGCGATTTCGCGGCCATCGCCGCCGGATTTGGGCAGAAATCCCCCGGCCGCCGGGAGTTTCGTTCCCAGTCGAGAACGTCGCCAATGCTTGGGATGGTTTCTGAGCGTCGTTTTCACGCCCCGCGTCCGCCTGACGAGGCCGCCATGTCGTCGAGCAGCGTTAGCGAGAGTGCGTATTGGCAGTCGAGTCGATGTCTCGGATTTCGCTCTCTCTTTCCGGCGTTTCTTTCTCGGAGCGAATCCGGTGAACACGGCGGCTAGCGCCCCAACCGACGAGATTGCAATCCGGTTTCCAAACGGGCTCGCGCTGGAGTCGAGCGTCGCGACGAGCGCTTGATCGCTGGCGCGCCAAACGCGCACTTTGCCATCGCTAAGCAGCGCGGCGACCGTCGAACCGTCGGCGGAAAAGGCGCGCCCTTGCACGTAATTCCCGCGATTGGCGCCTTGCCGGATGAGCGGCACGAAAAACGCCAACAGCAGCGAGCAGCACGCCACGAACAGAAACAAATCGGTCAGGCTGAAACGTCGTTGCGGCATGAGGATCGATGGCTACAGGTCGGTTGCTGAAGGCGATGGTGCTGCGTGCAGTTTGCGGGACGCAACGCTCTTGGCGCTTGGCGGCTGAAAGAGGAGCGTAAACCAGGGGATGACGACCATTGTCGCTTTCATGACGAGAATGGGGCTGAGAAGGCGCACGACCTCTGCCGGAATTTCTTTTAACCAGCAAAACACGCCGAAGCCGGCAAACGCAATCGGTATGATGGCGACACAGAAGATCATTCCGCGGCGCGTGTATCGCTGGTTTCGCTCGAAGCGGGCGATTTCCTGCTCGCTGATTCGCCCCGTCGCACGGCAACTTGCGCAGCCGAGGCGCCAATCTTCGATGAATTGCGGCAGAAACCGCTCGCCGCAAACCTTGCAGCGGTGATTCCGGCTGCGCACCCATCGCAGCAGATAGGTGAAAACGCCAACCATCGGCAGTAACAACAGACCGTGCCAGATCTTTTGCTTGATATGGCTGACGGATATGGGCGAATTCCAAAGCGTCCAAACGGGCGACATGGTTTGGGCGTCCCAGAGGTCGATCGAGTAGCGGCCGCCGGCCAAAAAAATCGTGCCGCTGGGCGGCGTCGCAACGCATTCAATCGGCTCTGCAGCATGGAGCGGTTCGTCTAGGACGGCGAGCGTCTCGGGATCGAAGACTTGCAACTGGCCGCTGGCTGCCAACAGAATCCGGCCGTCGGGCAAATAGCCGGCCGAAGCGTTGAAGCCGCCCTCTAAGAACAAGCCCCATTTTCGTTCGAGAGCCGCTTTCGCTTCGCCGGTCGCCGCGTCGTAAAGCTTAAACAACGCGAGTACGCGGTGATCTTGATCGGTCGAGACGCCCTTGGCCAACAGCCTGCGTCCGTCAGGAGAGAGCGATAGGCTAAAGAAGAACCCAACCGGGGTTTTCACCGCGGATTTGCGGCCGAGATCGCCGGCGTCGAAACACTCGACGCGATCGCGACTGCCGACGACCAGGCGCCGCCCATCGGATGTAAAAATCGGCGCCGCGGGAGCTTTGACGCCTGATGCGAGTTGTTTCTGCACCGCGACGGCATCATTGCCGTAAGATCGCAATTCGACTCGCTTGCCGGCGACGGAGGCCAGCCGCGGCTCGCGCGGCGAAAAGGCGAACGAGCTGTGCCGATCGGCGGGGAAAGAATCGATCTTTTCGCCCGAGCGGACGTCCCACACTTCTATGTCGTGGCTGCCGGCGGCGGACGATTGCTGCAACATCGCCAACAAGCGGCCATCGCTTGAAAGTGCAATACCTTCCATCAAGCACGACGCCTTGATGGTTTTGAGCGTCGAACGGCCGTTGACATCCCACAATCGCACGCGGCCATCGAAATCGGCCGCGGCCGCGGTCGACCCGTCGGCGGAAATGGCCAAGGCCTGCGGCATGAAGAGATCTTGAATGCTCGACAAATCGCGATACCAAGGCATCACCCAGGCGAGGAGGACCGCGCACATCGCCACCCAGAGGAACAACTCCGCCAGGCTGAAGCCTTTGGTGCGCATTTCTCGCTCGCTAAGCGTATTCAGGAAAACGCGTCACCGCGATTTCAATGACTCGCAACAGCCGGCGGCCGTGGGCGCTATCCCTGATGTCGCGCCACAGCTCGAAGTTGTAGGTCGCAGGAGCGTGAACGGGTTCGGCTCTCGGCCAAGGATACTCGGGATTGGGGCCGTCGTGAGCGAACGCCGGCGCCAAGCGTTCCAGAGCGTATGCACTGGGCAAGGCGAGCCGAATCCACTTTTGGAAATCCTCGAAGCGTTTGAACTCGAAGATTTCGGCGATCCGCGCGCGCTCGGTTGCCCGGACGCCGCCCATGAGCCGCATGAACTGTACGAACCCCGCGTGGCTCGCCGGCGGCGGCGAGCCCGATCGCCAGAGATACGCCTTGCCTAACTTTTCTGCGACCATCTGCAGGTAATGGAGCAAATGACATGGCGCGACGCCGCGCTCGCGAAGCAGAGCGAACGCTTCATGGTCCGAGTGCGCCTGCAGCCACCAAAGCTCCTGGTATTTATTCATCGCTCTTCAAGCGAAAAGGCACGGCGTCGTCGAGCGACCAACCGTTGGGAAGCGGCAGCGACGATTGGCAAATTCGCTCGAATTGTCCCGGCGTGACGTCCAAGACGAGCAACTTATGTTGCGATTCACGGCCGAAATCGACGCCGAAGTCAATTGGCTCAAGCGCGTTGTCTTCCAGTTCGCCGATCAAAGAGTTGACTTCGATGAAGCGTATCTCCCGCTCGGGCGCATTGGTTGGAAGATAATATATTTCATCGACGCCGGGGTCCGTTTTCAGATGCTCCACGGCGTACCAACGGGCCAACGAATTGCGGTCAAAGCTCGTTGTAGACATCGCTTTCCCCAAAAGGTTGATTGCTACGCGAATTCTATCCCCGGCCGAGGCCGCCGTCAGGGAGTTTCGATTACCGCCCGGCCGTAATAACGGCGACTCACGCAAGCGGGCGCTTCGCCGCTTTCCCCGTTCACGGCTGCTCCCCCCGGTAAAACTGCTGCATCAGCACGTTCTTCTTCGACGTCAAGGCGCCGGGCGTGGCGTCGTCGCGCAGGGCGAGATAGACCATCTGAAACTTCGCGTCGAGATCGTCGGCGTAATGGACCAATAGGGCCTCGGGCGTCATGGGCGGCTTGGGCGAACCCCACTCGGGCAACCGCTGATGCGAGACGATGATATGTTCCAGACGCAACAGCACTTCGGCGTCGAGCGGCTCGCCGGCCGCGGCTTGCCGGGCGGCGGCTTCTCGGACCAGGTCGCGGCCCAGCAGGATGTGCCCGACCAACGCGCCTTCGCTGGTGTAAGCGGCGCCCTCGGGCTTCCACTCCAATTCTCGGAGCTTGCCAATGTCGTGCAAGATTGCTCCGGCGACGACCAGCGAACAGTTCAGCCGCGGCTGGAGATCGGGATAGTAATCGTCGTACTTCTTGGCCAGGTAGACGGCCGTTCGCGTGGCGCTCAGGACGTGCTCCAAAAAGCCGCCGGCGAAGGCGTGATGGTTGCGCGTCGCCGCCGGCAGGGCCAGCAATGCCGGGCGATTCTCCATGAGCAGCGAGAGGGTCAGCCGGCCGAGCGCCGCGTCGGCGATTTCGTCGCGCGCCAAGGCCGCCAGTTCGTCGAACATGGCGATCGGATCGAACCGCGATTGCGGCAGGAACATGGCCGGATCGTAGCCGTCGTCGGCATCGGCTTCGGCGACCTCGCGGATTTTGCGGATGTCGAGCTGCGGACCGTAGTTGGTTTCGCGGAACACGGCCCGCAGCTTGTAGGCCGCGCCGGGCGTCCACTGCCGGCGGCACTCTTCGGCCCAGGGCGAATCGCCCCAGATCGGAAAGTTCACCTCGCGCCGCGCGTCGCGGAAGCCGACCTTGAAGTACGGCTTGCCGTCGCGCGTGGTCAGTTCCTCCTTGACGGTCATCAACGCGAATAGATCGGCCTCCTGGCCGTGCGTCATCTCCGCCAACGCCGTTAGGGCTATCGAGCGGTTCGCCATGAAAGTTCGCCCTCGTTCGATAAGAAGTCCTGCACCTTCCGCCGCGAGAGCATCTTATCGGCCCGCTCCGCCGATCGCAATTTTTCGGCCCTGGAGGTCCGGGCGCTCTCGCCCGGCGTGACGTCTTTATCGACGATGGAGGACCGGGCGCTCTCGCCCGTTTGTTTTTCGACGATGGAGGACCGGGCGCCCTCGCCCGTTTGTTTTTCGACGATGGAGGACCGGGCGCCCTCGCCCGGCGTGGCGGATTTTGCTCGTCGGGCGGGGGCGCCCGACGCTCCATGATTTCGAGCGAGCGTCTGACGCTCCAGGTCCAGAACTCCAGGGCGGCGGCGAGAAGTTTTTGGCGAATACCGCTCGCTTTTTGGCGGAAACGCTTTACGATGAACGCTGGAATGGTTCATCAACCACGTCACTGACCGTCCTCAGCGTTGCGGTCGAATCGTCCCGCCAGGCGTGTTCGTTCTGACCGACTGGACCTTGTTCAACTGCCGGGGACGATGATGGCGCGCAAAGAGCCCATTCCAGATTCGACGCTCAAGCAAAAAGTGACGCAGCAGTTGGCCAATCGCGGGCTGCGCACGCCGTGCCGCATCAACGTGGACGTCCGCAAAGGCATTCTCACGATGTCTGGGCACGTCCTTTACCCGCACCAACGCGATGCTGCGATGGCCGCCGTTCGCTCGGTTGACGGTCTGATGCGCATCGTCGAGCAGATTCAGGTCCGCCCGCCGGTCAAGCATCAGTACCATACGCTGCCGCCCTTGCCGAAAAAGACCGAGGGCGAAGCGGAGACGCCCAAAGGCGAAGAGCACGAAGCGGCGGCCGCCGAGGCTACGCCGGCGCCTGCCGCAGCCGTCGAGAGCGTCGAGGCGGAATCGGCGCCGAAGGCAAAGGCTATCGATGACGACTCGACCGATTTCGATTTTGGACCGGCCGAATTGGCGGTCGCTGCAGGCGCTCAAGTCGAGCCCGCGGAAGCAACCTCCGAAACGAAAGGCGGCGGCGAAGCAAACGCCAGCGTAGGAACCGTCGAAGACGACTCGATCTCAACCGATTTCGATCTTGGGCCTGCGGAACTTGCGGCCGCCCGCGACGCCCAAGTCGAGCCCGCGCCGGCAGCGCCCGCGCCCGCAGCGCCCGCGCCCGCAGCGCCCGCGCCCGCAGCGCCCGCGCCCGCGCCCGCAGCGCCCGCGCCCGCAGCGCCCGAGGCCAAAGCCGACGACAACGCAAGCGCCAGGACCATCGAAGACGACTCGAGCACGACCGATTTCGATCTTGGTCCGGCGCCCGTTAATCTCCGTTCGGCGTCGTAGGCGTGCCCTAAAGTAGAAGCGGCATCTCTGCCGCTTGATTCCGAAACGCGGCAGGATGCCGCGTCTACTGCCGATCATTGAAAGCCGCGATCGAGATCTTGCGCGGCCGTGCGCGCCGGCTGGCGAGGCGGAGGCGGCGAATACGATTGCGGCTCGCCGTACGGATCTTGCTGGGGCGGATAGGGGCTCTGCGGCGCGTAGCCGCCTCGCTGCTCGTACGCGCCTTGCGGCGGATAGCTGTTTCGCGGAGCGTAACCGTTGGGCTGCTCCACGACCTGAACGGCCGGCGGGGCGTTTGCCGCCCCTGCAGCCGGCGAAACTCGCTGCCTGGCGTCTTCCAGCAATTGGCCCTCGGCCTGTCCTTGCACGCCGCGGAGCTTTTCCACCGCCTGCTCTTCGTCCTGCTTGATCTTGTTCTTGTCGATCACCACGTCGACGTGTTCGGAATTGCCGACCGTCTCGGTGGTAAACGTGTACCAGTGCAGGTAATAGCCGCCGCCCGCTACCAGCGCCAGCAGTAAGATGGTTTTTTTCATTATCGCGTCTCGTAGGAGGTCGGGAAAATCGCCGGAATACGTCGTCCATGGAGGGCCGGGCGCCCTCGCCCGGCGTCGCATCGTGTGGGCCGGGCGAGGGCGCCCGAGCCTCCAGGATCGCGGGGGCGATTCGTACCAGAAACGCGGTTTTCAACCAAGCCCAGCCTGGAGCGATTTCGCAGTCGAGCGCACCTTGCACTTTGCGCTAGCCAGTACGTGCAAGCACACGTGGCGGGCAAATCTCTCGCAATTCGGCGGTCAGTGGCGTGAAACTGAAGGGTTTGCGAATGCTGGGGCGCAAAGAACAACGTGAAATGGAGTCGTCGGCGCTAGAACGCAGGTGGCCGGGTTCCCTCACTAAACTAGCTCAATTACCCGCTTCAACGCGAAATCTGAAATCAAGGCCGATTTATACAAACCGCTCGGTGCGCTCGGCGGAGTGCGTGACTGCATGCGGCGCGCCCAACAGGAACTCACGCTGCAGGCCGTTTGACGGGCGCCGGCGCCAAAAACGGCAGCAGCCTCTTGGTCCAGGCCGAAATGCGGTGCCGCCGTAGTTCGCGGTCGACGATCCGCTGCTCGGTCACCCAATTAAACTGAATCACGCGCCGCGGACCGCCGAAGGGCTTGTGGCCATGGTACGAGTTGTGGCTGCGGCGGAAGGCCAGCAGCGTGCCCTGCTGCGGCGGAACTTCGAGAATCACGTCGTCCAGATCGGTCGCCGAACGCAGCAGCCGCAGCCGCCCGCCGTTCGGCTCCCACTTGGGATTCATATAAATCAACACGGTGATGATCTTGCTCAGCGCATCGGTGTGGATTTTGCCGTCCTTCGGGCTCGAACAGCCGCGGACGGTGATCATCGACGGCCGGCCGCTAAGATCGATGCCGAACTTTTCCTCGAAGGCGTGGCGGACCTCGGCGCCGTTCAGCTCGTCGATCAGGGCGCCGAATCCGGGGCCATAAGCAACTTCGCTGAGCGGAAAACTGCCGGGCCGCTCGACGTGGGGAAAGCCCGCGTGGATTGCTTCCAAGGCCGAGGTTTTAACGAAGCCCGGCAGCACCAGAAATTCGAACGGTTCGCGAGTCAACGGCGCGGCGCGAAACGCGGCCAGATCGAGAACGCTCATAGAGGACCGCTCCTGTTCAGCCTGCTCATGGACCGAGACGGATCGATAGGAAATGCGTCGAACCGTTCGGCATCGGTCTGTTCAGCGGCGAACGCCGCTGGGGCGAGGCCCTGCGAGCCTCGGCGCAGGTTATCGGCGATTCCGGCCGCCGACTTGAGCGGATTGCTGCAAATTCGTTCGATCGAGCCTTAATCTTGTCGCCGCGAGCAGATTTGCGACGTTAGTGGTACGGGGTAAAGAAATGTCGGTGCTTTGAAGCAAGGAGCAACGCCGTGTCGTGGGAAACCTGGTGGCGAGATTTGAGCGATTCGAATTTGATGCAACAAGAATTCCACGGCAATTCGCTGCCGAGGTGGATCGCCGCGGCGACCGTGTTCGTCGCGTCGCTGTTCTTGATGCGGCTGGCGGCGGGCATCGTGCGGCGTCGCGCCGGCACGCTGGCCGAACGCCGCAAATCGGATGTGGCGCAGGCCGTCGTCGGCGTGGCGGCCGCCACCAAATGGTGGTTCCTGCTCGTCGTCTCGCTCTTTCTCGGTTCGCTGGTCGTCAATTTTCCAGACGACAAGACCGCCGTTCTTGTTGAAAAGGTCGTTTTGACGGTGCTGTTGCTGCAACTCGCGGTCTGGTCCGACGTGTTGATCGCATTGTTCCTCGACCGCTATATGCAGCGCCGGATGGAAACCGACGCGGCCAGCGTCACGATGATGAGCACGTTGACCTTCTTGGCGCGGGTGGCCGTGTGGACGATGACGGTGCTGTGGATTTTGGAGAATCTCAACGCGCACATCAGCACGCTGGTCGCCGGGTTGGGGATCGGCGGCGTAGCCGTGGCCTTGGCCGCCCAGAACGTGCTGGGCGATTTGTTCGCCTCGCTGGCGATCGTGCTCGACAAGCCGTTCATCCTCGGCGATTTCATTGCCGTCGAAGACTTCCTCGGCTCGGTCGAGCACATCGGCATCAAGACGACCCGCTTGCGCAGCCTCTCGGGCGAGCAGCTCGTGTTTTCCAACAGCGACTTGCTGAAAGGCCGCATTCGCAACTACAAGCGGATGTACGAGCGGCGGATTCAGTTCAGCTTCGGCGTCGAATACGGCACGCCGTATGAAAAAATGACCGCCATTCCCGGCATGCTTCGCGAGGCGATCGCCGCCGCGGGCCGCACGCGATTCGACCGGGCGCACTTCAAGGCGTTCGGCGATTCGTCGCTGGTCTTCGAGTCGGTCTACTACGTGCTCTCGCCCGACTACAATCTCTACATGGACATCCAGCAGTCGATCAATCTTTGGCTCATGAAGCGATTCGCCGAGGAAGGCATTCAGTTCGCGTTTCCCACGCAAACGCTCTACGTACACAAGATCGCCGCCGCTCCCAGCGGCGAGGGGTAACAGAACATGGAGGGCCGGGCGCCCTCGCCCGGCTGCCGTTGACTGGAATCCTCGTTGTTCGGCCGCGCGGCCGCTCGCCGTTTCTTCGCGAGATGGCAGAACAAGAGTTGCTCGAACCGCGCGCGGCACGCGGCGCTCTCTGCTAAAATCGACCATGTTGCGATTTTCGCAGCATTCTGCTTTCTTTTTTCCGCAACTTATACCAGTTGAACATTGCACCTTAAACCTCTCCCCGGTAATAATCGAGAATCACTTGCCGGCTACTGTTCGTCCGCAATGCGGGGCCCATTCATGCTCGGTTGGTTCCAGCCTACGTGCCCTGTCGATCCTCATGCGAAGCGTTGGATCGAACAACGTCTAATCTGGTTGTCTCAGCAGTTCGGGCGCGACGTTTTCTCTCGCCGCGCTCTGATCTTGCCGCTCGAAGAGTTTTTTCCCGACCGCTACGACCAGTCGGCCGAGTCGGTGCGAGTTCTGGTCGATCGCGTGTGCGCGCACATGGACGTCGATCCCGATCGCGTGGAGTTGGAATTCTACACCGACCGCGGCAGCGTCTGGCTCGTGAACGAGCGCGGCCAGGCTGTTCCCCGCGCCGCCGGTTTGTACGACGAGCGCTCGGAAAAGACCGTGATCCACCTCGAAACGTCCCAATTCGCCAATCCGATGGAGCTTGTCGGGACCGTGGCGCACGAATTGGCGCATCTGCGGCTGCTTGGCGAAGCCAGGGTCTCGCCAAAAGTCTTTGATAACGAGTTACTCACCGATCTGACTGTCGTCTTTCATGGGCTCGGCATCTTCCTGGCCAATGTGCCCCGGGCCTGGGAAAGCGAATTCAAGGCGTGGCCCGGCACGGATGCCAGACGCTCCGAGTATATGACGCAACCGATGTTCGGCTATGCGCTGGCCCACGCAGCCTGGTTTCGCAACGAACGCAAGCCATTCTGGGCGAAACACCTGCGAATGGATGCTCGCGCATCCTTCAAGCAGGGCTTGCGATACCTCTGGGCGACGGCAGAGTCGCAATTCAAACCGCCCCACGCTTCCTGATCGTGGCGTCGCCAGCCGCGTAGGTTATGCTTCCGCATATCCTCCCAAAGTACGGAAGTTATGCTGAAGCATAACCTACGGAAGTTTTTATGCTTTTCCGCGGCTCCGCGGCTCCGCGTGAGCCCCGCCGAACATCACGCCCCGGGGCGCTTCAGGCCACCGTTACCTGCGGGTCCAAATACACGTCCTGAATCTTGTGCAGCAACGCGGCGCCTTCTTTCATCGGGCGCTGGAACGCCTTGCGGCCGCTGATCAGGCCCATGCCGCCGGCGCGCTTGTTGATGATCGCGGTGCGGACGGCCTCGGCCAGGTCGGTGGCGCCCTTCGATTCGCCGCCCGAGTTGATCAAGCCGATGCGGCCCATGAAGCCGTTGACCACCTGATAGCGGCAGAGGTCGATCGGGTGCGGCGAAGAGAGCTTTTCGTAGACCAAGGGCGAGGTCTTGCCGAACTTGAGCGCCGTGTAGCCGCCATTGTTGGTGGGCAGTTTTTGTTTGAGGATGTCGGCCTGGATCGTGGCGCCCAAGTGGTTGGCCTGACCCGTCAGATCGGCCGAGGCGTGAAAATCTTGCTTGTCGGTCTTGAAGGCATTGTTGCGCAGGTAGCACCAGAGAATCGTGGCCATGCCCAGCTCGTGGGCCTTGGCGAAGGCCTGGCTGACTTCGATGATCTGCCGGTGGGCTTGGTCCGAGCCGAAGTAAATCGTGGCTCCGATCGCCGCGGCGCCCATGTCGAACGCCTGCTGCACCGTGCCGAATAGGATCTGGTCGTATTTGTTCGGGTAAGTGAGCAGTTCGTTGTGGTTGATTTTGACGATGAACGGAATCTTGTGCGCGTAGCGGCGAGCCACGACGCCCAGCACGCCGAAGGTCGAGGCCACGCCGTTGCAGCCCCCTTCGATCGCCAGCTTGACGATGTTTTCGGCGTCGAAATAAATCGGATTCGGAGCGAACGACGCCCCGGCCGAATGCTCGATGCCCTGATCGACCGGCAGAATCGAGACGTAGCCCGAGCCGCTGAGCCGGCCGCAATGAAAGAGCCTCGCCAGATTCGACAGCACTCGCGGGTTGCGGTCGCTAGGCACGAAGATGCGGTCGAGAAAATCAGGCCCCGGCAGGTGCAGTTGCTCCTTGGAAACCGTCTTCGAGGCATGGCTCAACAGCGGCTCGGCATCGGCGCCCAACAGATCTTGAATCCACGTACCCATCGCAATACCTCTCCTGCCGAATTCGGCGTTATAGATCAGTTCATTGGCGGCGCAGCGCGCCCTGCGTGCTATGCGCCCCTAGTTTGTACTATTTGGCCCGAAATCGGCAAGAGAGTCACGCTCGCCGGGCACGGGTTTTGGGGCAAGACAGCGCCGAAGCGGTTCGGTGGATCTAGGGATCGCGAAAACGCGAAAGGGCGAAAGGGCGAAAACGCGAAAGGAGAGCGATTCTTGAAAGCGGTCTTTAAGAAATTCAAACTGACGCCATTCTTTTTTCTTTCTAATTTCGCGTTTTCGCCCTTTCGCGTTTTCGCGATTTTTGTCGCAGGTTCAATGTCGCCATCCCATCGCGCCCTCTTTGGTTGAGAGTTGGGCGCATTGCTGTTAATCTGCGGGCAAGATCGGCGCCTGCCAAAACTCCCCGCCTCGAAAAACGAGACTGCCACGATGCTCACCGAATCGTCCCGCCAGAAAGATTTTCCCTCGCTCGCGGGCCGCACGTATCTGAATACCGCGGCCGAGGGCGTGCCGCCGCTGGCCGTCGGCGAAGCCTTGAACCAGTACTTCCGCGACAAGCAACTCGGCATGGACGGCCGCGAGCCGCACTTCGCCCAGTGGGAGGCCGCCAAGGCGCTGGTCGCCGAGTTTTATGGGCTTTCGGCCGCCGAAGTCAGCATCTGCTCGTGCTCGTCGGAGGCGTACAACCTGGCCGCGATGGCGCTGCGGCTGAAGGACGGCGACGAAGTGGTGATCAACGAACTCGATTTCCCGGCCGGCGCAACGCCTTGGCTGCAAGCCGGTTGTCCGGCGAAAGCGAAGCTCTGGCGGGCGAAGCAGGGGGCGCTGCGCGTCGAGGATTTGATCGGTTTGCTCAGCCCGAAGACGCGGCTGGTCACGGTGTCGCTGGTCAGCTTTTTCAACGGCTTTCGCTTGCGGCTCGATGAGGTCGCGGCCGCCGTGCGAAAACATTCGCCGGCGATGCTGGCGGTCGACGT
Organism: Pirellulales bacterium; assembly: GCA_035532215.1. Taxonomy (GTDB): domain Bacteria; phylum Planctomycetota; class Planctomycetia; order Pirellulales; family JAICIG01; genus JAICIG01. The sequence continues at coordinate 4,038 of DATKRK010000084.1, read as the reverse complement.
GACGCAGGCCCTGGGCCGAATTCCGCTCGAGTTAGCGGGCGCCGACCTGATCGTGAGCAGCACGCACAAGTGGATCCTCGCCTCGCACGGCGGAGGGCTGGTCGGCGTGCCCAAGGAGGGCGCGGCCGATTGGACCGTGCCGGCCGGCGGCTGGTTCAACCTCCAAGACGCTTTTGGGCCCGCCCGCTTCGAGCGCGCCGTCAGCCGCTCGGGCGCGGCGAGCTTCACCGTCGGCATGCCGAACTTTCCGGCCGTGTACGCGATTCGCGCCGCGCTCGATTATATCCGCAGCGTCGGCGTGGCGGCGATCGATCAGGCGGCTCGGCCGCTGGTGCTCGCTTGCCTGGCCGGGCTCGCCGAGTTGCCGGTCGAATTGCTCACGCCGAACGAACCGGAACACGTGGCCGGCATCATGGCCTTCCGCCATCCGCAGGCCGAAGCCCTGCACCGCCATCTGCACTCGCAGAACATCCACGTCATGAGCCACGCCGGCCGGCTGCGCATCGCCCTGCACGGCTACAACACAATGCATGACGTCGAGCGTTTGCTGGGCGAACTTCGCGCGGGGCTGAGGCAAGTCGGAAAGTAGACGATAGGCGAGCCGGAGGCGTCAGCCTCCCCCTTGGCATGGTGAAGTCGTGTCGCCCAAGAACCGGGGGGCTAACGCCCCCCGCTCGCCCTTATCGCCAGACGATCAGCAACACGCGTTGCGACAAGAACAACAGCGCAAGCAGCGTCGTGGCGAGGAAAATATCTCGCAAGCTGAACTGAAATCTGCCGGCGCCGCGGCTCTTGTCGTCGATGTTGCCTAAAAACAGGCCGATCACGCCGCCGTAGAGCATGAAACCCAAGGCCGTCAGCAGCCCGCGGGGACTGACGAGCGTGCGGCCCGACATCGTCTCGCTGGCGATGCCGATCGACCCGAGCGTCGCGCCCAGCACGGCCCCGAGCAGCAGAAAATCAATGCTCCGCCGATACCTCGCACTCATCCGGTCGGGCGTGCCGGCCAGGTGAACGGCAAGCAGCTCGGCCGCGCGCTGGCGGTCGCTGCAATCGACGAGCACCTGGTCTTGACGGAAACCGGGCCGCAGCTTCGCCGACAGCACGCCTGCGGCGGCCAGCCGCTCCAAGTATCCGCGGGCCACTTCGCGGCTGTAGAACGAGGCGATCACTAGTTGATCGTCGGCTTGCATGCCCGCCGCCTGCGGGCCGGCGGCAGGCGCCTCGCCCCGATTCTCGTGCAGCGAGTCGAGCTTGTCGCGGATGGCGCCGGCCGATTTCGGCGGCTTGCCGCGCGGCTGGGCATGGTCTGGCGAATGATCGCCTGGCGAATGGCTCGAACTGGTCATGCCACTATTTTATCGCCAATCGCAAGTCGGCAAGAGTTTTCTTGAAATCGCGGTGCAATCTGCTAGCTTGATGCTGCGCCAGGCCGCAATTCGACGCGGCGGCGGAGTTCCACCCGTGCGATCAGCAGGGGGCGGGGCCGGGTTTTTTCAATCTTTTAGGGAGTTGCTGCGAGCATGCCGACGGGAACCATCAAGAAGCTTGTCGCCGACAAGGGGTTCGGTTTTATCAAGTCGCAAGACGGCAAAGACGTCTTCTTCCATCATTCGGTCGTGGCCGACCACGGATTCGACAATCTTTCCGAGGGCCAGCAGGTCGAATTCAGCATCGAGCAAGGCAGCGATAAGGGCAAAGGCCCGCGCGCCGGCTCGGTCACGCCGGCTTAGCTCGCTGAACTTCAACGATTGCCTGGCGATATGAATGGCCGGCGATTCGGCTTGCGAGCGCTGTTTTTCGTAACGTTTCTCGCTGCGAGTTCGTCGTTGGGGCTGTTTTCCCTTCGACAACCGCCAGCATTCTGGTACGGTAAAGATAGGCGCCGCGGGCTACGTCATCCGGGGCGGTCCTGTCCGACTCCCTCACGCGCGAACGGTCGCATGCGTCGTCTGATCTGGTTGGTCGTTGCGGTTGCGGCCTGGCCGATTGCGGCCGGCGCGGCGGAGCACGTCGTGCTCGAACGCGACGGCCGCGAGATCGAAATCAGCGGCCGGCTGCTGGTGACGGCCGAAGACGGCGGCATGCTGATTCTGGCCGCCGACGGCAAGCTCTGGTCGGCGCCGCCCGAAGAGATCGTCAAGCACGCGAGCGACGATGAGCTGATGCAGCCGCTCTCGCAGGCCGAACTTGGCGAGTTGCTGCTCAAGGAACTGCCGCCCGGCTTCGAAATCCACGCCACGCAGCACTACCTGATCTGCCACAACACGTCGCGGGCGTACGCCCAGTGGTGCGGCGCGCTGTTCGAGCGGCTGTACAAGGCGTTCACGAACTTCTGGAGCCGCAAAGGCTTCGACCTCGACGAGCCCGAGTTTCCGCTGGTGGCGCTGGTCTTCGCCGATCGCGACTCGTACAGCCAATTCGTCGACAAGGAACTGGCTGGGGGCGCCTCCTCGATCGTCGCCTACTACAGCCTGCAAACCAATCGCATGTCGATGCACGACCTGACCGGCGTCGAGGCGCTGCGCCGCGGCGGCGACAAGCGCGGTTCGTCGGCCGAGATCAATCGCATGTTGGCCCGGCCAGAAGCAGAGTTGATGGTGGCCACCGTGATCCACGAGGCCACGCACCAAATTGCCTTCAACTGCGGCTTCCAAGCGCGCTATGCCGCCATTCCGGTTTGGGTCAGCGAGGGACTCGCGATTTACTTCGAAACGCCCGACCTGGCCAGTTCGAAGGGCTGGCGCACCATCGGCGCCGTGAACCGGGTGCGGTTGGCCCGCTTTCGCGAATCCTTGCGCCGCCGGCCGGCCGATTCGCTGACCACGCTGATCGCGGGCGACCAGCGGCTGCGCAACGGCGCCGCCGACGACCGCATCGACGGTTACGCCGAGGCCTGGGCGCTGAACTACTTTCTCTTCCAGAAGCATCCCAAGCAGTACGTGAGCTATCTCAAGCAGCTCTCGAAAAAGGAGCCGCTGATCCAGGATACTCCAGCCGAGCGGCTGCAGGAATTCAAGCAAGCTTTCGGCGATTTGGAGCAGCTCGACGCCGAGTTCTTGCGGTACATCAGCAAAGTAAGATAGGTTCTTCAAGACTTGCCCGCGAGCGCCGGCGGGGCGTAAACTTCGGCAAGTTCGCGCTCTTCGTCCGGCCAAGATCCTCTTTGCCAAGACGCTCGATGCCCGACGAAATCAACCCCTACAACGCCGCACTGAGGCCGGCCAGCGGATCGCCCTTCGCGCCGTCGCCGGGCGAGGTGTCGGAAGTCGTGTATGAACTTGACGTGGAAGACCTGGTCGAGCTTGCGTTGCACAACCAAAAGCGGTCGCGGGCGTTGCGGAGACAGTTCGTCCTCGCAAGAGTCATCCTCGCCGTGATGGGAGTGGGGCTTCTCAGCTTGCCTCTGGCTGGAGGATTCGACCCGACCGTGGCGCTTGTGGCGTTCGCCGCGATTGCTGTCTTGCTGCTGTTTTTGCCTCAGATTTCGCGGAGGCGAAATCGGCGGATCCTGCGAAAGGTGTTTCTCGAAGGGAGCAACCGGGTTCTGCTCGGCCCGCGCCGCTTGCGCCTCACGCCCCAGGCGTTCGTTTTCTCGGCGGAATTGTTCGACAGCGCCATCAAGTGGCCGGCGGTGGAAAGCATCGAAGCGGACGCCGAATACGCTTATTTCTACATCGCCTCGATTCAAGCCAATATCGTTCCGCGCCGCGCCTTCAACGACGACTTGCAGTTTGCGGCCTTCGTCGAATTGGCTCGCCGCTATTGGCGGCAAGCGACGGGCGTCCCGGCGGCGAACGCGTGACCAAAGAGAACTCTGGCAAAACGCTCGATGCGCCTCAAGTTCGACGCCTGAAGGGCCTCCAGTCCCCAAGCGGGCGATACGACTCGTTGCGCGGGTAACCGTTCACGCCCCGGCGTAGCCGGGGCGAAAACTGCTCTTCGCGCATGAGGCGAAATCGGCGAAATAGTCGGTATGTTGCCGCCGCAAGCGCCGATTACGCCCGAACAACTGCAGGCATTGCCGCCCGAAATCCA
>DATKRK010000083.1:0-79578 GCA_035532215.1 Pirellulales bacterium | reverse complement strand
ACGTCCAAACCGAGGTAACGTAAACTTGTTTTCATTGGACCAGTCCTCTCGTTGCGGCACTGCCTGAGAAAAAGGATTACCCCCTGATTTCAAAGGTAATCCGCGCCAGACGCAGGCGACTGGTCCAACCATTTTGTCTACCAGCGGAAGTTGTACATGGCATAGACCGCCTCCTGCGACGACGACTTGCTGGGGCTGGAAGTGGCTTGCAAGAATCCCCCGCCGAACAGTTGGGCGTAGACGACCATGAAGTCGGATTGGGCGTTGACGTGAAAATTGGCCACCAAATCGATTTCGTCGCCCACGTTCGTCCCCGCCGCCCCGCTCGGATCGCGCCGCACGGCCGCGCCAGCCGCGTTATACAACGCGTCGCGCGGCTGGTTCAGCCAGAAATGGTGGTACTGTAGCCAGAGGGTGGTCCAGGGCACGGGATAGATCCCCAGGTGCAGATTGACATCCTGAATGTTCTGCCGGCCCACCGCATCGGCCCAGCCCAAATAATAGTGGCCGAACGGAAAGAGCTGATTGAAGGTCGCGTAGCGGCCCGCGTTCGGGTTTGCACTGCCGCTGGCGAAGTCGTAGTACAACCAGAGCGTCGGGTTCCACCGGCGTTTGGCCAGGTGATAACCGAGGCCGGTCGTCGCCATGCCCGCAACTAGATCATGGCTCCCACGCTGACCGAGTTGTAGCGCGTACTCGAAATCCCAGAGGTAATTGTTGCGGTCGCCGGCGTATCGCGTGCCGAACGTGTTGACCCGCGTTGGATCCGACACGATCCCTTGCCGCACGACGGTGTTCGAGTTGTTGTAATAGAGGTAGTAGAAATCGAGAAAATGGCCCTTTTTCTTGCGATAGGTGAACCAGGAGCCGGCAAGCTGCTGATTGTGATCCGACTTGTCGAACTGAGTGGCGTTGGGGATCACGGGCTCGAGCCAGAACAGGTCGACGTCGAATTTGTCCCCTTGCCGAAACCCGCGCACGCCGTCGAAATTGCGCCGCATGTTCGCCCAGGCCAGGTTGGAGACGAGCCGTTGCGAGCCGAGCAGAACTTCTTGCCGGCCGCCCCGGACATACACCGGATGTTCGGCGATATCCGCCACTTTGACGTCGACGAACAAGTTGAGGAAGTCGGCGCGATCGATGTCGGTCGGCGCCGGCGGCTGAGTCCCTCCCCCGCGGTCGGCGTCGATGAACTCCGCGTAGACCCGAAATTGGTCGCGATACCACAGGTCGCCGTAAGTGCGGACTTTCGTGAGGCCGTAGGTATTGGAGCCGGGCGTCAGGTTGTTCAAGTCGTTGTAGCGGTACCACGTTTCGCCGCCGGTCGAGAACATGAAATTCTCGCCGAGACGGATCCGCTTGAGCCGCTCGAACCACTGCTTGTCTTTGTCGTCCTTTTTGTCGAGATAGCGAAAGTCGGCGTCGAAGAACCCCGGCGACATAATGGCGAATGCCGGGTAGGCCGACTGGGGCGGGGCTTCGCGGCGGATGCCATGCACCTGGTCCATCAGCGAATAGTAGCCCGGACCTCTGGGCAGGATGAAAAAGTTGCCTAGCCGCGGGAAAATCCGCGCATTCGAGTTTTTCGTCCAATCGGCAGATTCGACTTCGCTCGCCGGCTCTTGGCCCATCATCTGCTCCGGCTCGATGGGCATCGCCGGACCTTCGGTCACGGGTTCTCCCATCGCGGGCTCGGATTCCGGAGCTTGTTTTACCGCCGAAGCGGCTTGGGCCTTGGTCGGCGAAGCGGCTTGGCGGCCTGGCACGCGTCTCGAAGAGCGCGACGCGCGGTCTGGGCCTTTATTCGTCGGGCGAGGCTGCGCTTGAGTCGAGCTTTCGCAAAACGCCAACCAGCCCGCGAGCAGGCCCAGGAACAGAGTTTTCGAGAACATGAGCGAGGTCCTTCTACGACGATCGGAATGCGTGATTTCCCGTGTCGTCGGCGTTGACGCCAGATGGCCGATCGCGGCCGACGCGGGCGGACTTCACTCACGCATTACGCGAAGAAGCACCACAACCGACCGGACGGGACCGAGGAGGGGCCCATCCGTGCGGTTTCTCCAATCACGACTTGGCGCATAACCGCCAAGCCGTGTGGCGACACGGTCGAGCGCTGGAGATCGCTTCACGATCTCGCGCGATGAACAGCGTGCAAATCCGACAGTGCTCGACCCTCGTTCATTATGCGGTATCGGCAGACGGGCGCGGCCTTCCGCAGAGAAAGAATGTCCGCCAAGTTCGGATTCAACAGGCGCGACTCCGCGCCGCCAATCGATGCTCCGCGCAGCAATGCCGCCGCCGCTGCCTTACGATTGGGCGGCACTGCGCGACGGATCGGCAATAGGCGAGGCCCTGACGCCGCTGGGAGCGGCAAAATGCCTTCGGTTATCCGAAGTAATCCGCAGCACTCGGGTTCCAGGCACAGGGGTTGCATGCCAGCGGTCGCCAATGTTTTTTCGCCAGGCGGATGTCGAAAGCCGTCGAGATGCGGGCCCTATTCCAACCCGAGGTTTCGTCATGCGCGTCGCCTTGATCCTTGTGGCAATCTTTCCCTCGCTTGTCCAGGCCCAACTGCACGGCCGGGGCAGGCCGGTTTCGCGGACTCGATCGTCGTCGGCGTCTGTCGGCGAGCAGGTCATCACGAGGTACGCCAAACCGTTGAAGGTCGGCAAAGAAGTCGTCGATGACGGCACGGCCTTTCGGATCTACCGGGTCGCGCAGGTGAAGGGCGACTGGCTGTGGTTGGAGTCCGGTCGGGTCAGCGGATGGGTCGAGGCCGGCAACGTCGTTCCCTACAGCCAGGCGGTCGAACACTTCACGCAGCAAATCGCAGTTCCTCATAAGGCCGCGTCGGCTTATGCCTGCCGCGGAATCGTGCGGCATGCGAACGGCGAATACGACGCCGCCATCGCCGACTACGATGCAGCCCTGCGGCTCGACCCCAAGCTCGCCCTGGCCTACTACAATCGCGGCCTCGCCTGGCAAAAGAAGCAGCACCACGACAAGGCGATTGCCGACTATGGCGAGGCCCTTCGCCTCGATCCCAAGTACGCCTTGGCCTACCGTACGCGCGGCAGCGCCTGGCACGCCAAACAGGATTACGACAGGGCGCTTGCCGACTACGACGCAGCCCTGCGGCTCGACCCCAAGCACGCCTTGACCTATCACAACCGCGGCCTCGCCTGGTGCGCCAAGCAGGACTTCGACAAGGCCCTTGCCGATTGCAGCGAAGCCATCCGGCTCGACCCGCAGAGCGCCGTCGCTTACCGCACTCGCGGGCTCGCCTGGCAAAAGAAGCAGCACCACGACCAGGCGATCGCCGACTACGACGAGGCCATTCGCCTCGCCCCGGATGACCCGATTGCCCACAACAATCTCGCTTGGCTGTTCGCCACGTGCCGTGACGAAACGCGCCGCGACGGCAAACGCGCCGCTGAGTCGGCAACGAGAGCCTGCGAGTTGAGCGGCTGGTGCGATTGGCGCTTCCTGCACACGCTGGCCGCCGCCTGCGCCGAGACGGGCGATTTCGACAACGCCGTCAAGCACGGAGAACTAGCGTTGTCGATGGCGCCGGCCGAGCACAGGCAGCGGTCCGAAGAGGTGCTCGAAGCCTACAAGGCGGGCAAGCCGCATCGGGAACAGGCGGTCGATTAGAGGGATGGCAAGGATTTAGGCCAAGCGTCATACGCTATCGCTTGGATCGGAAAAATACGCAGTGCGGACGGACCCGTTTCCATCCTTCCCGTTATCCGACGATCGACGGCTCGACCTGTTGTCGATCGGCAGGAACGCGTTTCGGGCGGGAACGACCGCCGCACTGCGTTTTTTCAGCGGCAGGCTTTCACGCTTGCGCAGCAAGCGGGTAAACATGCAATCCTCGTGGCGATGCAGCCATGCCCACGCCGGCTGGCGCCGGCGAAGGCATGCCACCCGGCGCTAAACTTTGACGGGCGCGCTCCAGAATCGCGGACGGCGATTTAGCGAGCAACGGCCGAGGCGTCGGAGATTTCGGCGAGCACGCGGTGGGTCACGGCCAAGTCGATCAGTTCGGCCAACGATTCGACTTGCAGCTTGCGCATCAGGCGGGCCCGGCGCATCTCGACCGCCCGCTCGGAAATGAACAGCCGCGCGGCCATCACTTTGTTCGACGCGCCGCGGAGGATCCATTCCAAGGTTTCTCGATCGCGGGCGTTCAGACTGGCGATGCGATCGTCGACCGCCTTGAACTCCGCCTCGCGGCGGCGCCAAGCCGCGTCCAACGCCAAGGCGTTCTTGACTCGCTGGAGCAACGTTTCCTGCTCGAACGGCTTCTCCAGAAACTCGATAGCGCCGGATTTCATGGCCGAGACGGCCGTCGACACGTCGGCGTGCGCCGTAATGAAGATCGCGGGCAGCCGCTTGCCTTCGCGAATCAATTGCTCGTAAAGTTCCAGGCCCGTCTGACGCGGCATTCGCACGTCGAGCACCAGGCAGCCGGGCAACGGCGGATCGTAGAAGCGATGGAATTCACCGGCCGAGGCGAACGACCGGGCGGGAAAGCCCAGCGTTTCCAAGAGCATCACGAGCGAATCGCGCATCTGGCGATCGTCGTCAACCACAAACACCGTGGGCTGGAAGTCCATCGAGAGTCGCAATCCTTCCGCAAAGCGGCAGTCTGAATCGCACCACGGCGCCGCCGTTGGCGCCGGCGTCGGCCCAAATGCGTCCCTGGTGCTGTTCGATAATGGAACGGCTGATCGACAGTCCCATGCCCAGGCCGTCCGGCTTGGTGGTGAAAAAGGGAGCGAACACGTCTTGTTCGGCGCTGGCGGGAAAGCCCGGTCCCGAGTCGGCCACGTCGAGCTGTACTTGCCCGGCGCCGACCGCGCTGCCGACGCGCAGCGCGCGCTGGCTCCGCGGCAAAGCGAGCATGGCCTGGATCGCGTTCTGGAACAAGTTGACCAGCACTTGCTGAATCTGCAACGCGTCGGCGTAGACCGGCGTGGCCGCGTCGGTCAAATCCAGCGTCAAGTCCACGTCGGATCGCGTGAGTTCGGGCCGGCACAATTCGGCGACCTCGCGCACCAGGTCGTTCAGCTCGGTGCAATGGGCCTGTCGGGCGCCAGGCCGCACGAAGTTGCGCATCCGCCGCACGATCGCCCCGGCCCGCGACGCGGCGAGCCTCATTTCCGCAACGGCCTGGCGCGCTCGCGGATCGGCGAGCAGCTCTCGATCGAGCAGCAGTTCGCAGGTGCTCGCATAATTGGCGATGGCCGCCAAAGGCTGATTGATTTCGTGGGCCAGTCCCGTGGCCAGTTGCCCCAGCGCGGTGACGCGCGAGGCATGGGCCAACTCGGCGGAGAGCCGTTGCAGGCGGATTTTAGCGTCGGCGCGCTGCCGCAGTTCGCGCCGGACCTGGCGGCGGACCAGTTGCGTGGCCGCCCGCAAGACGGCGAAATAGACCCCGACGAGCACGAGCAGCACGAAGGCCGCCGCGATCAAGCCGCAGCCGCGGAGCCACGCGACTTGCGATCGAGACGCCGACTCCAACAGCCCCACGGTGCGTTCCATGCCGCTCAGATACGCCGGCTCGTGATCGAGGATGGCCTGCAAATCGGCGCGCGAGTCTCCCGGCGACCGGCCCGCGTTGCTGTCGGGATGGTTGCTGTCGGGATGGTTGCTGGCCAGCGTGGTCGCGGCCGCTCGCATCGCCTGGAAGTGAGGCTCCAAATCGCGCAGGCTCGCCACGATCGCGGGCGAACGGATCGGTTGAAGGTCTGCGTCGCGGTCCCCGAACAGCAACGCGCGATGGGCCGCCGCCCAACGGTTGACCGTGGAGAGCAACTCGCGGCGGCGCCGGCTGCGCGCCGGCTCGTCGTCCAGGGTCGCCAGGGCCAGGGCCTCTTTGCTCAGCTTTTGACTCAGCATGCGTTGGCGGCCCGCCACGTTGATCGTCGGCGCCAGATAGTTCAGCCGCACCAATTGGGGCTGAATGAGCGCCTGGTCGACAATCACCAAGACCGCGACGGTGGCCAGCACCAACATGTAACGGGCGGCAAACGGCCGGACGAGCCGGTGCGCGATGTCTCGCGGATCGCTCTCTTGGACTGCCTCATCCTCATCTCTGACCAACCGCAATTCCGCCATACGAAGCGCCTACCGTCCGCCGCCCAACTGCAAAAAAGCTTGTGCAAGCGGAACCTCCTATGAAAACGGCGTTCCAATTCCGCGGAGAAGGCGCGGCCGGTTCTCTGGCCAAATGCCGTAAAGCGTTTTGCGCTAGCGGAATACGTCGTCTGGTCAAGCGTCATTAAACAATCGCGCCAGCAAGGAAACGCCGGCGGCTGCCTCACGACTGGGCGGCGCTGCGCGATAGTTCGGCAGCGCGACGGCTCTCGCGACGACGAAAGCGCCGAAATCGCTTCGGCTTTCCGAAAAAAACGGCGTCCCGCGCCCCGAGGGTACGCGGACTGCATACCCGCAGTTTCCCAACGGTAGTAATCCGGGTGAGGTGTAGCAACAGGAGCATGTCAAAAATGCCGCAGCAAGGTCAAGCCGCACGAATCGACTGGTTCAATTTTTCCACGCCCGCCATGCGTGCATTTCACATGGCGTGGTTGGCGTTCTTTCTTTGCTTTTTCGCGTGGTTCGGCATCGCCCCCTTGATGCCGGTGATTCGCGAGCAAATGCAGCTCAGCAAGGAACAAGTGGGCTGGTGCGTGATCGGCTCGGTGTCGATCACCATTCTCGCGCGGCTCGTGATCGGCTGGCTCTGCGATCGCATCGGCCCGCGACTGGCCTTTACGTGGCTCTTGGTGCTCGGTTCGCTGCCGGTGATGGGCATTGCGTTGGCGTACGACTTCAAGACGTTTCTGCTATTTCGCGTCTTGATCGGCGCGATCGGCGCCTCGTTCGTGATTACGCAGTGTCACACGTCGCTGATGTTCGCCCCCAACTGCGTCGGCACGGCCAACGCCACCACGGCGGGTTGGGGCAATCTCGGCGGCGGAGCCGCGCAGTTCGCCATGCCCTTGGCTTTCACGTTGTTCGTCGGCATGCTGGGCTTTTCCGGCGCAGCGGGCTGGCGGTTGGCGATGATTGTCGCCGGCATCACGTGCGCGGCGGCCGGGGTCGCCTATTATTTCTTGACGCAAGACACGCCCGAAGGGAACTTTCGCGAGTTGCGCGCCGCCGGCAAGCTGGCCCCGGCCGCGACGAGCGGCGCCGCTTTTTTCGAGGTCTGCCGCGATCCGCGCGTGTGGGCCTTGTTTGTCATGTACGGCGGGTGCTTCGGCATCGAGCTGACGATCAACAATGTCGCCGCGCTGTACTTCGTCGATTACTTCGACGAGTTTCGCCGGATGGATTCGGCGCAGGCCCTGCAAACCGCCGGTTTGATCGCCGGGTTGTTCGGCCTGATGAATATTTTCGCACGCACCTTGGGCGGCGTCTTCGGCGACAAGTTCGGCCGCCGCTGGGGGCCGCCGGGCCGGGTTCGCTGGCTGTTCGCCGCGCTGTTTTGCGAGGGGCTGACGCTGATGCTGTTTTCACAGATGAGCACGCTCTGGGCGGCGATACCGAGCCTGGTCTTGTTCAGTCTGTTCGTGCAGATGTCGGAAGGCGCCACGTTCGCCGTGGCGCCGTTCATCAATCCTCGAGCGGTCGGCTCGGTGGCCGGCATCGTCGGGGCCGGCGGAAATGCGGCCGCGGTCGCCGCGGGATTCCTATTCAAAAGTTCGAGCCTCGAATGGTCCACGGCGCTGCTCCTGCTCGGCGTGGCGGTCACCGCCTGCTCGTTCTTGAGCTTTACCGTCTCGCTCGGCGCCCGCCCCGAAATGGCCGACCGCCCCGTCCTGCGGCCGGCGGCTGCGTCCGCCGCCGAGTTGGCGACTGCCGAAGCCTGAGCCGGCCCGAGGCGTTTTCTCCCTTCGCGCCCTCGCCAAAGAGAACCACTCCATGTCCAACCCCGTGGAAATCTGGAAAGCCTCCAAGCACGGCTTCGACGTCTGGGCCGACGTACAGCGTTACGCCGCCGCCGGCACGGCGATGAAAGACATCGACCAGGCCGATCTCGAGCGGATGAAGTGGTACGGATTCTTCTACCGCAAGCGAGACGCGCCGGGCCGTTACATGAATCGCATCCGCGTCACGGCCGGCGAGCTGACCGCGGCGCAGGCGAAAGCCGTCGCGCACCTGGCCTATGAATTCGGTCACGGAGTGATCGACGTCACGACCCGAGCGAATTTGCAAGTGCAGGGACTCGATATCCGGCATTTGCCCAAGGTCAGCGAGCGGCTCCAGCGCGTCGGGCTGACCTCGAAGCAGACCGGGCACGACAACATCCGCAACGTGTTCGGGCATCCGTTCAGCGGTTTGATGCCCGGCGAACTGATCGATACGCGGCAGTTGTGCCACGACATCACGGCCATTTTTCTCGACAGCCGCGAATATTCCGACCTGCCGAGAAAAATGAACATCTGTTTGAACGGAACGCCGCATCATTCGGCGCATTTCTGGACGCAAGACATCAGCTTTCTCGCCACGCGCACGCCGCAGGGCGAAGCCGCCTTTCACTTGCTGATCGCCGGCACGCAAGGCCAGACCCCGCACCTGGCCCGGCGCCTGCCCGTGTTCGTGCGGCTCGAACAGACGGTCGAAGTGACGCGCGCGCTCTTGGATTTGTTTCGCGCCAAAGGCTTGCGCGAAAAGCGCAATGCCGCCCGATTCTGTTTTTTGGTCGACGACATCGGACCGGAGGGCGTGCTGGCTTGGCTCGACGAGCGGTTGCCGTTCCGGCTCGAACGCTCGACCGAACAGCCGTCGCCCGCCAGCGCGTACGACGAGTTGATCGGCTGGTTCCATCAGCGCGAGGGGCAACTCTGGACGATGGGGCTGAATGCGCCGCTGGGACGGCTCTCCTGGCGACAACTCGAGGGACTGGCGATCCTCAGCGCCAAATGGGGCGACGGGCGGCTGCGGACGACGCACGAGCAAGGCATCGCGGTCGTCAACATCCCCGCGCAATTCAAAAACGCCGCGGCGATCGATGCGGCGGCGCTCGGGCTGAGCGTCCACGCCGATTCGTTCGACCGCAACAGCATGGCCTGCACCGGCAGCCAGTTCTGCAACATCGCCGTCACCGAAACCAAGGGGCACATGTTCCAACTGCTGGAAAAGCTGCGCAAGAAGAAGGTCCAGCTCGAAGGGATTCGCATTCACATGAGCGGCTGCCCGTCGAGCTGCGCGCAGCATTTCACCGCTGATATCGGCTTGAAAGGCGTGCGCGTGCGGCGGTTGGTGGGCACGCGCGAAGGGTTCGACGTCTTCCTGGGAGGCGGAATCGGCGGGCAGATCGAGATGGGCCGGCCGTATCGCCTGGGGGTCGACGTCGACCAGTTGCCGAACGTGATCGAAGAGGTCGTCGCCGATTACTACCTGCACCACCGTCCTGGGGAGACGTTCAGCGCCTACTGGCGAGAGCGGCTGCCGGCCGACGAGGGAGTCAAAACGGCCGACGGCGATTACCGGCCGCCGATTTGGGTGTGCGAGAATTGCCAGCACCGCCACGTCGGCATCGACCCGCCGGTGTTCTGCCCCGGCTGCGCAGGCTTGCGGCGCTTTTTTGCGCGGCTCGACGAAGAGAGCGGCGCATCGCCGTCCGGCCCAGCGTCAAAGGCGCAGACGCATGCGCGGAGCGACGGCTTTGTCTACGCGACCGAAGACGACGCTTTGAAAGCGGATGCCGGCCTGGAGGTCGAAGTCAACGGCAAGCCGATCGCCTTGTTCCGCGTGAACGGCCAGGTGTACGCCGTCGACGCCGCCTGTCCGCACGAGGGGGCGCCTTTGGCGCAAGGGACCGTCGAAAACGGCGTGGTCACTTGCCCTTGGCACGGTTGGACATTCAACGCCTGCACCGGTTGCAGTCTGGAGCCAGCCAACCAAAACCTGGCTAGATACGAGGCATTGGCGGAAGACGGCAAGATTTTCATCAAAGTCGAGACGACGCCGAAAACGCCAGCCGGCAAGCCGCCGGCGGTTTTGGACAAGCCTCGTCACGCAGCGCCGGCGGTCGCGGCGTTGCCGCTCATCGAAGTGATCGAGGAGACGCCCGACGTGCGAACCTTCCGCTTCGACAACTCGGCCGGCCGCATCACGCTCGATTATCCGGGCAAGTTCGTCAGCCTCTGCGTAGAAATCGAAGGGCAGGAAAATTGGCGCAATTTCACCGTCAGCTCGTCGCCCGAGCGCGGCGGGCAACTCGATTTGACGATCAAGCTGAATCCCGAGGGAACGGTTTCCCGTCACCTGTTCGCCCATGCGCGGCGCGGCGCCGAGTTCACTCTGCGAGGTCCGCAAGGCGGCTTCTATTTCGATCCCGAGCGGCATTGGGAGCCGCTGCTGCTCGTTTCGGCCGGCAGCGGCATCACGCCGATGATGAGCATCTTGCGGTCGCTGAAAGACCGCGGCCTGGAGTTGCCCTGCGCGTTCGCGTATGGCGCGCGAACGGCCGCCGATATCGTGTTCCATCAAGAATGTTCGCGGTTGGCCGCCGCTTCGCCCTGGCTGAGCTACCATGCGTCGCTTTCGCAGCCTGAAGTGAATTGGCGAGGAGCTTGCGGTCGCTTGAGCGTCGACCGCTTGCAGGCGCTGGCGGGCGACTTGGCCCCGCGGCAATGCTTCTTGTGCGGCCCGAACGACTTCATGGACTCGCTGCGCGAAGGTCTGCTGCTGGCCGGCGTCGCCGCGGAGCGGATCCACGCCGAGCAATTCCAGGCTGCGAAGCCGGCGAGGGCGTAATGCCGTTGACGGAAATCAATCCGCGCGAATCGAGCGACGCGGGACCAACGACCGATTTCGTATCGCGCGGCGCCGCGCTGGTCGAGGAGTTGCTGGCCGCGCAGCAGGATCTGTCCGCCGTCGAACGCTTCGTCCAAATCCATGAGGCCGACGGCGCCGCCGCTCGCGCCAAGCTTTATCGCTCGCTGCTGCCGAGCGCGCCGCCGGCGCCGGGGCAACAGTACGCCTTCGAGGTCGATCTCGACCGCTGCTCGGGCTGCAAGGCCTGCGTGACCGCGTGTCATACGCTTAACGGCCTCGATGCAGGGGAGACCTGGCGCGACGTGGGCTTGCTGATCGGCGGCTCGCGCTCGTTGCCGGTGTTGCAGCACGTCACCACGGCGTGCCATCATTGCCTCGAACCGGCTTGCCAGAAGGCCTGCCCGGTGAACGCTTACGAAAAAGACGCGGCCACCGGCATCGTTCGGCATCTCGACGATCAATGCTTCGGCTGTCAGTACTGTACGCTGGCCTGCCCGTACGACGTGCCGAAGTATCATCGCGGCAAAGGCATCGTCCGCAAGTGCGACATGTGCTCGTCGCGGTTGGCCGTCGGCGAAGCGCCGGCCTGCGTACAGGCCTGCCCGCACCAGGCAATCGCAATCACGCTGGTCGACGTACAACAAGTCGTGGAAGACTCCGAAGCGACTTTGTTCCTGCCCGGCGCTCCCGATCCGCAAATCACGTTGCCCGCGACGGTTTACAAAACGCGCCGGGCGTTTCCGCGCAACCTGCTGGCGGCCGACTATTTCGATCCTCGGCCGCAGCACCCGCACTGGCCTTTGGTGTTGATGCTGGTGCTCACGCAATTGTCGGCGGGAGCGTTTGCCGCGGGACTGGCGCTCGAACTGTGGGGCGACGCGGCGACGGCGGCGGCGGTGCGGCCGCTGAACGCCGCGACGGCGCTGGCGTTCGGACTTTTGGCCCTGGGCGCCAGTATCCTCCACTTAGGCCGGCCGCAATATGCGTTCCGCGCCGTGCTCGGGCTACGGCATTCCTGGCTGAGCCGCGAGATCGTCGCATTCGGCGCCTTCGCCGCCTTGGCCTGCACGTATGCCGCAGCCACACTGGCGCTCGATCCGCGGAGCGAGCTTCTGACGCCGCTGGCCGGCGCCGTGGCGGTTGCAGGCTTAGCGGGCGTTTTCTGCTCGGTGATGATTTACGCCCTGCCGCAACGCGAACTGTGGGATCCGGCGCGGACCAGCATTCGCTTCTTGCTCACGGCCGTTTGCCTCGGAATTGCCACGCTCTGGCTGGCCTCGCTGGCGTTGGCCGCGGCGAGCCCGTCTCCGGCGACGATCGGCTTCGCACAACAGTCGGGCCGGCCGTTGTGCATGGCGTTGACGGCCGCCACGGCGGCGAAGCTTGTGTGGGAGGCTTCGCTCCTGCGCCATTTGCTGAGCCGCAACATGACATCCCTGCGGCGCTCCGCGTTGCTCGTCACGGGCGAATTGGCGAATGTCGCGATCGCGCGGTTCGCGCTCGGCGTCCTGGGGGGCATCGTCATGCCCGCGTTTCAGTTGTCGCATCTCTTCACGGAAACCTCGCCGTGGCAGCCGGGGCGAGCGTTGATCTTCGGCTCGGTGCTGTTCGCGGCGTGTCTCGTCGGCGAGTTGCTGGAGCGTTATTTGTTTTTCGCGGCGGTCGCCGGACCGCGGATGCCCGGAGGGATGCGCTAATGACCTCGAAAGCACGCTCCGAACCTCGCCTGGGTTTGCCGCGGCCGCGTCTGTTCGACCGCGACGGTCCGCTGACTCGCGAGTTGCTGCTCGCGCCGGGGCGTTTTGGGCTCGGCTTGCTGCCGACCGCCAGCCGCCCCGAGGCGACGACGCGCATGGTCTGCGGTTATTGTTCGACCGGTTGCAGCCTCGACGTTCACCTGCGCGCTGGCGAGGCGATCTCGCTTACGCCCACCGTCGATTACCCCGTCAATCTCGGCATGGCCTGCCCCAAGGGCTGGGAGGCTTTGGCGGCTTTGCGCGCCCCGGACCGAGCGACGACTCCTCTGGCGCGCAACGAACATGGGCGTTTGGCGCCAGTCGATTGGGACGCGGCGCTAAAGATCTTCGTCGATCGGATGCGCGCGATCCAGGCGAAGTACGGGCCCGATTCGATCGCCTTCTTGAGCACCGGCCAGATCGCCACCGAGGAGATGGCCCTGTTGGGCGCATTGGCCAAATTTGGCATGGGCCTGCTGCACGGCGACGGCAATACGCGGCAGTGCATGGCGACCGCCGTTACGGCCTATCAGGCATCGTTCGGCTTCGACGCTCCGCCGTACAGCTACGCCGATTTCGAGCAGTCGGACGTGATCGTGCTGATCGGCAGTAATCTCTGCATCGCGCATCCGATCATGTGGGAGCGCGTCATGCGCAACGTGCATCAGCCGCGAATCGTGGTCATCGATCCGCGCACGACCGAAACCGCCGTGCAGGCGTCGCTCCACTTGCCGGCGCATCCCAAGAGCGACCTGACGCTGCTGTACGGCGTAGCCAATCTGCTCATCGAACGAGACTGGATCGATCGCGACTTCATCGCCGCGCACACCGCCGGGTTCGACGACTTCGCGTCGCACGTCTCCCAGTTCAGCGTCGAACGCACGGCAGTCGAAACCGGCTTGCCGCAAGAAGCGATCGAGCGCTTCGCGGGTCTGATCCACGAGGGAAGCCGCGTTTCGTTCTGGTGGACGATGGGCGTCAACCAGAGCCATCAAGGCGTGCGCACGGCGCAGGCGATCATCAACCTGGCGCTGATGACGGGCAACATCGGCCGGCCCGGAACGGGCGCCAATTCGATCACCGGGCAGTGCAACGCGATGGGTTCGCGGCTGTTCAGCAACACGACGAACTTGCTGGGCGGGCGAGATTTCGCCAACGCGTCCGATCGCCGCCAGGTCGCCGGCATTCTTGGGCTCGACGAGGCGGTCGTGCCGACTTCCAAGAGTTGGCCCTATCATCAGATTCTCGAAGGAGTGCTGCGCGGCAAGATTCGCGCGCTGTGGGTGATCGGCACGAACCCGGCCCATTCCTGGATCAATCAGAATTTCGCCCGCGACGTCTTCGAGCGGCTCGATTTTCTCGTCGTGCAGGACATGTATCACTCCACCGAAACGGCCCGCTTGGCCCACCTCGTCCTCCCGGCGGCGGCGTGGGGAGAGAAGGAAGGAACGTTCATCAATTCGGAACGCCGGATCGGAGTCATCAAACAGGCGTCTCGGGCGCCAGGGACGGCGCTCTCCGATTTTGCGATCTTCCGGCTCATCGCCGAATACTGGGGCTGCGGCGAAATGTTTCGCCAGTGGGCGTCGCCCGAGCGGACGTTTCAACTGCTCAAACGTCTCTCGGCGGGCCGGCCGTGCGATATCAGCGGCATCGAAGACTATCGAATGATCGACCGGCGCGGAGGAATCCAATGGCCGTTTCCCTCGACCGGCGCCGATGAACGGCCCGAGCGGCGGTTGTTCGAGGACGGCCGCTTCTATCACGCCGACGGCAAGGCCCGGTTCGTGTTCGACGCTCCGCGGCCATTGCCTGAAATCCCCGGCGGCAAATACCCGCTGTTGTTGCTGACCGGCCGCGCTTCGGCCGCTCAATGGCACACCCAGACCCGGACCGGCAAATCGGCGGTCTTGGCCAAGCTCTGCGCACCCGACTTATATGTCGAGATCAATCCGGCCGACGCCGCGCGCTTGTCGATCAAGCCGGGCGAGCGGGTGACGGTCGCTTCACAGCGCGGCGAGTTGGTCGCCAAAGCCGTTTTGACGCATACGGTGCGGCCCGGCCAGGTCTTCGTGCCGATGCACTACGCCGCGAGCAACTTGTTGACCGCCTCGGCGTTCGATCCGCTTTCCCATCAGCCCGCTTACAAGGCGTGCGCCGTGCGCATCGATCGCGAAGCGGTCGGAGTTCCGCGGTAGACGTCAGGCGTCGACTCAGGCAATTGTCGATCTTTGCGTGCTCTTTTTCCGGGCCTGCTGCGCCATCCAGACCGAATTGGAGAGGGGCGTCATCGCGGCGATATGTACGCGCCGCGTAGCGACGTTGATGAAAAAGAGCACGAAGAACTCGACCAAACCGCTCTTGGTCCAGACCTTCTTGGAAAAGGAGTCCGTGGCCCACAGCGTTTCGGCGTGCCGCTTCACGAACCCGTCCCAGGCGCCTTCGCCGCGTTTCGGCCCAGGGTCGAGTCCTTGCTCCTTCAAGATATTGACGACCGTCGAGCGAGAGACGCCGTTGATGCCCAGCTTCTTCAGTTCGCCCAGGATCTTCGTGTAGCCGGCGCCCGTCTCGCGGGCGATTTTCAAACCGCGACTGGGTTGAGCCAAATAATCGTCGATAACGGCCAGACATTCCTCGAATTGCTCGTTCTGATGATAAATTGCCGAGAGTTTCTGATAGGCCCAGAAATCGTGAGAAAGTTCGATGCACTTTCGCAAACGCCGAAACTGCTGTTCCTCTTCCCAAGGGTTGGCAAAACACCACAGCCCCTTGCCGGTGACTGTCGCCACCTGGGCGACAAACGCCGGCTGGCGTTTCCGATGCGTAAGTGTTGCCGCGATGCTTGCGAATCGGCGGCTTCCTCTCGAACGCCGTGGCAACATGCATTTGGCTCATCTGCCGCCTAACACGCATGCGGCGTTGTCATAAGCTGACGCAGGCATTTCCGCAGCTACTTCGGCTGCGGCAGGAGCACGGTGATGGTTTGTGCGGTGTAGGCGTCGTTCGGGGCCGTCGCAACGAGTTCCGGGAAGACCTGCAGCGTTTTATCGCCGCGTTTGACGTTCAATTCGGCGCCGCCCAGTCGCGCCAGCGCGAATTGCCACTCTTTGCCTTGGCACTCCAGCAGCAGGACGAGTTCCGGATTGGTGCCGTACGTAAAGGCGAACATGGCCCCGTCGTCGATCCCAGCTTTGCGATCTTCGTACCGGTCGATGGGGCGCGGCAGCAGCCGCAGCATGGAAACGTCTTCCTGGAAGCTCTCTTTGATCGCGAAACCGCGAGCCAATTGTTTCATTTGCAGCAATCGCCGTTCGGCCGTCCGTGCCGGGAGCGGGGCATCGTCGAGCGGCTTGAACTCGAGCACGCTCTTGCGCGGACGCCAGGCGACGCCGGCCGCGCCGGTCAGCGCCAGGCCGCCGGGGTGGAACGAGCTCAGTTCGTGGTGCAACTCGCCGCGACGGGCATCGGCGCCGTGCGGCCAGAGTTCCAGGACGACTAGCCCCTTCGGCCGTCCCAACTTGCCGATGCGCCACACGCAGGCAGCGAGATAACGGCGGGCCGGATCGTTGTATTTCAGCAGTGCCTGCGGCGCCACCTGCAGCGTTGCGTCGTTTGCGGCGCCGGCTACGGAAACCTTCAACGCATCCAAATGCGACTGCAGGATCGCCTCGGCGCCGTCGTTGGGCTTATCGGCCGCCTTCGGGTCGTCGGCGAGTCCTTGCCTCGGAGAGACGGTTAGCAGCACAAGGACGAGTCCGTCTCGCAATAAACGCTTAATTCCACGACGACAAGCACTCCAACTCGCGCACATTGCCGGTCCCCAGAAAAGCAGTCTCTAGCCGTTGGACAGAAATGCCTACATCAGATTACAGACACGTCGTCTGAACTGCAAGCGCGTTTGCAGGACGACGTGCAGCTTCAGATTGCTTCCGAGAAACGAGAAGAATCACTATCGGCAGGATGAACGACCCGGCGCCGCCGGACGGCATGTCTTCCAAACCAAAGACGGCGCCGTGTGACGAGCGACGCGAGTTGCGCAAAAGACTAATTCCTCGCAGCTTCCAGACCGGCAAGGGCGCCGGTGCTGGAGCCGAACCGATCGGTCTCGATGCCCAGACGCTGGAGCATCGAAACGAATAGATTGCAAAGCGGCGGCGGGCTGTTCGGATCGAACGCCAGGTGCTGACCGTGCTTGAAACCGCCTCCGGCCAGCAATACGGGCAAGTTCCTCGTCGAATGCGTGCCGGCGTTGCCCAGGTTGCTGCTGAAAAAGACCGTCGTCCGATCGAGCAGGCTCTCGCCCTGTTCGTCGGTATCTTTCAGCTTCAGGAGCAGTTCCGCGACCGTCTTCATCTTTTCCAGTTCGATGGACTTGAGCTGCGCGATCTTGTTGGCGTCCTGACCGTGGTGCGACAGATCGTGATGGCCGAGCGACACGCCGGCGATCGGCGGCACGAGGCTCGTGCCCAACAGCAGCATCGTGACCAACCGAGTCGAATCGGTTTGCAGGGCCAGATGCGTCAAATCGAACAACAGCCGGGTCTTGCCGATCAGATCGGCCGGATTCATGTTGTTTTGCGGCGGTTTCGCGTCGACGTTTGGTTTGGCGCGTTTCGACCATTCTTCGGCCGCCGCCATCCGGCGTTCGAGTTCGCGGACGCTGGTAAAATATTCATCGACCTTTTCCCGGTCGCGAACGCCCAATGCCGGCTGCATCCGCCGGGCCTGCTCGCCCACCGCGTCGAGAATGCTGCGGCCGTCGGCGAGACGCCGCGCCTGGGCCTCGACCTCGTCGGGGCGCCCTTCGAGAAACAACCGGGCGAAGACCGTCGCCGGATAAATATCGGGCGGCACGAGCGCGCCGCTGCGCGTCCACGACAGCCCAAATCCCTCGGCCGAAAGCGACAAGCTGGCATACCGCGTCTGTTCGCCGATCTGTTCGGCCGCGAATTGATCGAGCGAGATGTTGTTGCGAAAGCCGGCGCGAATTTCCGGGTGGGGCGCCGCGGTGAGAAAGCTGAAAATCGAATCGTGGCTCGCGCCCACGTCGGGATGCGCCAGCCCCGAAATCACCGTAAAATCGTCGCGGAAATCTTTCAGCGGCTCCAGATAAGGACTCAACGCATAGTCGCGGCCCGCCTGCTCCGGAAAGAAATAGGGCGGGTGGACGCCGAGCGGCGTGCAGATGCAGACCATCCGCCTCGGCGGCAGCGCGGCCTGTTCGCCCGCCCGCCCGCGCGGCTGAAAATATTCGAGCAACGGCAGCGCCAGGCTTACGCCCGCGGCGCGCAACAGCCCGCGGCGCGAAATGCCCTGGCGACGCGCGGCGCGAGCCGAAATCGATTGGGCCATTTCATCTCCTCACTTCGTGCGGAACAAGTCGCTGGCGACGATCTCGTGGATCAACGTGCGAAACCCATAGTTCTTTTCGAGGATTTTGCCGATGATCGCGTCGACCTGCGCCTGATCGGCCGCCACTGGCGCGCCGCCAGTGGCGTAAGTCAAAAGCTTTGTCGCCAGCGCTCGGGCGATCTGATCTTGATCGGCCAATAGCAACTGCTTGAATTCGTCGATGTTCGCAAATGCTCGGCCGTCGGGCAGGATGTCGGCGGGATCGACTGCGCGCCCTTTGTGATACGGCATCCGCCGACCGTCGACCACGACCGACTCTCCATTGCCGGTCGTGCGGTAGTTCTCGCGCCAGCCGCCAATCACGTCGAAGCTTTCGAGCGCAAAGCCCGGCGGGTCGATCCGACGGTGGCAACTTCCGCACGACTCGAGCTGGCGGTGCTTGGCCAACTGCTCGCGGATCGTCGTGGCGCCGCGAATGTCGGGCTCCAACGCCGAAACGTTGGGCGGAGGCGGCGAGGGCGGCGCGCCCAGGATCCGGTCGAGCACCCACGCCCCGCGCATCACCGGCGAGGTGCTCGTGCCGTTGGCCGTCACTTTGAGCACGCTGGCCATCGTCAACAGACCGCCGCGATGGCTGCCGGCCGGCAGCGGCGTCTTGCGAAATTCCCAGCCTTCGACGCCCGGAATGCCGTAATGCCGGGCGAGCCGGCCGTTGAGCATCGAGAAATCGCTGGCGACGAAGTTCGTC
Source organism: Pirellulales bacterium (assembly GCA_035532215.1). Taxonomy (GTDB): domain Bacteria; phylum Planctomycetota; class Planctomycetia; order Pirellulales; family JAICIG01; genus JAICIG01. The sequence continues at coordinate 60,945 of DATKRK010000083.1, read as the reverse complement.
AGGCTCAGGTCTTGTTGAAGCACTTCCGCGAAAAACAACTCGGTCTCGCGGACCATCGAGACCTTGAGCATCTCGTCGAACTCGGGATAAAGCAGATGGCTGGGCTCGGTGAAGTCGATATCGCGCAGGCCGAGCCACTGGCCGACGAAGTTTTCGGTAAAGGCCGCCGCCCGCGGATCGTTCAGCAGGCGCTCGACCTCGGCGTGCAAGACCTCGGGCTGCGACAGTTGGCCCTGCTCGGCCAGCGCCAGCAGCGATTCATCCGGCATGGAACTCCAGAGGAAATAAGAAAGCCGGCTGGCCAAGGCGAAATCGTCGAGCTTGCCCGGCCGCTCGTCGAGGTACAAAAACCGTGGCGAAACCATCACGGCCGTCAGGCCCGCCCGGACGGCCTGCTCAAACGAACGCCCTTGGGCCAGCTTGGCCTCGATCAGCCTGACGAACGGTTCCAGATCGGCCTCGGCGACCGGCCTGCGAAAAGCGCGTCGGGCAAATCTCCGCAGAACGCGCTCGGCATCGGCCCGCGGATCGTCGGAGACGACTTCGACTCGGTCACGGCGGTTGTAGATCGGCGCGGGCGCCTGCCGCAGGTCGCCGAAGATGCGGCGATGGCTTTCGGGCGGCCAGGCGTCGTAGAGCGGGCCCTCGACTTCGACCCAATCGACCGCCAGGCCGGGTCCGTCGTAGGCGTCGGCCCCCGCCTTGTTCACCGTTTGCGCCGCCGCCAAGCCGTAAGGCAGAATGCGGATCGTGTTGCGCGGTTCCAGCTCGTCGATGAATTCGACGAGTGCCGACTTGCCTGCGCCCGGCTCGCCGGGCGGCGCGTCGAAGTAGCCGATCAGGTGCGGCTTCGTCCCCATCAGCATCAGCCCCGCGTCGACGCGATACGTCACCGGCTTGTCGCTTTGCACGGCCGACGCGCAAATGCGGAAGCGATACGGGCCGCGATCGGGGGGATAGAAGGGCGACAGCGTGACCGCTTGCCACGCCGACGAAGCGAACATCGCCACGCCTCCCCCTTCCAGCTTGCGAAACACGCTCTCGCCGGCGTGTTTGACCTGGTGCGTTTCGGTCAGGCTATAGCGCTTGTTGATCTTGGGCGGTTGCGGGCGATTGGCGATCGCCACGTCGAGCGCCGCTTCCGCCGCTTCCAAGTAGCGATCCATCAAGAAGGACGAAACGTGCAGCGCCTCGCCCACGTTGTCGAAACCATGGGCCGAGCTATCGAGCGGCAGCAGGTCCTTGAGCTTGACGTTTACGCCCAGCAAGTCGCGCACTGTGTTCTCGTATTCAGCGCGGTTCAGCCGGCGAAAAACCACGCGGCCATGGAGGGCGCGCTCGGCGGCTTCCGCCGCTTCGAGCCGCCCGGCAATCCACGCGGTCAGCCGTTCGGCGTCGTCTTTCGGCGGCCGGGGCTTTTCTTCCGGCGGCATTTCGCCCGCACTGACTCGCTGGAGCACGAACCGCCATCGCTTGCGGCCGTCCGCATCGGCAAAGTCGGCTTTGAGCCGATCCAGACGCAATTCGCCTTTGGGCATTTGGCCGCGGTGGCACTCGTAGCAATGACGCTCGAGAAACGGGCGAACGCGCTCCGCGGCTCCGGCGGATTGATCCTCGGGAGTTTCGCCGGCGGCCGCGCAGATGCGCGACCCGGCGAGAGCCCAGACGAGCACCGCGACAACGATCCCCGCGACTCGTCGCGAATGGCCGGCGACCGGTACCATCCGTTCAGTGGCCATCGGCGGAAAACTTCCTATTCATCGCGCGGTCAGGTTCCATGTTCGGCCGGCAGTGGCTCGGCGGCAGCGTGCCACCGCCCGGCGGGCGTTCGCCGGCCCTCAACAGCCTAACACGTTGCCCGAAGGCTTTCAAAGTCAACACGAAATCCGGCGCCGGACACAGGTTAACTACACCAGGGCGATGCCACGCCAGCGCGACGTATCGCCAGCAGTCGTGGCTGACTCCCGAGTTGCTCGAGCGCGATCCCGATAACCGCCTGCTGGCGCGCGCCCCGCGCTTCCGTCTGCAGGCAGAATTCATTCGCGATCAGGCGCTGGCGGCAAGCGGGCTGCTGGCGACAACCGTCGGCGGGCCGTCCGTGAAGCCGTATCATCCGCCGGGGCTCTACGAGCAGATCACGGCAGGCAACGGCTACAACGTCTATGTGCCCGGCAAAGGCGTCGACCTCCGCCGCCGCAGTCTTTATACCTACTGGAAGCGATCGGCGCCGCATCCGGCCATGCTGCTGTTCGATGCGCCCTTCCGCGAGACCTGCACGCTGCGTCGCACGCGCTCGAACACGCCGCTGCAGGCGCTGAACCTAATGAACGATCCCACCTATGTGGAAGCCGCGCGCTTTCTGGCCCAGCGCATGATGGTTGAAGGGGGCGAAACGGTCGATGCACGCATCACGCACGGCTTTCGCTTGTTGCTCGTCCGCCGGCCGCCGCCGCAGGAGTTGGCCGTTTTGCGAGCGGCCTTTGAAAGAGCCCGAGCGGATTCGCCGAGATCGAAGGCATTTTTGGTATTGCAGGATATGGGCATCCGCGGTAATACCTGCGACCAAAATCGGTGGCGAGCACCTTCAAAACCAGAAGGCGGCGGCGGTGCATGAATTCTTAGTTCGACTTTCGCACTTTTTCGATCGCGAAGCCCAGTGTCCGCCGTGATTTCACGCAATTCGGGGACTCGATGCTCTTTCAGGGGTCGCAGAAATTCGTTGAAGGGTGGCAAAACAATCGAAATCACCCGAAATTCGGGCATTTTGCGTGCTAGCAAAAAGTGCGAAACTCGAACTTAGCATCGAGGATTAAATAACTTCCCTATACACACCCGCTCGGAACCCCAATAGTGGGGCGGATTTGCGGCGACTTTGCCCGAATTTGGGAGGTTATTTAATCCTCGATGCTTATCGAACGAGGGGCTCGATCAAGGCGATAAAAGGAGAGTATCAGGCGGCAGTTGCGGATCTCTCGAAAGCAATCTCGCTCGATCCGCTGGACACTGTCGCGATCTGGAACCGAGGATCTGCTTGGAGCGCGCTCGGGGAGTATGAGAAGGCCGTGTCGGACCTAAACGAATATCTGCGGCTCTCCCCGCAAAGCTCCGAAGCCTATTGTGCTCGCGGAAAAGTTTTCAGGGCGCTCGGCAATTCTCAACAAGCCGATGCGGACATACAGACCGCGCAGAGTAAATCGCTATTCTTGTCCGCGCTTGGCGACTGCCCTGCTACTTCTTCCCCTCGCCAGCCGCCGCTTCGACCGCCGCGGCGGTTTCGGCGGCCGCGGGTTTCGCCGAGGCGGGGGCGACCGTCAGATAGACGGGGTTCGAGGCATACATCGTATTGATGGAAAAGCTGATGGAGACGGAAGCGAGCGCCGCGATCGGCAAACGCTCGACGGGCACGGCATTGTCCGCAGCTTCCAGTACGATCTTGCCTTCCAGTACGTCGCCGGTCAGACGGGCCTTGCTGGCCTTGCCCATCGTGACGCCCGGCGGCAGTTGCTCGCCGAACTTCGTGGTGAAGTAGACGAAGGCCATGTCGAGCGTGACGGGATCGGTAAAGCCTTCGTTCCGCTCGATGCGGACGCTGAACTCGGCTTTGCCCCCGGGCGCCAGCGTGATTTCTTTCGGCGCGGCTTCCACTTTCACGAGATCGAGCTTATCGACGACGCCGACAAGCTGCGTGGCGATCGGCCAGCGCGCCTGACCGCCTCCTTGCGATTGCAGCTCGCACGTGACGCGGCCGCGATGCACGATCGGACGCAAATCGCCTTCCGGCCCCGGCGCCTCGGCCTGGCCGACGACATGCACCAGCGAGGCGCCCCGCGGGGCGTCTGCCGCGCAGGAGAGAACGAGGCTGCATTGGGTCATCCCCTCGGGAATGGCGACGGGCGTGAACGACACGCCGGCGGGCAACCCCTCGACGTCGATCCGCACCGGCCCGGTGAAGCCGTTGAGGCGATTGAGCCTGACGAACCAGAGCATGCGCGTGCCGGGCGCGAGCATGGCATAGTAGTATTCGCCCTGCAGTTCGAAATCCGGCCCGGCCGGCTCGGCGCGCAGATGATAGGCGAAGGCCGGACCGCCGCGGCCGTGCAGATCGCGGATGCAGACGGTGAACCGTCCGTCGGCCGGCGCCTGAAAGTACAGTTGCGGATCCTTGCTAAACTGCTGATCGTCGGCTTCCGCGAGTTTCTTGCCGGCTGCATCGTAAATCTCCAGCACGGCGTCGAGCGGCAACGAGCGGCGGTGCGACTCGATCTCGAATAGATAGTAGGCGCCCTGCTTGGCGTCGAAGGCGTAGTAATGCGCCTCGTCCTGCGCAGCCAGCCGACCGCTGACGCCGGTCGGCAGCGCGAGCGCCGCTGCAGCGCCCGGCGAATGATGATCGGCCGGCGCGAGAATCTCTGCATACTCGCTGACGAGCATCTCGACAAGATTGGTTTCGCCCCGCGACGTGTTGAACCGCGTGCTCTTCCAGCCCGACGCCGCGTCGGCGGCGGCCGTCAGCTCGACTTTGCCGAGTTGCTCGCAGAAGGGCCCCATCAGTTCGGCCGTCGTGCTCTTGCCGCGTTCGACCGCCAGCGGAAACGTGGCAATCGCCAGCGGCCGGTTCGCTGCTTCGACGCAGTAGGTGTAGCGAAAATCGCCGATGTAGCGGCTGTCGCGAACTTCGAGCACGTATTCGCCGTCGGCCGGCAGCTTGCAGGCCAGAAGCGAATCGCCGCCAAAATAATTGTCGTTCTGAGCCACGACCTGGCCGGTCGGTCCGAACAGCGTGAGGATGGGATCCATCAAGTAGTTGCCGCCGCGGGCGACCATATCGTGAATGGCCGTGGTCACGCGTTGGGCGTAAATCTGAAACACCGCTTCGTCGCCCGCCTTGCCCGAGAAGCGGTAGCAGTCGACGTCTTCGCTCTTTTCGCACTGCCCGCACAGCGCCGCCGGCAGCGCAAAAGTCTGCGCCGTCGCCGCCGTGCCGTTTTCTTCTTTCTGTTCTTCAAGTACCCGAAAATCGGTCACCAGCAAATGCCCGACGCTGGAGACGGCCTGCGGGGTGGCGACGCGAAACTCGTACACGCGCGAAGGCTGATTGGCCGGCACATCGACCTGAAAATGAAATGGCGTGCCCGGTCGACCGCGCCCCGTGAGGGGCGCCTCGATCGGCTTTTCCTCGGCGTAAGTCATCACCACGCCTGGCTCATCGAACAACACCGAGTAGGCGCCGTCGAGCGTGAAGTTCGAGCGAACCGTCACCGTGGCCTTCGTGCCGCGCTGGACGGCCGCAGGGTAGGTGGCTGTCAACTGGCGGAAGCCTACGGCGCCCTGCGCGGCGGAAACAATGCCCAACGAAAAGAGCGACAGGACGGCAAGAAACAAGAAGCGGCGTTTCATCATCGCGCGTCAGCTCATCAACTCGGGGATTACGCGTCCTTCGCAGAGCCGCATCGGCCGGCCGTCGGGAGCATGGTGCGTCGTATCGAGCGGAATGCCCAGCTTGGCGTAGACGGTGGCCGCCACGTCCTGCGGATAATATTCGTGGTCGACCGGTTTGGCGCCGGTATCGTCAGTCTTGCCGAGCGCCGTGCCCGCCGGGGTCCCGGCGCCGGCCATGCACAGCACGCTGGCGGTCGACCAGTGATCGCGGCCGGCCGCCGAGTTGACGACCGGCGTGCGGCCAAAGTCGGTCATCCAGACGACCAGCGTCGTTTCCAGCAGGCCGCGTTGCTCCAAGTCCTCGAGCAAGGCGGGGAACGCCTGGTCCAACGGCGGCAACAGCTTCTTTAGCCCGGTGAAGTTATTTTGGTGCGTGTCCCAGCCGCCGCTGGTCACGGTGACGAACCGCGTGCCCGCTTCGATCAGCCGCCGGGCCAGTAGACAGCTCTGGCCCAGGTTGTGTTCGCCATAGAACTCGCGGATGCGCGGATCTTCGAGCCCCAGGTCGAACGCCTTTTGCGTGGAAGGCGCCGTGATCATGTTGAAGGCGTTTTCGTAGTATTCGTCCATCGCCTTCAAAGCGTCGGGCTGAACTTCCAGGTCTCGCTGCAGCCGGTCGATCGTCTTGAGCGCCTCGCGGCGCCGGTCGATTCGTGCCAGGCTGATGCCGCTGGGCGGCGTGACGTCGCGGACAGTGAAGTTCTTGTCGCTCGGGTCGCCCGGCAATTCGAAGGCGTTGTAGGCAATGCCCAGATAGCCGCCTAAGCCGCCGCCAAAACGGCGATCGACGTTGTTCCCGATCTGCACGAACGGCGGCAAGTTGTTGCGATTGCCCTTCTCCTTGGCGACGACCGAACCGAAGCAAGGATACGTAATGGCCGGGTTGAACCGTTTGCCCGACATCATAATGGCGTCGGCCGTGGCATGGCTGCCGTTCTGCGGGTTGAGGTTCCGCATCAGCGAGTAGCGGCCGAGTTGCTTGGCGAAGTTCGGCATCTGGTCGGAGAACTTGATGCCGGTCAGAGCCGTATCGATCACGCCGAAATCGCCGCGGACCTCGGGCGGCGCCTCCGGCTTGGGGTCGAGCGTGTCATGATGGCTGGTGCCGCCGCGAGTCCAGATCAGAATGCAGTTCGTTTCGCTTGCCCGGGCCGGACCGGTTGAGGCCTGAGCGGCTTTGGCTCGCAACAGAACGTCGAGCGACAAACCCAGGCCCGCGAGGCTGCCGACTTCAAGCATGAATTGCCGCCGCGAGGCTTGTTCGCAGTTGCTAGCGCGTTGGGGATAGAGCTTCAACACGGTTGGGATCCTTTTGATATGGCGGGGCAAGCGGCCATCCCGGGCCGCAGAGCAGAGGGCAGACATAATTGTAATGGTTCATTGGCGGGCGAGCCAACAGATCTCGGCAAGCTCTCTTCAAAGTCATCGGCCTGCGACGGGCCGCGACGGGCCGTGGCTGTGGCAACGGCGCACTGGCATCTCGCTGAGGTCCACAGCAGCGTTGTGCCTTGCAGTGACGACACCTAGAATGAACCTGTCGAAGCGGGATGCTGTAAACCCGCCGGCACTCGCTCCGATCTTTGCCAGTCAACTGCCCGCCTACCACGGAAGCTTGCCGCATGCGCCGCATCACGCCGTGCCTGTTCTCGGTCGTTCTCGCTCTCGTTTGCTCGACTGTCTGGGCCTCGTCGGCGGCAGCGATCGAAGTGGAGCCGCGCGAGGCAAGGCTCGTCGGCAACTTTGCCCGGCTGCAGTTGCGCGTGACCGCCGATGCAGCGGGCCGCCCGGTCGATGCCACCCGTCAGACTCAATACGTGAGCGCCGCGCCGCAGATCGTCGAGGTCGATGCCCGCGGCAAAGTCACGCCGCTGGCCGCCGGCAAGACCGTGGTGCACGTACAGCATAGTTCCGGCGCGGTCGACGTGCCGATTGAGGCGGAAGGGGTCGCGCCCGAGCCGGTCGCCAGTTTTCGCGAAGATGTACTGCCTGTGTTCAACAAGGCGGGCTGCAGCCAAGGCGCCTGCCATGCGGCACAGTATGGACAAGGCGGCTTCAAGCTCTCGCTGCTGGGGTTCGCTCCCGAGGAGGACTTTCCGGAGTTAGCGCGCGAGTGGAGCCAGCGCCGCATCTCGCGGCTGGTTCCCGAAGACAGTCTCTTTTTGCGCAAAGCGACCATGAGCATCAGCCACGGCGGCGGCCGTCGGATTGAACCGGGTTCCGACGAATACCAGACGCTGGCGGCCTGGGTCGCATGCGGCGCTCCCGCTCCGCTCAAGCAGGAAGCCGAAATCGTCGAGCTGACGGTTTCGCCGACCGAACAGATTTATCGCGTCGGCCAAGGGCAACAGTTGCGCGCGGTCGCCCGTTACAGCGACGGCTCCGTTCGCGACGTCACGCATCGGGCTAAGTTCGACAGCCTGGGCGACGGCGTGGCGAAGGTCGACCCGACCGGCTACGTCACGGCCGTCGGGCACGGCCAGGCCGCGGTGATGATTCGTTATCAAGGCCAGGCGATCGTCTCGCACGTCGTCTCGCCCTATCACGATTCCGTCGATCTGGCCGGCTTTCAGCCGCTCAACGTGGTGGATGAAAAAGTCATGGCTCGCTGGCAACGCCTGGGATTGACGCCCGCCGGCCTGTGTAGCGACGAACAGTTCATTCGCCGCGCTTATCTCGACGCCATCGGCACGCTGCCTAGGCCCGAGCGAATCGCCTCGTTCGTCGCTTCGACCGATGCGAACAAGCGGACAGCGCTCGTCGATGAATTGCTCGGGCTGACCGGCGACCCGCAGCGAGACTTGTTCGTCAACGAGTGGAGCGCCTATTGGGCGCTCAAATGGGGCGATCTGATCCGCAACAACCGCAACGACGTTGGCGAAGGGGGCATGTGGTCGCTGTACAACTGGCTGCGGCAATCGCTGCGCGAGAACAAGCCGGTCGATCAGTTCGTGCGCGAGATCATCACGGCCGAAGGCTCGATTTATCAGAACGGTCCGGCCAACTATTATAAGATCGCCCGCACTCCGACCGACCTGGCCGAGACGACCGCGCAGGTGTTTCTCGGCGTGCGACTGCAGTGCGCCAAGTGCCACCACCATCCGTTCGAGGTCTACAGCCAGGCCGATTATTACGGGCTGGCGGCGTTCTTCACGCGCGTGGGCTCCAAGCCCAGCACCGATTTCGGCGGCCTGGGCGGAGACGCCATCATCAAGGTAAACAGCAGCGGCTCGATCCGCCATCCGCGCAGCGGCGCCGTGATGCAGCCCACGCCGCTGTTGGGCCAGCCGATCGCCGACGGGCAGCTGCGCGATCCGCGCCGGCTGCTGGCCGAGTGGCTCACTTCGCGAGACAACCGGCTGTTCGCCCACAACATCGTCAACCGCATCTGGGGCTACCTGATGGGCTCCGGGCTGGTCGAGCCGATCGACGATCTGCGCGCGACCAACCCGCCTTCCAACCCCGAACTACTCGACGCGCTGTCCGACGAGTTCGCGGCCAGCGGTTACGATCTGCGCAAGTTGATGCGGCTGGTCATGACCTCGCGCGTGTACCAGTTGAGTTCGACGCCGACGCCGGAAACCGCGGCCGACACGCGGTTCTACACGCACTACAACGTCAAGCGGCTGCCCGCCGAGGTGCTGATGGACGCCATCGACTACGCCACCGGTACGCTGGAGAGGTTTCCGGGCGTGCCGCCGGGGACGCGGGCCATCGAACTGCCCGATCCGAACTACGCCTCTTACTTTCTCGACACGCTGGGCCGGCCGCAGCGCGTGATCGCCTGCGAGTGCGAGCGGACCGTCAACCCGAACTTGGCGCAGGTGCTGCAGATCGCCAACGGCGAATTGATCAACCGCAAGCTGGCCGACAAGAAGGGACGGCTGGCGCAGTTGATCCAGAACAAGACCGAGCCGCGCGAGGCGATCGCCCAACTGTATCTGGCGACCGTCTGCCGCCCGCCGAGCGCAACCGAGATCGAGCAAGGGCTGGGCATCATCCAAGGGGCGCCCAATGCGCGCGAAGGCCTGGAAGACCTGCTCTGGGCGCTGTGTAACAGCCGCGAGTTCCTGTTCAATCATTAGCGGTGCGTGCAACATGCTCCCTGTGCAAAACTCTCTTCGAACAACACCTCAGGGCGTCGATTCATGCGATCGCGGGTCGAAAAGCCGAGCGTGCCGGCGCTCGTGTTCTTTGTTTGGTTGTGACTGGGAATACCTGACGAGGGGGAGGGATGAACGGTATAACTGATGCCATCTTCGTTCACGAATAGATGCGATGATCGTGACGTCTTGGAATGCGTGAATCGTTTCGATTTCAGCCACTTCAATTCCGCCAAGCTTTCTGTTTATGCCTAACACACGTTATCGGGAGGTTGTCGTCACTGGCTCGCCGCGCGAGATGGGGCGACAACTCGGCGAGGCGGCGCGCGACGAGATCCGCGGCTTTGCGGAAATTGCCCTGGAGCGAGTCAACAAGACCATGCGCGTCTCGCGCGAGCGCGCAATGTCGATCGCGGCGCGCAGCACGGAGTTTGCACGCGGCTACAGCCCGGAGATGCTGGAAGAGCTGCACGGCATGGCCGAAAGCTCGCGCGTGCCGTTCGATGAGCTGATGCTGCTGCAGGTTCGCAACCAGCTTCGCCCCGATGCGGACGCCGGCTGCACGGCGCTTTCGCTCGCCTCGACGGCGATCGCCACCCAGGGAGCGATCGTCGCCCAGAACTGGGATAACGATCCTGGCCTGGATCCGTTCACGATCGTGCTCACGCGGAAGCCGAGCGGCAAACCGGCGCTGGTGAACCTCACTCAGGCGGGCTTGATCGCCTACATCGGCTTCAATGACGCCGGCATCGGGCTGTGCCTCAACACGCTGCCGGCGCCCAGCCGCGAAGTCGGCGTGCCGCACTACTTCACCGTGCGCGGCATCTACGAAGCGGATTCACTGGCCGGCGCGATCGACGAGGTGCGCCGCGCCGAGCGCGCGATTCCCGCCAACATCATGCTCGCCACGCCCCAGGGGCCGGCCGATCTGGAGGTCACGCTGGACGACGTGCGCGTGCTCTCGGGCGAACAGGGCCGCCTCACGCACGCCAACCACTGCAAGCATCCGGAACTGGTCGCGGTCAACGCTGCGTTTCCCGAACTGATCGAGTCGTATCCTCGGCAGCAGCGAATCGACAAGCTGCTGAGCGCGGCTGGGGGGCCGCTCGGTTTGGAAGCGGTGAAACGAGCGCTCCAGGACCACGAAGGCCATCCGCGTTCCATCTGCCGTCATCCCAACGACGACCCGCAGACGGGCTCCTGGCAGACCGTCTTTTCGGTCATCATCGAACCGGATCAGCAGCGCATGCACGTCAGCCGCGGAACACCGTGCGAGCATCCGTACGAAACGTACGAGCTTTCATAGTGCGAATTGGTGCGGCGTCGGCGCAAGGCCGTCCTGGACAAGATCATGGTCGGACCCAACCGAGGGGCAGATTGATGGTTGGCAGGCACTGTGCCGCGGCCGTTCGTGGCGAGAGCGAAGGCGTGCCCGCGAAGAGCGGCGCCCAACATGGATTTGTGGTCTGCGGGCGAACTTAGCGCAGCCGCAAATACCGACTTCTGAAGCTGTGCCCTTCGCCAGAATGTTGGCCGCGAGCACGACTTAAAAAGGCGGAGGAAAAGCGATACTGCACTATTCCCTGTTCGTCGATGACGTTCGGCGGCAGCCGAGCACGACGCCGATGACAATGGCGGCGACGCCCAAGGCTGCCCAATAGAGCGTGCGGTCTGGCTGGCCTTCGGCGGGTAGCACGGGCGGTCTCCGAGGTTCGCTCGCCGGGGAAGAAAAAGGGGACATTCTACTTTTTCCGGAGCGCAAATCGCTCCTTTTTTCGGCTTCATGAAAAAGTAGAATGTCCCCTTTTTTCATTCCGCTCGCCGGGGTCTCCTTCCGGCCAGCCGGGATGGGAACATAAGTCGGCTCACTGGGTTCGTCGCCAGCGTCCGCCTCGGGCTGGATTGGCGCCGTTTGCAGCGGGATGTCGGGGTCGCCCGACAGTCGCTCGTCCCAGTTGACGGCTAGCAGCAGATCGAAACCGGGGTTGGACTGCTTGACCTGACAGGAGCAGGCGCCGCAGAGAAATCCCGAACACTCCGCCAGCAGCGCCTCGTCGATCGACTCCGCCTTCAGCGCCGTCATCGCCCGCCCGCGACCGAAGACGGGAACCACGATCGATTCGTCATGGTCCGAGTCGTCAAGGACTCCACGAGCGACCAGCTTGCGAAAGATCGCTTCGTCGGCCGACTGGCCGTCGACTTCGAGGACGGAGAAGCGAACTTCGAGCGGCAGGTTCGTTAGCAGCTCCGACCCCGGCATACCGACCCCGGAGGGAAGCGGAATCTCGGCGGCCAGCCCAGGCAACTGTTGCTGCAACAGCTCGACGAGGGGCTGCGAGGCGGCTTCGTCGCGGCCGCGAAACACGAGCCAGACGACCGAATCCCCGCTGGCCAGCCGCTGGATCAGCTCGTCCCGCGCCGGAGAGGTCCAAAGCGACGGCTTCACGTCCGATAGCGGCCCGGACCAGACGACCGCCGATCCTCGCCGCCCACCCGGACGACGGAGCACGACGTGCGGCGCCGCGACGTCGCCGAGAGTACCGCCGACCGCCTGCAGATCCTCGTCAAGCTGCTCGTCGAGATTGCAGTGGATGACTTCCCAGTTCACCGCCCCGCCGTTGATCTGCGATTGGTCTTCGAGCCGCGAAACCAGCGCCCGTTGGTCGGGAGTTAGCTCACCGCGATAAAACACGTCGACTTCGAACAAATCGGCCGGCCAGCGTTCGAGCGCGTAGCGGAACACCGGTACTGAACATGCGTCGGCCGAGCGAGCCAGTAGCAGCACGGCCGCCAACGTCGCGGCCAGCCGCAGCCATGGCGTTTGGTGTCGCACGATTCGGGGTTCGTTATTCATTGCCTGCCGTGGAATCGGTTCACTATGCGGCTTTGCCTCGATGTCGTCGCACTAGCAAGAATCACTCGGAATTTATGACTTCCTTGGGTACTGAGAGGATCAAGGGGGCCGTCGTCGCCGAAACTGCCAGATGTGCAGCACGGTGATCGACTTTGCATCGAGATCGACCCGATAGCTGGCGCCCAGTGGGTTGAACAAAGATAACCCGGCGTCCCTCAGAACGCGACTCGCCATGTTCATGCGGGTTAACTTGCAGCAATTGGTCGATGCGTTGAGCAGAAACGCTGACTTGGCGGCGAAGCGCGCTGTCGGCACTCAACCAGATTTGGGCCAGTTCGTTCTGCGCGGATAGCAACCAATCGACGCGGAACATCACAGTTGCTCAAGATGGCGAAGCACTTCTCCAATCGAATACCTAGGCTCCGTGGAGCTTTCGCGCCGTCGCAGTTCTTCCTCGCTGACCTGTGGCTCGAGGGGGCCGAATTCTTCGGGATCGTATATCGGCGTAAGAACCGCTCGACGACGTCCCGAATCGTCGAACAAGTCGAGCGGCTCTGCCAGATACAAAAGCTTTTCAAGTGTTACCGAGTCGAGAACAAGCTTGGTCATGTTTTGTCGCTCCAAAAAACTGGTCTATCATCATGCGCTATGTTGCGAACGGTTCCGGACGTCATTTCTTCCCCCTGCCTGGCTCTCCTCCTTTTCACGCTTTTCAAATCTCCTCCCACAGCATCCCTCGCAAGGTTCTGGCCGTGCGGCGCCGTCTCATTCGCCCTGCCCCAGGCAGATCACCCGGCCGTCGGTGGTGGCCATATAAATCCGGCCGTAAGCGGTGGACATGCCGTCCCAGACGGGCAAGGCGTCGATATCGATGTCGGAAATATAACTGCCGTCCGTGGTCGAGAAGACGCAGAACCGTCCGCCCTTTTTCCCCTCTAGCGAGTCCGCCTGCGCCTGCAACTGTTTGCGGATCGCCGGATCCTTGGCCGCCAGGCGCTCGAGGGCGTATTCCTCATCGAGCAGGTCGGGCGGACCCGAGACGACGATCGCATCGCTGGCGAGGACCATCGCCCGGGGGAAGACGGGCACGAACTTCGTCCAGTTGTGGTCGAAGCCCATCTGCTTGGCGGCGCCCGCAGCCACGGCGGCGCCTGCGGCCTTGGGGAAGACGACGGCCGTTCCGATCCGGCCCTGGCCGGTCGGCAACTTGCCGAGATGGCCGTCGTTCTTCTTACCCGAGGAATCCTTGGCGTTGCCGTCATCGAACGTGCAATGCACGACCACGTCGGCCTTCATCGCTCGGGCCTGCTCGGGATCCTGAAAGGCCGACGCGATTTCGGCGGCCGTGAGAGCCCGATGCGTGATCCGCACTTCGTCGATCGCTCCGACGAATGGGAACCCGTTCTTGTACGACCCCACTTCGCTGCCGCCGTCGCCCCCCAACTCCAGCTTCTGCTGCGGCGTGCCCGAAATGAGAGCCGGAGTTCTGCCGGAAGCCGCCAGCACGCCATCGACGTACAACTGCATGTCCTTTTCCCGCGTGAGCACGGCCGCAAGGTAGTGCCAGCCGTTTTTCATCCGGTCGGGCGTCTGGATCTCAGTCAGCTTGCTGCCGGACCGGATGGCGAAGGTCGGCTTCCGGTTCTTAAGGAACAGAGCGTACCCCTGCGCGGGACCGCCGTGGGCGACGATAACGCCGCCCGGACTGTCGGGCTTGATCCACGCCTCTACCGTGAGCGGTTTGTTCGTGGGATCGATGCTGGGCGTGAGGTCAAACGCGACCGTCTCCGGGCCATTGTTCCCGTTTCCGCCGACGATCGGCGCCGGCGCCACCGCATCCCGGCTCGCCGAGAAGAGCTGATGCTCCAGCGGCGTGGTCCAGCGATAGTACTGCGGCTGCCGGGCATAGCCGTAGATCTCTTTGTCGTTGAACACCAGGATGCGGCCGGACGGCGTGTGTTTGCCAGCCTGGTAGTAGCCGCTGTGTCCGCCGGCAAAATTTTTGCCGTAGACCCAGTAAGAGCGGTGGAACCAGGTGTCGTCGAGGAAGCCCATCGGGGCGAACAGATGGCGGCCGGGACCGGCCTGCGTTCCCCCTTGCTTCGCGGCGTCGCCGGAAACCGGTCCGATCTCCTGACGCTGGCCGGCGTCGTCGAACTTCTGAGACCGCAGAAAAACGCACTCGCCATCGGTGCAGAGGATGTCGGCCAGCGCCACCGGCATCTGCAGCGTCTGCAGGCGATTCTGAATGTCTTCGCCCGTTTCAGGATCGCGATCGTTGAGCACGGTTTCGCCGAGTTTCTTGCCAGAGCGCGGATCGAGCCGCACGTACCACATGCCGCCGTCCAGGAAGCTCGACCGGCCGACGACGAAGTGGGCGACGTCCTTCTCGATCAGAATCGAGCCGTGAACGGGCCAGACCGATTCGAGTTGTTCGAAAGCCATCAGCCGGCGATCCAGCGGGGCCGCCCGATAACGCCACAACAGGACTCCGTCGCTGGCGCGCAGCGAGTAGACCCAGCCGTCCGCCGAGCCAAAGAACAGCCGCCCGTTCCAGTAGGTCGGCGGCGAGTCGATCCGCCCGCCGGCCGTGTAGGTCCAGCGCGACTCTCCCGTCTTGGCATCGAGCGCGTGCAACTTGTGCTGATCGATCTGCGCCACGTAAACCAGGCCGCCGGCCGCCACGAGAGCGGAAAGCGGCCCGGGCAACTTGGTCTCCCAGCTACGACTCAGATCGCTGCCGAGTTCCGCGGACGAGTATCCGCTCCGCTCGTTGTCGTGGCGATAGGTCGGCCACTCGTTTGCGGTCGCGGCTTGTTCCTTGAGCGGTTCGCGAAACGCAGGTCCGAGTTCCAGGCGGTCTTCCTCGGGAATTTCCTTGGGCAGAATGGGCGTCTTCGGCGCCGCGGCCAGAGCGTTCAAGCCATAGAGTTTGGCCTCGGGATAACAGGCGCAGTTGTGCGGCGGTGCGTAGAGCAACCCGTTGCTGGGAAGCACTCCGTACAGACAGGCGCCGCGGACCCAGTGATTGATGTCCCAGTGCTTCGCCCTGAAGTCGACCAGCTCGATGCCGGTGCGCGACGGAATAATGAAGCGGTCGGTCGCCTTGGCAATGTAACAGCGGTGATGGAACCAGTAGGTGTCGATGTCGGGCGGGAACTCGATCTTCACTTCGCCGGTCAGCAGGTCGCGTCCCTTGTAGATGCCGCTGTCGCGTCCGCTCGTCGTCGGCGCCACCCACGCCATGCCGCCCGCGATGATAATGTCCTGCGGCGACTGGTAGCCCGAGGGGGCGTGATCCGACTCCCACCGCATCTTCCCGTCCGTAGCGTCATAAGCCCGCATCTTGCCCTCGCCGCCGGCATACAGCACGAACGGTTCGTGCAGCACCAGTCGCGGGCCGAAGTTGAACTGAATCGACTTGCGGCGCGAAGCCGGTTCGGTGGCCCAGAGCTGCTTTCCGCTCCTGGGGTCGAGGCAGACGATCTTGTCGCCGTCGTGGAAGATGACCCGCTTGTCGTTGGCGCAGAGCGTCAGCGGCGCCACTTTGCTGGTATGCGACCAGAGCCGCTTGCCCGTCGCCGCGTCGAAGGCGACCACGTCGCGCGGCTTTTCGTTCCAGACGAACTCCGTGGCCACCCGCCCCTGATCGCCGGTGTTGAATTTCGGAGCGTACTCGTCCAGTTCCGCGGCGCCCCGGTTGACCAGCAGGAACAGCGTCCCCTGGTTGAGCAGGATCTCTTCCGTCGACTCGGTTCCTTCGTAGACGCGTTTCGTCTTGCCGGTCGCCCCGTCGAGGTGCGAGACCGGGGCGTGAATGCCCAGCGTGACATACAGATCTTCGCCGTCGGCGACCAGCCGCCGCGCCAGTTGCGTCGGCCCGCTCTTGAGCGGCCACATCTGGTCCTGCCACTTCTCGATCGGCTGCTTCCACAGCATCGTTCCGTTGAAGGCGTCGCGTGCGATGAGCTGCCAGTCGGAAGGCAGTTCGATCGAAACTCGCGAGCCTTCGTCCAGGATGTAGTACATCCGCCCCTGCGACGACACCAGCGCGCTCAGGCTCGACATCCTGTCGTGATGCCGAGACCATCGCGGGCTGCCGACCCATTGCAGCCGCTCGGGCGGCGCCACTTCCGTATCGTGCGCGACCGGATTGCCGCCGGCATCGTGGAAGTAGTGCGTCCAGTCGTCGATCTCCGCCGGAACCGGTTTGACGATCTTCTTCCAGCCGCCGCCGGCGCGGATGCAGGCCACCCCGCGCGGGCAGAGCACTCGCTCGATCTCCGACTGCGGCACGTCGCCGAGCTTCTCGGCCACGACGAGGTTGACCATGCCGTCGATATACGGCAGCGACTTGCCATCGAACCGCTCCACGCTCACCGGACCGTAGACGCCGGCAGATTGTAACGCCGCCCGCGTCTCGGCAATCCGCCCAGCCGACGTATCGAGGCCGTGTACCTGGTAAGCATCGGTCGCCCGCAGGGCCGCGGTCAGTTGCCCGTCTCCGCAGTTGAGATGCACGACGAAACCGCCGCGGACGCCGCTTTGCTGGAGAACTTCAGCGGCGACATTGACCGGGGCGGCGGTGTCGGCCGGGGCCGCGGCGGCCGGAATCGCCGCACACGCCAGCAGCGCGGCGACGACGGGAACGAGGATCGCGCGTCGTTCGAGAGGCCCGGTGGATCCAAACATGGAGCGGCTCCCTACGGTAAGTCAGCGATTGGCAGAAAATCGAGCGAACTCAGCAAGGCCCAACCGACCGGAGTATACGTCACCACCCGGCCCGGCGCCAGAAGTGCTTGGTTTCGGCGACGGGGGTGTCATGAGAGTGACAACGGTTGAGGGCACGGTCGAAAATGGGCAAGATGCTGATCGATTCGGGCGGCGCGTGACTCAAAGCGGGAGATGACGTACCAAGTCTTTACATTCGTCAGCGGTGAGGCATTCGATAGCGAGAAGCAGCTCGTCAACCGCCTGTCCTCTCGGCATTTGGTCGCTAACGAGAAAAACGCCTGGCATGGGCTGTCCGCTGCGAACTCGGTTGAAAGCGAAGCCGGGAACGGTGTCGCGGTCGTGCGTGATCAGAATCCGCTCTTCGGCGGCAGCCCACGCCAGGATCGTCGGGTCTGGAGTTTCGGCCAGTCCAACGTCTTGAACGCGCACGACATCCAGGTCCGGCATGCGGCGAACGAGGCCGCGCAAGATATCGCCGTCACCGTTCTCATCGGTCAGGAGCCTGATCACGGAACAACCCCTTGTTGCGGGCACGGGCCAGCAATTCCTCCTTGCCGAAGCGGCCGGTCATTCCCGCGACCTCCAGCTTTTGGCGCATGGCTTCGGCCTTTTGATCGCAGGCGTCCAGGTACTCGTCGATGGGGGCCGGATTCAAAAGGTAGTAGCTGACGACGGCATAAACGTCGGCCAGGCTCAACGTGTCGTACGACTGGATGATGGCTTCGGGCGTCTGGCCGCGTTGAAATGCGCGAATCACCAGTTCAAGCAGCACGCGGCTCTTGCCGACGCGAAAAACACCGGGCGGATCCTCATATAAAGGGACCGGCAGCGTGAGCGGCTGCTGGTGTTCCAGGACCGTCATGATGATTCCTCCGGTAGACCCTCTGTCGCGAGTTGCCCCAGCCAGCTTCAATTCTACCTGATTTCCAAGCCCAGCCACCAGCCATGACGCACGTCAGGCTGGAATGCCTGACCTACGCGCCGCACGCCGCACAGTCTTCCCGGCGAGCGATCGGCAGCGTGCGAAAACTCATGTCGCGCAGATCGCCGAGCAGCAGCCGCCCGGCCAACGGTCCGCCGAATCCAGCAATCACCTTGATCGTTTCCATCGCCGCGAGCGATCCGACCGTACACGAGACCGCACTGAATACGGGAAATTGCCGTTTCCAGTTGGGAGGCGGCTCGGGATAGAGGCACTCCAGGCACGGCGTCCGGCCGGGCAGGACCGTCATCAAGCGGGCTTCGAGGTCGTACATCGAGCAGTCGACCAGCGGCTTCTGCCACCGCACGGCTTGGCGATTCATCAGCAGCCGCTCCGTGAACAGAGGAGCCGCACTTACGACCACGTCGCACCGGCCGACCAGCTCGGCCACATTACCCTCGCAGATGTTTTCCGCGACCGTCTCGATCTCGACGTGCGGATTCAACTCGCGCAGACGTCGTGCGGCGGACTCGATCCGCGGCCGCCCGAGACTCTCGGTGGTCATCAGCAATTGGCGGTTGAGATCGTCCAACCGCACATTGCCCGCATGCGCCAGAATCAGCCGGCCGATCCCCGCCGCCGCGAGTTGTAGCGCCGCGGATCCTCCCACGCCCCCGATGCGGGAGATCAGCACGGTCGCTCGTTTGAGCCGGCGCTGGCCTTCCATGCCAAAATCGCGCACGGTCAATTGCCATTCGTAGCGGCGCTGCTCGTCTGCAGTCAATTCGGGAAGCGGTTTCATCGGATCGAAGCTAACCTCCAGCGATCGGCGGCAACAGCACGACGGTGTCCCCTTCGCTCAGAACGGTCGACGCTGCTTGCCGCGACGGAAAAGCAGTCCCGTTGATCGCCACCAGCAGGCTGGGCTGCGGCTGCTTCGACGCATTCAAGAGGTGCGTTCGCGCCGCTTCGCCGCAGCGCTGCCCCAGTTGCACGAGCAGCATCGCGACCGTGGCGCCCTCGGGCAACTCGACCCAGTCGTTCGCGTGACCCATCGCCGTGCGGAGTTGTCCGGTGAATTCGACGCTCACGTTCATTGTACGGTCCTCTCAAGCGCCCGAGTCGCAGGAGTTGCCGAACTGCGTGAGGTCATGGAAAAAGGGGACATTCTACTTTTTCATGAGGCCGAGTAAGGAGATGTTTGCGTTCCCGAAAAAGTAGAATGTCCCCTTTTTTCGTCAGCGGGTGCGGCAAGCTGCGCGAGGGGACGCTCGGTCACGCGGCGCGATTCGATCACCAGCAAGCGGTCGGCCAGCGCCCGCGCCTCGGTTCGGCTGTGCGTGATGTGCAGCGTCGTCAGACCGCGCTGCCGCTGCACCGAACGCAGCAGCTCGCAGAGCCGGTCGCGAGTCGTTTCGTCGAGGGCATTCAAGGGCTCGTCCAACAGCAGTGCTTGCGGATCGAACGCCAACGCCCGCCCGAGCGCGACGCGCTGCGCTTCGCCGCCGCTCAGATGGTGAACGCGCCGCGCGAGCAGCCCTTCGATTCCCAGCACGTGCGAAAGCTCGGCCACCCGCTGGCGGATCAGCGTCCGTCCGGCGCGCCGAATCCGCAGGGCGAACTCCAGATGCTCGCGAACGGTCATCGTGGGAAACAGCGCCAGATCCTGCGGCACGTAACCGATCCCGCGATCCGCGGCCTTCCAGCGGGTCACATCCACGCCGCCGACAACGACGCTGCCTCGTTCGACCGCCCGCAACCCGCAGATTGCTTCAACGATTGTCGTTTTTCCCTGCCCGGTGCCTCCCATCAGAATCGCGTATCCGCCCGTGGGGACCGTCAGGCTGACATCGCTCAGCACAAACGGACCGGAGCGGATCGACGCGTTGCAAAGTTCGATCATCAATTCACCCGCGCCCCCAGCAGCCGCACGATGCCCAGCACGGCCATCGCCGCCATGACCATCATCAGCGAGACCGCCACGGCCGCCTCGAGCCGGCCGACGCTCAGTTCAAGAAACACCGTCGTCGAGAGCACTTCGGTCCGCATCCGCGTCGCGCCGGCGAAGACCAGGATCGGCCCGAATTCTCCCAGCGATCGGGCCCAGGCAATGGTGAACGCCGCAATCAGCCCGCGCCATGCCTGGGGCAGCACGACCTGCAGAAACGCCTGGCTCCGCCGGCAGCCGAGCGTGAGGGCCACCTGTTCCGCCCGCGGGTCGATCTGGTCGAACGTCACCCGCATCGTCTGCACCGCAAACGCGCACGCCACGGCAAACTGGGCCAGAATCACGGCGGGCTGCCGAAACGTCACTCGAAAGCCGAGTGTTTGCTGAAACCAGTCATCCAGTTTGCCGCCGGCGATCGGCAGATGAAACAGAATCAGCAGGCTCAGCCCGATCACCAGCGGCGGCAGCACCACCGGGACGTCGAGCGCCGTGTCGATCAGCCAGCGGCCGCGAAACTGAAAGCGCGACAGCAAGTATCCCAGCGGCGTCGCCACCCAGATCGACAGCAGCGCCGAAATCGTGCAACTGATCAGGGTCAAACGCACGGCAAACCGAATCTCCGGCTTCGAGAGGGCGGCTACAAAATGTGCGGGCGAAGTGTACGCGATATCCGCGGCCAGCAGGGCGAGGATCAGCAGGAGATAGCCGCCTCCCAGGGCGCCCATCAAGGCCAGGAAGGGCAGATCCGATCCCGCCCGGTGGGCTCGCTTGGCCCGATTGGTTCGCTTGGATTCGGCCGTCCCGATTGTCGAGGCCGGCGGCGACTCGGGCGGCACGCCAGTCTCCACATCACTCATCGGCGGACCGCTGTCCTTCCAGCCAGCGGAAGCCCTCGCTGGTGAACTTCTCTTTCGACGACTGCGTGCGGATCGCACGCAGCAGACGCTCCGCCAACTGACGATGATTCGAGCCGGCCGCCACGCCGTACGGCTGCGTCGCCACCGAACACGGAATCCCCTGAATGCGGATCGCGTCCAAAAACTCGGCGGCGCCGGCCGCGTTGCTCAGGTAAGCCACCGCAGCGTCCAGCGAACCGCTGCGCATCTGGTTGACGAGCATGTCCCCGGTCGGCGTCTGCACCACGACATTTTTCATCAGCTCGGTCTGCAGACCGCTTTCGGTAAACGTCCGCTGCGTGATCCATCCCATCGCACACTGCTTCTCGTGCCCGATGCCGACCCGCAGCCCAGGATGGCTCAGGTCCTTGAGCGACTTGATGCCGTGCGGATTCCCTTTCTCGACCAGGATCACCAATTCGTTCTGCGACACCGATTCCGGACTGGGAAAGATGTCCTGCACCTGATTCATGAACTCCACATCACAGGCGAAATACGCGTCGGGAACCTCGCCCGCTTTCATCTGGGCGACCAGAATGCCGCAGCCGTTGTAAACCCGCGTGACCTTGACGCCTTCCCGGCGTTCGAACTCGGTGATCGTCTCCTCGATCGCCGGCCGCAGCATCGACCCCGCATAGAGCGTCAGCTCCGGCTGCTCGCTCCAGGGATCCCCCTCGACCGGATCGAAGCCAAACTCCCGATACCGCACCAGCCCCTTGTCCTGGGCGCTGAGATAGCGGGCGAAGCGGACAGCCGCCTGCGGACGAGTGCTCGATTTCAGCAGCGCCACCGCCACCCGCGACTGAATCGACGCCAGTTCGGAGATCGAGAGCCCCTCCAGCGTGTCGTAGTCGTGCAGCACCGGTCCGTAGACGATGCCCGCATCGACGGCCCCGAGTTTCACGTCGTTGGCCACTTCGTTGACAGTCGTCTTGAACACGGCGGTATGCTGCTCGAGAGCCTCCCACTTGCCGGTCGCCTCCAGCGCGGCTTTCGTCACTTTGCCGATTGCGGTCGCTTCGGAACTGCCCTGGGCCACGCGAATCTTGTCGCGCAGCAAGTCGTCGAGTTTGGCGATCTGTTTCGGATTGCCTTTCGGGACGGCCACGACGGCTTTCATGTCGGCCAGGGCAAAATCGTCATCGATCAAATCGCGCTCTCGAGCCCGACCGAGGAAACTATCGTCCGCCGGCAGATACAGGTCGCCGCTCTTGGACACTTCGAGCGAAGCCAGCAGCGTCTGTGAAGCTCCGTATTGAACCTGCACCGGGATGCCGAAGTCCTGCTCGTAATCCGCCCGGACCGCCTCCATGACCTCTCGGTTGCTGGCCGCGCAGTAGATCATCAGCGATTGTTCAGCGGATGACGCTCCGGTCTGGTTCGCGACGGGGCTGGATGGGCGTTCGACGAGGCTCGCGATGAGCAGCCCGAGGATCACCAGTGTGGCGATGACGACAAGCACTGGCCAGGAAGAGGCGCCGCGTCGCTGGCCGTAGCGGCGATGTCTCGGGCGATGCAGGTCATCCGGAGCGTCGCCAAGGAGAAACCTGATTGTCGGACGAGCGGGAGCCATTTTGTGGGTCTCAGCGGACTGCGGCGCCGGGCATCAGCGGGAAACAATCCGCAGCCTACGTCTCAGGCGGGAACGGTGCAACGGGCGACGCCGTTTTTCATGGATCGTCAATAACTGGTCGCGCAGAGACAAGGTCACCGGATCAAACGACTGCAACGGGCGGTTAACGGCTCTCGCCTTCCGGATGCCGGAACCGGCCCCCATCGCCACTGCACTCGATGAAAACGAAATTCGCCTTCAGCGAGCACGTCGAATGGCTTTCTCATTTCAGAACTAAGAGTTGCGTCGACGAGCCGGCAGTTCAAGCAGACGACTCCTGAAATGGGCCCCATGCCCCTGCAATTCAGTGCCGGGCTCTTCAAGAAAACCAGGCTGCCTGGGCAGGGAACTCGTCATAGTTGCGGTCGCGTATTGCGAGTGATTCCGGCCATCTGCCTGTCGAGCTTTGGAGTTCACCTGCTCCTCTGCGCTGCAGGCAGGCGATCAGGCTTGTCCGTCTCGTTTTCTGACTTCTTCCGTCGCACGAAACCGGGAGATCGCCACCGCCTCCATTCGTAGCCACCCCCCCTGTACAACTAGACCGCTCTCGCCGGTAACCGTGGTTGAACCCTATTATCGGCCGCAGATGCACTGGACCGGCGCCGGAGAGATCCGTAACTTGCTCATCCCATGTGGCGGTTGCACATTGCGTGGGCGCCCGTTGGGTCAATTCAGCCCTGTCCGTCGCACGAGCGGTCACTAAGGTCGATTCCACGAGCCGCGCAACGTGCACGTACTTCGCAACTCATAAGAAATCAGGGCTTCGCCTTCCATGATCGCGCCCCGCTCCGCCGAGACTGACCGCGAAATCGCGACGCGCCCGCTGGCAAAGCAACCTCGTACTGGCTTCTTTGCCCACAGCCGGCTCGACAGCCTGCTGGCGGCCATGGCCGGAGTGCAATTGGCCGTCCTGGTGTATGGGGCCTGGACCTGCGGCCGCGTCCCTTGGAGCGCGACCCTAGGTCTGGCGGCGATCTCCGTCTTCCTGATGTGCACGAACTTTCAATGTACGGCGCACAATTTCATCCACAACCCGTTCTTTCGCAGTCAGCGGTTGAACGCGGTCTTCAGCCTGATCAACTCGCTGCTGCTGGGCGGATCGCAGACGCTGTATCGCCTGCATCACCTGCACCATCACAAGTACAACAACGACCTGCCCGATCCGCGCACGGGAACGACGAACGATTTCACGTCGACCTGGCGCTATGGGCGGCCGCCCACGCGCGAAGAGAGCATCGTGAGCTACGCGTTGCTGGGGTACTTTCGCTCGGATTTCCGTTTGCTGCTGCGCGAAGCGCGGCGCCGGCGAGTGCTGCACGACGTGGCGTGGGAGCTGGCCGCGCTCGGCGCTGTGCTCCTTATCCTGGCGACGATCAACTTTCGCGGCTTCCTGTGTTTCTATCTTCCCGTCTGGTTCTTCGGAAACGCGGCGGCGATGGCCGAGAACTATCTCGAACACCATGGGGCGGCGCCGGGCAATCGCCAGACGGATTCAGTGAGTTGCTACAACCCCCTTTATAACTTCGTGTGGTTCAACAACGGCTACCACCAAGAGCACCATTACCGGCCGCAGGTGCATTGGACCCGCGTGCCGGACGTCCGTCGCTTGCTGCCGCCCGAATCGCAAAGGCGCGTCGTACGTGGCGCCCATTGGTTCAATTTCGTCGCAAACTCCTCGATGTCGCCCGACCGCCTCGATGGCCCAGGAAGCGATCGGCGTCTTGATGCGGGCGCCGATGCGCCACTGACAGGCAGCCGCATGGCAACGTCTCTCGCTCACAAAGTGTTGTAGGCTCGCAGCCTCCCTGCAGTCAACTCGCGGGTGAATTTGTAAAAGTGCCAGTGGGTCACGCAGCGATTCAAAAACTGAGCAAAGCCGACGATGTCTCGGCGGTGCTTGAGATTCCGCGTAAAGAAGTACCTTGCGTACACCCTTCCGAGCGAGATCAATGAGCCATCCCAGAATAGGGTCCAGAAGAGAGACCAAAGCAGGGAGAGCGCATAAGCGAGCGTCGGCAACCGTTTTCCTTCCCCGGCCTTGCGACAGATATCGGCGCGGCGCTGCAGGTATTCGGCCGACTCGTACACCTTGAAGTATCGGTCGAGGTACGCCTCGGGTGCGTAAAGCCGCTTGACCAAATCCCAATAACCTTGGCGTAATTCGCGCCGAGTCATCTGCTTCGGCACGAAATTGCAACTAGGATCTTCCTCGACCAAGCGGCCGTCCCGCCGCAGCCGTTCGTAGAGCGGCGTCTTGGGAATCGCCTGCAGCATCCCCACCATGGCAAGCGTGATGCCGTTTTCTTGGATGAACTGGAATTGGTCTTCGAAGATCTCCTGGTCATCGCTATCGAAGCCGACAATGAATCCGCCATTGACGTCGAGACCCGCGTTTTGAATCCGTGCCAGCTTGGCCGCCAGCGAGTCGCCCCGCGCGTTCTGAAACTTCTTGGTCTCGTTCAGCGACGCCAAACGCGGCGTCTCGATTCCGATGAACACGCTTCTGAAATTGGCCCGGTACATCAAATCCAGCAGTTCTGCATCATCGGCAAGATTGATGCTGGCCTCAGTCGTCAGGCGGAGCGGATAGTTGTGCCGCTCCATCCATGGAATCAGCTCCTCCAGCAGCGATTTGGCTTTCTTTTTGTTGCCGATGAAGTTGTCGTCGACGATAAACGCGGAATGAAACCCGGCTTGGCGCATGTCGTCCAACTCGGCTATGAGTTGAGCGGGTTCCTTGACCCGAGGCTTGCGCCCGTAGATCACGATGATGTCGCAGAACTCGCATTCGAAGGGGCAGCCTCGCGAGTACTGCAATGCCCCGGACGCATAGCGGTCGACCTTGAGGAGATCAAACCGCGGCCGGGGCGCTTGGGTCATGTCGGTCGGCGACGACTGTTCATAACGCTTCTCGGTGGGCGACTCGCGGGCCAAATCGTCGAGGAACCGGGGCCAGGTCGTTTCGGCCTCGCCGACGAAGATGACGTCGCACAGCCCCTCGAAAAACTCTTCCTGGACCGAAACGAACGGGCCGCCCACGACCGTGAATATCTTCAATTCTTGGAGCTGGAGGAGAATCTCCCGCATACGCACTTTTTGCACGTTCATTCCCGTCACGCCGACCACGTCGAACGAACGGAGGAACTGCCAATCAATTTCCTCGACATTTTCGTCGAGCACGTGCACGTTGTGGTCGCCACACAGCCCGGCGATCGCCGAAAGCGAGCCGGGGATCATCGTGCTGCGTTTATCTCCCGGATAAAGCGGCAGCGCAAATTCGAAGCCCCAATACGACGGCTCGAAGCGGGGGTTGATCAGGCAAATCGACAGCGTCTTTGCCGGCGGGCTCGCCGCGGTAACGCCCTTCTCGATCGGCATCGTGTTGGTTGCCATCAGGCGATTTCGCAGGTTTGCCGCAGGAACAAAGGGGCCCGCGCGGGGCTTGGGATCGGACTGTTTGCGCAACATACGACATCTGCGGCGAATTCCAAACACCAATCAGTCCCGCAACCGATAGCCCACGCCTTGCTCCGTGAGCAGATACCGCGGCTGCGAAGGTTCGATTTCCAGCTTGCGACGCAACCCCGCCATGAACACCCGCAGGTAGTGCACCTCTTCGGCGTGCCCTGGCCCCCAGACTTCTTTGAGCAGGAAGCGATGCGTCAAGACTTTTCCGGCGTGTTGCACCAAGACGGTCAGCAGGCGGTATTCGATCGGCGTGAGGTGAACTTCGCTCTGGCCCAGAAACACGCGCCGCGCCGCGAGATCGACCGACAAGTCTCCCACGGCGAAGGCAGCCTCAGCTTTGGCGCCTTGCCCCAAGCGGGCTGAATGCCGCAAGGCGACGCGAACCCGCGCCAGCAATTCGCCGACGCCGAACGGCTTGGTCAAATAGTCGTCGGCGCCGGCATCGAGCGCCGCAACTTTGTCTTTTTCCTGCCCGCGCGCCGAGAGCACGAGCACGGGGGCCGACGACCATTCGCGCAGCCGGCGCAGCAAGTCGAGGCCGTCCATATCGGGCAGTCCCAGATCGAGGATCGCCAGTTCCGGCGGCTGATCGGCCGCCAGCGACAGGGCTTTTTCGCCCGTTTCCGCCTCCGCCAGGCGATAGCCCTCGTTTTCCAACGCCACGCGCACGAATTTGCGGATCGGAGCTTCATCTTCGATAAGCAGGATCAAGGGCGAAGTCGGCATCGTCAGGACGGGGGCAAGCGGCGGCAAGAATGGGAACAGGGGTCCGTCTGGGAACAGGGGTCCGTCAAGGATCTCGATCGCCGGAGGCAATTTCGATCGCCTCGGTCTCGCGGGCCACGTGCGGGGGGCTGCCCTCCAGCGGCAGGCTGAAACAGAAGCGAGCGCCGCCGTCGGGACGGTTCTCGGCCCAAATTCGTCCCCCGTGCGCCGCCAGAATCGCACGGCAAATCGCCAGACCCAACCCGGCGCCGGGGCGGCCGTCCGAGGCCGCCTGGCCGCGGTAGAATTTTTCGAAAACGCGCTCCTCCTCGCCCGGCGGAAGGCCCGGCCCGCGATCGGCCACCTCGATCACGATCTGCTGTCGTTCCCGTCGAGCGGCGATGTCTACGGGCGAGCCAGGCGGCGTGTATTTCTGCACGTTCTCCAGCAAGTTGATCAACACTTGTTCGATCAGGACATCGTCCAAGGGCACGAGCGTCAATTCGACGGGCACGTGCGTGGCGATTTGCCTGCCGTGCAACAAGGTCGCCGTGCGGTGCAAGGCCGAGCCGATGACTTCTTCGATCACCTGCCAACCCTTGTTGACCTGCACGCCGCCGGACTCGATCCGCGTCATATCCAGCAGATTATCGACCAGCCGGCTGAGCCGCCGCCCCTCTTCGTAAATGGTCTGGCACAACTCGCGGCGCGTCTGCGCATCGAGCGATCCTTCCGATTCCAACAGACTGCTGCTGGCGCCCGTGACGACGGCCAGAGGCGTGCGCAGGTCGTGGGAGACCGAGCTGAGCAGAGAGCTTCGCAGCCGTTCGGCCTCGGCTTGGACCAAGACGGCCTGCACTTGGGCGGCCAACTGATCGCGCTCGATCGCGCCGGCGATCTGGCTGGCGAAGGTTTCGAGCAGTTGCCGCTGCTCGTGAATTTCCAGTTGTGCGGGATCGTTCGACGCGATTCCCAACACTCCCACCGCGCCTTGCGAGCCGATCAGCGGAAGATAAAAGGCCCGGGCGCTCGGCAGCGTATCGGTTCCGGCGCCGGCTTGCTGTTGATGGGCGAAGACCCACTGCGCGACCGTCAACTCGTGTTCCTGAGTCGCGAAGCCTGCCGGCGGTCCGGCCGCCAGCTTGAGCCGTCTGCCGTCGTCGGGCAGAAAGACGGCCGCCTCGACGGCGAACACGGCCGCCAACTGCCGCGCCGCCACGTCGGCCAATTGATGGCTGCCCACCTGTCCCGCCAGCAGCCGACTCATGTTGTAAAGCGATTCGGTGCGATGGGCGCGCCGTCGGGAAAGCTCCGCTTGTTCTCGATGTCGCGCCGTCAACGAACTGGTCAGGATGGCGATGCCGAGCATCACGGCGAACGTGAGCACATATTGCCGGGTGTCGGCCACGACGAACGTGTAATAAGGCGGAACGAAGAGAAAATCGAACAGCAGCACGCCGGCCACCGAGGCCAGGATGCCCGGCCCGCGCCCATATCGGGCGGCGGAAAACGCCGCTCCCAGCAGAAAGACCATCACCAGGTTGGCTTCCTTCAACCCGAACCAATGGATGACGACATTGATCGCGGCGCAAGCGGCCACCACGGCGGCGGCCCGCAGGTAGCCGCTGAAGTCGGTCGGTTGGGATCGCGGCGGCGCCGCTTGGGCCCGCGGCTCGGCGACGCCGTGAATCACGTGGACGTCGATCTCGCCGCTGGCTCGCAGCAGGTCGTCGACCAGGCTGCGTCGAAAGCGGCTGTGCCAGGTTTTCTCGCCCGTCTTGCCGACGACGATTCTCGTGACGTTGCGGGCGCGAGCGTAGCTCACCAACTCTTCCGCCACGTTGCCGCCGGCCAGCGTCACGATCTCGGCGCCTAACTGCTCGGCCAGCCGCGTGTTCTCGACGAGTCGCTGCCGCGAGGCGGCGTCGATCCCTTCGGCGCCAGGCCGTTCGACGTAGACCGCGATCCATTCGGCCTGCATCAAGCTGACCATGCGTTTGGCCGTGCGGATCACGCGCGGCGACATCGGGCTGGGGCTGATGCACACCAAAATCCGCTCCACGGTCGGCCACGTTTGCCGGGCCGCGCCGCTCAGTCGGGCGGTTTGCACGTCGACATGGACCCGCTCGGCCACGCGGCGCAGCGCCAACTCGCGCAGCGCCACCAGGTTCGCCTTGCGAAAAAAGCTCTGCACCGCCCGTTCGGCTTGCGTCGAAACGTAAATCCGGCCGCTGCGCAGCCGCTCGAGCAGGCTCTCGGGCGGCAAGTCCACCAGTTCGATTTCGTCCGCCCGTTCGAGCACGGCGTCGGGCAAGGTCTCCTGCACGACGATGCCGGTGATCTGGGCGACGACGTCGTTCAGGCTTTCCAGGTGTTGCACGTTGAGCGTCGCGTAGACGTCGATGCCGGCGTTCAGCAGTTCTTCGACGTCCTGCCAGCGCTTCGCGTGACGGCTGCCGGGCGCGTTCGTGTGCGCCAGTTCGTCGACGACGATCAACTCGGGGTGCGCCTTCAAAGCGGCGTCGAGATCGAACTCCTTGAGCTTGACGCCCCGATATTCGAACTCGCGCAGCGGCAAGATCTCCATGCCCAGCAGCATCGCGGCCGTTTCGCCGCGGCCGTGCGTCTCGGCGACGCCGACGAGCACGTCGCGGCCGGCCGAAACGTCGCGCCGCGCGGTTTCGAGCATCGTGTACGTTTTGCCGACGCCTGCCACGAAGCCGAAAAACAGCTTCAGTTTCCCGCGCCCAGCACGCGCTTCGTCAGCCTGCACTTGGGCCAGCACGGCGTCAGGATCGGGGCGCTTGTCAGTCATTCGCGCTGGTCGGCATTCGCGTCGAGGGCCAGATTCAGTTGCAACACGTTCACTCGCGGCTCGCCGAGCACGCCGAATTGGCGACCCTCGGTATGCTCGGCGATCAAGGCCCGCAACCGATCTTCGCCGATTCTGCGGGCCGCCGCTACCCGAGGCGCCTGATAGAGCGCCGCGGCCGGGCTGATATGAGGATCGAGACCGCTGGCCGAGGCCGTGATCAGATCGACCGGCAAGGGCAAGTCGTTGTCGGGATCGGCCCGGCGCAGGGCCTCGATCCGGGCCTGGGCCGCGGCCGTCAAGGCGGGATTCAGCGGCCCATAGTTCGATCCGGACGACCCTGTGAGCGGGGCGGCGCCAAAGGCCGTGTACGGAGTCGGCGAGGTCGCCGACAAGCGGCCCCAGAAATACTCGGGCCGATCGAACGATTGGCCGATCAATTCCGAGCCGAGCGGCGCCGATTTGCCCGGAATCAGGCTGCCGCCGGCTCTTTTCGGGAACGCGAGCTGCGCCACGCCGGCGACTGCCAGCGGATAAACGACCCCGGTGAGCAGGCTGAGCAATGCGAGCGAAACGATCGCGGGACGGAATGGACGGAACATAGGATCCTGTCTTTGCGTATCTTTCTCGTGAAGGCTCTCACGCCAGGTGCAATGCGGCCAAAACCAGGTCGATCGCCTTGATGCCGAGGAACGGAACGATCAGCCCGCCCAGGCCGTAAATCAGCAAGTTTTCGCGCAGCAATTGCGCCGCCGGCACGGGCCGGTAGCGCACTCCCTTCAAGGCCAGCGGAATCAGGGCGATGATGATCAACGCGTTGAAGATCACGGCCGACATGATCGCGCTTTGCGGCGTGCTCAGGCGCATCACGTCGAGCGCCTTGAGCGCCGGATAAGTCGTGGCGAAGGCGGCGGGAATGATCGCGAAATACTTGGCCACGTCGTTGGCGATGCTGAACGTGGTCAATGCGCCGCGCGTCATCAACAGTTGCTTGCCGATCTGCACGATCTCCAGCAGCTTGGTGGGATTCGAGTCGAGATCGACCATGTTGCCGGCTTCTTTGGCCGCCTGCGTGCCGGTGTTCATCGCCACGGCGACGTCGGCCTGGGCCAAGGCCGGGGCGTCGTTCGTGCCGTCGCCCGTCATGGCCACCAGCCGCCCGCCTTGCTGATATTCGCGGATCAACTTCAACTTGGCTTCGGGAGTCGCCTCGGCCAGGAAGTCGTCGACGCCGGCTTCGGCGGCAATGGCCGCCGCGGTGAGCGGGTTGTCGCCGGTGATCATGATCGTCTTGATGCCGCCTCGGCGCAGCTCGCCGAACCGCTCCTTGATGCCGCCTTTGACGATGTCCTTGAGCTGCACCACGCCCAGCACGCGCGGGCCTTCGGCCACGACCAGCGGCGTACCGCCCGAGCGGGCGACGCTTTCGACGAGGCCGCGCAAGCTCTCGGGAAACGCGCCGCCCTGGGACGCAACGTAGCGCTCGATGGCGTCGGCGGCGCCTTTGCGAATCTCACGATGAGCGAGATTCACGCCGCTCATCCGCGTCTGCGCCGAAAACGGCACGAAAGTCGCTCCGAGCGTTTGAATCTCTCGGCCCCGCAACGCGTACTCGCGCTTGGCCAGTACGACGATGCTGCGCCCCTCGGGGGTTTCGTCCGCCAGCGACGACAACTGCGCGGCGTCGGCCAACTCCCGGGGCTCGACGCCTTCGGCGGGCAGAAACGCCGCCGCCTGCCGATTGCCCAGCGTGATCGTCCCCGTCTTGTCCAACAGCACGACGTCGACGTCGCCGGCTGCCTCCACCGCCCGGCCCGACATGGCCACGACGTTCGCCGCGCTCAGCCGGTGCATGCCGGCGATGCCGATCGCCGACAGCAGGGCGCCGATCGTGGTGGGAATCAAACACACCAACAAGGCCGCCAGAACCGTGACCGTGATCGGCTGGCCTTGGCCGGCGGCTGCGACGCTGTAGATCGAATAGGGCAGAAGCGTACACGCGGCCAGCAGGAAGATGATCGAGAGGCCGGCCAACAGGATGCTGAGGGCGATTTCGTTGGGGGTTCGCTGCCGCTTGGCGCCTTCGACCATAGCGATCATGCGGTCCAAAAAGCTCTCTCCGGGCAGCACGGTGACCCGCACGATCAGCCAATCGGAGAGCACTTGCGTGCCGCCCGTCACCGAACTCCGGTCGCCGCCGCTTTCGCGGACCACGGGCGCGCTTTCGCCCGTAATGGCGCTTTCGTTGACCGAAGCTACGCCTTCGATCACTTCGCCGTCGGCCGGAATCAAGTCGCCCGCCTCGACCAGCACGACGGCGTTGAGCTTCAGATACGAGGCGGCGATTTGCTCGTAAGCCGCGTTCCGCCGCGGCTCGACGAGCAGCTTGGCGACGGTTTCGGTGCGAGATTGGCGCAGCGCGTCGGCCTGCGCCTTGCCGCGGCCTTCGGCCAGCGCCTCGGCGAAATTCGCGAACAACACGGTGAACCAGAGCCAGACCGAGACGGCCAGGATGAACCCCGCCGGCGCCTCGCCGGTCGACACGACCGCCTGCGCCCAGAGCACGAGCGTCACGATCCCGACGACGAACACGACGAACATCACCGGATTGCGCACTTGCACGCGCGGCGAGAGCTTGCGAAACGACTCGACGACCGCGCGGCGAAAGATCGCGGCGTCGAACATCGGAACGCGTTTGGGAGATACAATCATGGGTGCGATTCCGGGAGCGGATGAAGATCAAGGGGCCGAGAGCATCAGTTGCTCGGCGATCGGTCCCAGGGCCAGGGCCGGGATGAACGTCAAGGCGCCGACGAGGATCACGACCGCAATCAACAGCGCGACGAACAGCGGCGTGTGCGTCGGCATCGTGCCGGCGCTGGCCGGCACGATCTTTTTCCTGGCCAACGAGCCGGCGATGGCCAACGCCGGAACCATCACCCAGAACCGGGCGAAGAGCATCGCCAGCCCCAGCGTCGTGTTGTAGAAGGGCGTGTTGGCGTTCAAGCCCGCGAAGGCGCTGCCGTTGTTGTTGCCGGCCGAGGAATAGGCGTACAGCACTTCGCTGAAGCCGTGCGCGCCGGAATTGAAAATCGACGCCCTGCCTTGCGGAGTCGCCACGGCGAGAGCCGTTCCGAGCAGCACCACCGCGCAGGGAACCAGGATGCCGATCGAGGCCATTTTCATTTCGTAGGCCTCGATCTTCTTGCCCAGGTATTCGGGCGTGCGGCCGACCATCAACCCGGCGATGAACACCGCCACGATGGCGAACAGCAGCATGCCGTACAGCCCCGAGCCGACCCCGCCGTAAATCACTTCTCCGAGTTGCATCAGCCACATCGGGATGGCGCCGGCCAACGGGGTGAACGAATCGTGCATCGAATTGACCGAGCCGTTCGAGGCGGCCGTGGTGGCCGTCGCCCAAAGCGCCGAGTTGACCACGCCAAAGCGGGTTTCTTTGCCTTCCATGTTGCCGCCGGCTTGTTGCGGGCCGGCGATCTGATCGGCGCCAAGCGCGGCCAACCGCGGATTTCCGCGTTGTTCCAACAAGACGCACGGGATCACGAGCGCCGCGAAAACGATCGTCATCGCCGCCAACAGGGCCCAACCTTGACGCGAATCGCGGACCATGAAGCCGAACGTGTGGCACAGCGCCGCCGAAATCAGCAGAATCGACAGCATCTCCAGCAGGTTGCTCAGCGGCGTGGGGTTCTCGAACGGGTGCGATGAATTTACATTGAAAAAGCCGCCGCCGTTCGTGCCCAGTTGTTTGATGGCGATTTGCGAAGCCGCCGGTCCCATCGGCAGCGTCTGCTCGGTCACGGCGATTGATTCCGTGATCGGATTCCCGTCGGCGTCCTTCAGCGGCTGGCCGTCGTCGCCCAATTTGGGCTGCTCGTAGCTCGTCGGCTGCAGGAGCTTGACAGTTTGATATGGCTGGAAGTTTTGCACGACCCCTTGCGAAACGAGGACGATCGCCAGCACGAACGACATGGGCAGCAGGATCAAGAGCGTCGAGCGCACCAAGTCGCTCCAGAAGTTGCCGATCGTGTCCATCGAACGCCGGCTAAAGCCGCGGATGAGCGCCGCGAGCGCGGCCATGCCCGCAGCCGCTGAAACGAAGTTCTGCACGGCCAAGCCCGACATTTGAGTCAGGTAGCTGAGCGTCGTTTCGCCGCCGTAGCCTTGCCAATTGGTATTGGTGGCGAAGCTCACGGCCGTGTTGAACGACGAATCGGGCGCGACGGCGCCGAGGCGTTGGGGGTTCAGCGGCAGCAAGGCCTGAAGGCGTTGGAGCAGATAGACGGCGGCGAAGCCCGCCGCGCTGAACCACAGCACGGCGGCGGCGTAGGCCGTCCAGCGCATTTCGGACTGGGGGTCGACGCCGCACAGCCGGTAGATCGATCGTTCGATCGGCCCCAGGGCGGCATCCAGCCACGTGCGCCGGCCTTCATGGACCGCCGCCATGTAGGCCCCCAGCGGCTTGGCGAGCAGCAGTAGCAGCGCCAGATACAGCGCAAGTTGCAACCAACCATTGGCGGTCATGAAAACTTCTCCGGCACCAGCAGGGCCACCGTGAGATACACGAACAGACTGACCGAAACGATCGTCGCCATGATGTGAATCCAGTTCATCGTCAAACTCCCTTAGTTTAGAGTTGATCGAACAAGTAGACCAAAGCTCCGCTCATCAGGAAGAATCCCAGGCCGAGCGCCATGTACCAGGCGTCCATATCGCGATTTCTCCGTCGCTGGAATCGTTGCTCGCAAAACCAACATCGCGAGCAACCTGCATCTGGAATTGAAGCAAAAGCCGCGCTAAGACGGCATCAATTCCGCCCGTTTGCGCATTAAGATACCATAAAGATGCTCGATCGCGGTCAGGGCGGCGGCCGGCCGTCGTCACGGGCCGGGCGCCGCCAAAGCAACATCCGCGGCGATACCGTTCGCAAAGTCCGTCAAAACCGGCTCGTCCGCAGGCCAAACGGCGAACGCGGATTGCCGCCATTGCCGTTCGAGGTCGGAAATTCCGTCCAGTCCGTAGCAATCTTTCAGCGCGGCATCGTAGCCGGCTTTTCCCGCATGCCGTAGAAATCGTACGAATTCCGCGGGGCTCTTGCGATCGACAAGGAATTCAACAATGGAGAGGCTTTGTCCGTAAAAGACGGCGAAGTTTTCGCCGCAGGGGTACTCGGTGCTCGTCAAGAAGGCGGCTAGCGGACGGATCTCGCCGCGATGTTGGCCGATAGACAAATCCCGCAGGTGCAAGCTTCGCTTGACAAGCGGGGCGGCAAGAATCGCCATGCCCTCGTCGGCCCAGTCAGCGAACGGTAAAAACGCGGCGCCTCCGCAAGATTCGAACGTCCCTAAAAGCTTTACTTGAGCTTTTCGCGGCCCCAAGCCGCGTCTATTGCGGCTTTTGTGGGGCCGGTTGAACGGCCGGCGCGGGCAGCGAGAGCGCGTCGGGCGCGGGCGTTTGGACTTCGACGACCGCCGATTCCGCCACGCCGCCCGTACGCATGAATTGCCAGCCGCCGCCCAGCGCCTGGTAAACGGCGATCAGGTTCTGGGCGATGCTGCCTTCGACGGTGGCGAGCTGTTCCTGCTGCTGCGCGAGCAGCGATTGGGTGTTGAACACGCGGTTGAAATCGGTGAGACCGGCTTCGTACTGCGCCAACACGAGTTCCACCGAGACCTGCGCGGCGTCGACGCTTTCCTGCAGTCGCGCGGCTTGTTCGCGCGAGCGCACGAAGGCCACCAGGGCGTCTTCGACTTCGCGATTGGCCCGGAGCACCGTTTGCTGGTAGTCGAACACGGCGCCTTGGAACGCCGCCTGTTGCGCGCGGACGTTGTTGCGGATCCGCCCGTAATTCATGATGTTCCACTGGAAGCTGGGCAGGATGATGCCCGCGAAGCTCTTGCCGTTGAACAGCGACTTCCAGTCGTCGCCCGCGAATCCGAGAAAGCCGAAAATTCCGAAGCGGGGATAGAGATCGGCCTCGGCGATGCCGATCTGTTCGCTTTGCGCGGCGACCAGCCGCTCGGCGCGACGAACGTCGGGCCGGCGGCGGAGCAACTCGGCCGGAATGCCGATGGCGACCGCCGGCGGCGCCGTCGGAATCGGCGCGGCGCCCAACTGCCGGACCAGGTCGTAGGGCGGCTGACCGAGCAGATAGCAGAGCCGGTTGCCCGACTGCCGCAGCCCGGTTTCGAGCGGCGGAATCAGCGATTGGGTTTGCGCCAGGTTGCTGCGCGCCTGCTGCACGTCGAGTTCGGTCGTCGTGCCGTTGCGGAACTTTTCATCCGCCAAGCGCAGCGAGCCCTGTTGCGTCTCGACGTTGGTGCGGGCAAAGGCCAGCCGCTGCTGGAACGTGCGGACTTGCACGTAGCTGTCGGCCACTTCTGCCAACAGCAGCACGAGGGCGTCGTTGTAGCCTTCGACCGACGCGCCCAGATTGGCGTCGGCCGAGGCGATGGTGCGGCGGTAGCGGCCCCAGAAATCGAGTTCCCAGGTGGCGTTGAGCCCCGTCGCCCAGATGTTGAACGTGTTCCGCGGCAGCGGCAGGATCAGGTTATTGGGAAGCTGCGCGTGAACGTAGGCGCCCAGGGCCTGTTGCGACTGCGGGAACAGGTTGCCCGCGGCGATGTTCCGCCGGGCGCGCGATTCGAGAATCCGCGTGCCGACCGATCGCAGATCGAGATTCTGGCGATAGGCCGCGGCGATCAAGTCGTTCAACTGCCGGTCGTTGAAGACCAGCCACCACGCCGGATCGGGCGACGACTGCTTGTTGAACCGCGGGTCGTCCGAGTCGATCCAGTCGTCGGCGACTCGCGCCGGCGGCCGGAAATAATTCGGGCCGACCTTGAAGCCGTTCTGGCGCCATTGGCGGAGGCTCGTGCAGCCGCTCGTGAGCAGAACGGCGAGCGCCAGGCTGCACGCGATTCGACGCCAAGTCGCTCGGCGGCGCGAATCTCCCGAGATCGCTTCGGACGGCGGCGTAGGCGTGGCAGAGGTTGGCATTTTGTTCTCTTCGGCGCCGGTCGTAGCGATTCTGACTAAAAATCGGGTTCGACGGGTCTTGCCAGCCCTAACTGCGCATTTTCCAATTGGGCAACGGCAATGTTTAACCCATTGCACGGCTGCGGGTTGCGTGCAACGCACGAAGACGCACTTCGCGCTCGACGCGAACGCGGTTTAGAATCCGTCGTGCGGATTGCGGCCCGCGAAAAAACAGAACGATCTCTCAAGCCAACATAGACGGAAGGAAACCGCTCTGATGAGTCTCTTCGAACGCGAAGACATCCTGGCCCGGCTGCGGGCGAAAGTGGCCCAAGGCAAGCCGATCATCGGCGGCGGCGCCGGCACGGGCCTCAGCGCCAAGATGTCGGAGGCGGGCGGCATCGATTTGTTGGTGATCTACAACTCGGGCCGCTTTCGCATGGGCGGCCGAGGCTCGCTGGCCGGCATGATGCCCTACGGCGACGCCAACGCGATCGTGATGGACATGGCCCGCGAGGTTCTGCCGGTCGTCCGGCACACGCCCGTGCTGGCCGGCGTGTGCGGCACCGACCCCTTCCGGCTGATGAAACTCTTCTTGCGCGACGTGGCGCAGGCGGGCTTCTCGGGCGTGCAGAATTTTCCCACGGTTGGGCTCTACGACGGCGTGTTTCGCGTCAACCTGGAAGAGACCGGCATGGGCTACGGCTTGGAAGTCGACATGATTCGCCTGGCCCGCGAGATGAACCTGCTGACGACGCCCTACGCCTTCAACCCCGACGAAGCTCGGGCGATGGCCGAAGCCGGCGCCGATATTCTGATTCCGCACATGGGCCTGACGACCAAAGGCAGCATCGGCGCCTCGACCGCCCTTTCGCTCGACGAATCGGTCGCCCGCGTGCAAGCCATGCACGACGCGGCGAAGCGCGTACGCCCGGAGATTCTGGTGCTCTGCCACGGCGGGCCGATCGCCGAACCGGCCGACGCGCAGTACATCCTCGATCGCACCGAAGGGATCGTTGGCTTCTACGGCGCCAGCAGCATGGAGCGGCTGCCCGTCGAGCCGGCCATCGCCAATCGCGTGCGCGAGTTTACGGCGATTAAGCCTCGGCAGTAGTCGTCAGTTCGAATCAATCGAATCGAAATAAATCGTCCAACCACCAGTAAAGCTGGGCCCCGACAAGAGCGACGACCGCCAAATTGATGACCCACGCGAACACACAGCGTCGCCCAGCCTTCCGGCCGAGCCGCCGCCCGTTGAGGGCGAGCGAGACCAGCAGCCAAGTTGAGTATAGGTGCAACAACCCAGGACAGTAGAAAAAGCCAAGGACTGACGCCTTCCAGGCGCGAAACGCAATTTCGTCCTCTTCCGAAAAGTACTCGTCATCTTCCGCCGCAGCCTCTTGCGGCACTCCGACGAGCGGCGCCGACGGAGCGCGAAAGGGATTCGACTCGTCGCTGCGGGCGACGGGCGTTTCGTCTTCCGCGGCGTCATCATCCCGCTCGGCCGAATCGGATTTTGCAGCCGCCGCCGGGGAAGCCTCTGCCGGCTCGACGTCCTTTTCGAATCCCGGATCGGCGGCGCCGTCGCGCGTCGCCCCGCACGACCAGCAAACCGCGAAATCGCCCTCGACCTCCTCGCCGCACAACGAGCACTTCCAATCGGGCGGCGCATTGATGCGATGCGCGACTTCGCGGGCGGCATCTGCAGCTTCCGAAACGATTTGCACCGCGCGGGCGAGGTCGTCGTCGGCGACCAGGATCTTGACGCCGCGCACCGCGTTGCCAAGCAGCCAATTCATGCCGACGGTGGCTTCGTCGGCCAACCGCGCGTGGATGCCTTCGGCTTCGAGCAATGCGCGAACGGCGTCGGCCTCAACCGGCGTGGCGAAAGAGCCTACGATGCGAGGTTCGCGAGACATGGCCGCCCCCTCAAGTAAAACTACCGTAGCGCCAGCCAGGCGATCAGGCAAATCGCCAGCCCGAGAAACACCCAGATTCCGATCAGCCAAGGCTCTCGCCAGGGGTTCGGCTCCTCGATCGTCGGAGCGCGCGCGGTCCGTTTTCGCGGCGTCCCTGCGAGCGACGCTGCCGCCGGCTTTGCCGGCTCTGGCTGCTGATGCTTCGGCGGGGTGGGTTGGCCGCCGCTTGACGACTCACGCGGCGCAGCCGGCGAGCGGGAGGCGTCAGCCTCCTGGTTTTGCGGCGTGGCGGCCATGCTCGACGACACGGAGGCTAACGCCTCCGGCTTGCCCGTTTCGCTGTCGCTGCCACTAAAAGCAGCTTCCAGCGCCGCGGCCGTTTCCGCCGGCGGCTGTGGAGGCGGTGGTGCTGGCGCCGGGGGAGGAGGCAATTCAACCGCAGGCGGCGTCGGATACGGGAAGGTGGGCGGCGCGGGCGGCGATATCTCCGCAGGCGCTGCGGCCGCCGCCCCGGCTCTCGGTTTTCCGCAGGACCAGCAGACGTTGCTCGTCGGCTGCACTTGCTCGCCGCAGTGAGCGCACTTCCAAGGCGCAGCCTGAAGACCGGCGATCGCCTCGGCCTTTTCCGCGGAAGGCATGGGAAACAGCAGTCGCATGGCCCGTGAAAAATCGCCCTCGGCCACCCGCAATTGGAAGGCCCCGTCGGCTTCGACGACGGCGCTTTCGATTCCCGCCGCCTCGAGTTGCTGGCGCACGATGCCCGCGGCCGACGACGAAGGCAAGACGGTGACCGTCGAATTCAGTTCCGGCATGGCGGCGCCCTCCTCGTGAGCCTTTCCGAACCGGCGAGCGGCTACGCCGTGATGCCCTTGGTCAATTCCATGAACGCCGTTTCCAGGTTGACTTCTTCTTCCTTGAACAGCGTCAATTTGTACCCGGCGCCGATCAACGCGCTGGGCAGACCGCTGTAATCGGACGTGCCGGGGGCCATCGTGACCGTGACGACGCCGTTCGTCAAGGCGACCTTTTCGACGTTGTCCTGGCCTTCCAGCACCTTTGCCGCGCCTTCCATGTCGCCGATCACGCCGACCTTCAAGATCGGCTGCCGCCGCACGCGGCGCATGACTTCCTCGACGTCGGAATTCACCAGCAGCTCGCCCCGTTCGATGATGCCGATCTTGTTGCAGATGTCGGCCAGCTCGGGCAAGATGTGGCTGGAAACCATAATCGTCTTGCCCATTTTGCGCAGCTCTTTGAGCAGCCCGCGAATTTCGATGCGGGCCCGCGGATCGAGGCCGCTGGCCGGCTCGTCGAGCAGCAACACCTGCGGATCGTGCAACAGCACGCGGGCCAGGCCGAGCCGCTGCGTCATGCCGCGCGAGAGACTGGTCACGAGCGCCTCGCGCTTGTAGCCCAGATCGACTAGGTCGAGCATGTCGTCGCAGGCCTTGCGCCGCTTGGCCCCCTTGATGCGGTAGGCGGCGGCAAAGAACTCGAGGTACTCGATGACCTTCATGTCGTCGTACACGCCGAAGAAGTCGGGCATGTAGCCGATCAGGCGGCGGATTTCCTTGGGCTTGGTGTAAATCGAATAACCGCAAACGTAGGCCTCGCCCCAGGTCGGGTTCAACAGCGTGGCCAGGATCTTCATGGTGGTCGTTTTGCCCGAGCCGTTGGGGCCAATGAAGCCGAACACGTCGCCCGCCTCGAGCTTGATGTCGAGTTGGCGGACGGCGAACAGATCGCCGTATTTCTTGGTGAGATCGCGGGTTTCAATCACGACGACTTCGACTCCAAGGGCAGCACGAAACGGTAGAAGGTCCAGTGTCGCTGGCTGGCGCCGGCCAGCGGCTTGCCCTCGTTTTCCAGCTCGGTCGGCCGTTCGCTCGTGACGCCCCAGAGGATGGCCTGGCCCAGCTCGAGATGGTCGCTCAGATCGACGAATTCCTGGTAGCGATTCGCCAGGCCGGTGTAGCGCCGTCCGCCGGCGGCGTCGTAGAACGTCATCTGCTGCAAGATCGAGCGGATGTCGAAGCCGGCCTGATTGTACGGGGTGGAAATCTGCACCAGGTTCTTTTCCTCTTTCACCATCTTGAAATCCTTGAGCACCGCCTGCAAGTCTCGCTGTTCGCCGGGCCGCACCACGACGGTCTGCCCGGGCGCGAGTTCGCCGATCTTGTAGGCCCAGCGGCCGCTGATCAGCAGGCAGTCGGTCAGCGGCGCGCCGAGCCGGCTGGTGATGCGGCCTGCGGCCATGCCGTCGATGCCGGCCGTCAGTCGTGATTCCAGCCGCGGCGAGGCCTGGCACTGCCAGCGGGCCGTGAAGCCCTTGGTCGACCAGACCGGGATCGGCGTGCCGGACGTTTCGTCGAGCGCCGGCGAAAAGCGGTAGGCCTGCAGCGTATTCGCGGAAAACGCGGCGGTTTGCTCCATGCCCCCCAGCACCGGCCCCGGCATGCCCATCCACGACCAGAGCGTCTCGGTCGGCTCCGCCGGGTCGACGGCCGGCAGCCGCGGCGCCAGCGACAGATCGTAGAGCCTCGTTTCGGGACTGAACACGTTCAGCCAGGTCGTGCCGCGCACGCGCTGGCTGGCCACGTCGAAATCGACCAGGTCGACCTGGTTGACGCGCAGCGTGTCGCCCTTCAACCGGCCGGCGCCCCAATAGGCCCCGGCGCTGAACAATAGCACCCAGAAGGGAAACGTCAGCCAGGTCAGGCCCATGCGCCGCGTCAGGCGGCGGTGCAGGAAAAAATCGATCGGCCCGATCAGCAGCAAATAGACGACGATCAAACCGGCCACCAACCAGAACGGCGCCAATTCCACTTCGGCGTATTGATCGAGCGCGCCGCGCAACTGCCCGGCCAGATCGGTCAGGCCCAAGTGCGTCGCCGGACCGCGGCCCAGATGCTGCTCGTCCTGGTGCTCGCGACGGAAATGCCCGCCCAGCAGCCGCTTGACGAATTCGGTGCGTCCCGGCCAGGCCGCCAGCGGCCCCTGACCGAGATTCAAAGCGATGAAAGTTACGCGGCCGAAGCCGCGGGGCGAACGCACCACCAGCGGCAAATCGCCTTCGCGGACTTCGGCGGCGCCCTTCCAATCCGACAGCCGCGCGATCTGCAAGCCGCCGCTGCGCCGCAGTTCGATGCGTACGGCGCTGCCCGTATACGTTTCCAACGAGCCCGTCCTTTGCAGCGAGACGAGGCCCTCGAAGGTTCCAGGGGCCAAACGCGCCACCAGGCTGTCGGGCTGCAGCGAACGCAGCGCCGAAGCGCCGGGCGCGAAGATCAGCCGCCCGCCCTTCTCCAGCCATTCTTCCAAAGCCCGCACGCGCTGGGGATCGCGTTGAAAGTCTGCGTACAACTGATCGTCCGCCGATAGCACGACCGTATCGGCGCTCTCGTAGCCGAACCAGCGCGCCGGCAGTTCGCTGGCCTGCGAGACGACGGCCAGAGCGGCGTGGTCGGGCGAGTCGCGTCGCTGTTGGGCCAAGACCGCTTCGATGCCGATGGGCGAGCCAAGCTGCACGATCAACCGTTCGGCCGAGGGCAAGGCCCGCGACAGCGGCGAAGCTTCGGCCCCCGCGACGAACGCGCGGCTGAAGGCGATTTCGCCGTTGGCGCGAAAGGCCGCTTTCAGAGGGCTTTCGAGCCGGCCGAATTTGACGTACATCAACTCCCGCGAGGTTTGCCCGGCCGGCAGCGTCAGTTCGTCGGAGGTCACGACGCTCGCCAAGCCATCGCCGTCGGGCGCGGTCAATTCAACGCAGCCTTGCAGGTCGCTCTCGCCGCCTTGCAGCTCCACTTCGACCGGCGTCCAGCAGCCGACGCGGTACTGCCCGGCGAAACCAACGCGGATGTTGGAGACGGCGCCTTTTTGATCGGCGGCTGCTGCAGGCGATGCAAAGCAAGTTGCAATGAACAGGACAAGTGCCGAGCAAACCGCCGAATGGCAGGAGCGCGGTTGAAGCTGGCGTCCGTCGCCAGACGAGCGACCGTCTGTTGACCTGTTTGCCACCAGCTTTAGCTGGTGGTTCATTGCAGACATCACGGCTTCTCCTCGTCGGCGCAGCGGCAGACGATCTGGCCGCAGCCCGGACAGCCGACGCCGTACTTCCGCTGTACGGCCTCGGTGAGATCGACGCCGACCACGTTGGCGATCGTGGTCAGCCAGGCCAGCACGTCGGCGAACTCGCCGAGCCGTTCTTCGTGCGTGCCGTTGCGCAGGCAACTGGCCAGCTCGCCCACCTCCTCCATCAGCCACATGAACGTGCCGTCGACGCCGCGCGCCAGGTCCTTTTCGAGGTACATGTCGCGGATCAGCCGCTGGAACTGGGCGAGCGTGATGTCGGCGGGCGGCGCAGGGGCCGCTCGCTTCGCCGGCGATGCTTCTTCGTGGGTCAAGGTTTGAGTTTCTCCAGCATGGCCCGGGCGCCTTCGTGGTCGGGCGACTTCTTCAACAGCGCTTCCAACGCTTGCCGGGCCTTGGCCGGCTGGCCGGCCTGGCGCCACGTTTCGGCCAGCGCCAGACGGCAATCTTCGTCGTCGGGCGCCAGGCGGACGGCCGTTTCGTATTCTTCGGCGGCTTTTGCAAACTCGCGGGCGCCGGCCAGCGCCTCGGCCCAGGCGCGGTGAATCTCCGGGTCTTGTACGTCGATCTGGTTGGCTTGGTTCGCCCAATCGGCGGCGGCGGCGAAATCCTTTTTGGCCAGCGCTATTTGGGCCAGCTTCATTCGCACTTTCAAATCGTCCGGATCGGCTTGGGCCAGCCGCGCCAACAGCGGCGCCAGTCGTTCGTCGTCGCCGGACAGCAAATAGACCTTGGCCAGCGACTTGGTCCATTGGAGGTCGCCCGGCTCGCGCCTGGCGCCGAGTTCGTAAAGCTCCGCCGCTGCGTCGTACTGTTTGGCCTTCAATTTCAGTCCGGCCAGCAGGCTCAACAGGTTCTTCTGCGGCGCCTGGCGATCGAGGCCGCCTTCGAGCATTTCCAGCGCCTCCTCGGTCTCGCCGACGAGCAGCTTCAAGCGCGCCAAAACGTAAACGGCCAACTGCTGCTCGGGGTCGGCTTTGAGCGCCGCCTTCGCCAATTCGCCCGCCTTGGGATACTGCTTTCGCTGCAAGTGGGCGTAGGCCAATTGGGCCGTCAGTTCGCTGTCGTCGGGCTTGGCGGCACGGGCTTTTTCCAGGTCGGAGAAGCTCTTTTCGACCGCTTGCCCGTTGGTCGACAGCCCGGCTGTGATTTGCTCGACGAAGGCCAGATACGTTTGCTCGAAGGCTTCTTGCTCGACGCCGAAGGAGCGCTTGAGCGCGCCGCGGGTATCGAGGTTATCGCGATACGCGACCAGCATCTTGGCCAAGGCGTCGTCGCCGTAGGTCGCCTGCATGCACTGCGCGTAAAGCTGAGCCTGGCAATAGGCCAGGTTCCACTCCAATTGCGACTTGGGCCGCACGAAGCCGAGATTGATCGTGTCGAGATTGAACAGGTCTCCCTTGGGCACGCGCTCGGCGAGCAGATCGTTCCAGCTTTGCGGCCGGGGATAGCCCTCGCTCTCGACGGCCAGCGCTTCGGTGAACCAGTGCGGTATGTTGAAGTGCGTCTGCTGCAGATTCAGCACGTGGACGAACTCGTGCT
This sequence comes from Pirellulales bacterium, assembly GCA_035532215.1. Classification (GTDB taxonomy): domain Bacteria; phylum Planctomycetota; class Planctomycetia; order Pirellulales; family JAICIG01; genus JAICIG01. Next base: position 16,906 of record DATKRK010000083.1, on the reverse strand, counting down.
TCACTACGCGGGCCCAGTTGAATTTGGTCTTCAAGTCGTTCGGGCTGGCCAGGGCCACCATCTTGCCCGCACAGGCGCCGATCGTATGAATGGCGGGCAGACCGACCATTCGCGCGCTGAACCAGCCGTGGCCGCTGGTGTTGCGGGCGTGCGAAAAGATTTCGAACAGCGACTTGCCCTCGGGCTTGAAGGCGAAGTGCTCGACCAATTGCGGGTAGACTTCGTCTTCCAGATACCTGGCCGCGTAGCGCGCCAGAAGCTCGTCCTGCCCGCGGTCGAACTTCAGCACGAAATGATCGGTTTCGAGAATCGCGTAACCGTCGAGCACTTCCAGCACCTTCAGGCTGTTGCTCACGCGGACGTTGAACGGATCGACCTCGAACGACTCGTCGAGCAGCTTTTTGGCTTCGACCTCGTCGCCCAGCCGCATGTGCATCAGCCCCAGCGCTCCGCGCGGCGAGGTCAACTGCGGCATCCGCTCGACCGCTTCGCGATAGTAGCGGGCGGCGGCCGGATACTTGCGGCTCTGGTCGAGCCCGGCGGCCAGCGACTCGTAAAACTCGCCGGCGTGCGGATTGCGCGCGTCGACTTCGGCGATCCGCGTGCCCAGCCGCGTGTCGGGCGCCGCGTTCTCCGAGCCATCGACCGCCGCATAGGCCGCGGCCAGCCGGCCCAGCGTCAATTCCGAGACGGGGTTGAGCGGCAGGCCCTTTTCGAGCGAGACGATCGCCTCGGCCGCCTCGTAGTTCGACAGATAAGAATCGGCGCGGCAGACATAGGCTTGTTGCAGCGTGGGATCGATTTCCAAAGCCCGCTCGACCAGTCGCCGCGCGTCGTCCAATTGAAAATTCTGCAGCGCCAGCGCGGCCAGCGCCGCATGCACTTCGGCCGAGTTCGGATTGATGGCCAGCGCCTGCTTCAGCGAGCGGCTCGCCTCTGCCTGGTTGTACTTCTCCAGAAACAACAACCCGGTTTCCAGGTGAGCCGGCCAGTACGACTCGTCGAGCTTGATCGCGTCGGGATACAGGTCGTTGACCAGAAACGAGAACTGGCTGCTCAAGCGATGCCAGCGGGCGAACTGCGCCGCGGCCAGGCCGATATAGCGCAGGTCGTCGGGCGAATCGACGTCGTGGCCATTGTAATAGTCGACGAACCGCTTGTAAGCGGCGTCGGCCTCGTCGAGCCGGCCGGCCGTGCGAGCCAATTCGGCTTGCACCCAGCGCGCCGCCAGTTGATCCGGATCGGTCTTCAAGGCCGCTGCCGCCGCCAGTTGCGCCGCCGGATAATCGCCGCGCTCGAAGGCCAGCCGGGCCAACTCGGCCGCCAGCGCCGCCGCCTCGGAATGTTTCTTCGCGGCCGCTTCAAGGATCGCCGCCGCTTCGTCCCGCTTTCCGACGCTGGCCAGGCAGCGGGCGATTCCGAGAGCCGCCTCGACAGGCTTGCCGTCCGCCAGCTTTTCATAAGCTTCCTGCGACTCGGCGTATTTGCCGGTCAGAAACAGCTTGCGCGCCGCCGCCAAGTCGTCGGCTGCACCGGCCGCACGCGCGCCGCTGGGCGCAACCGCCGACAGCAGCAACACCCCCAGCCAACATGTCGAAAAACGAGCCATCGGCCTCGAATCGCTTGGAAACGAACGGCGTCGGAAAGGAGCACTACGCCTAACGCCGCCCTAACATTATCCACAGGAACCGCTTCAACTTACGTTATCTGAAGGGGCCGGGATCTTCAAGACCCGGCCGGGCTCGATGTAGAAGCGGCATCTTGCCGCTTCGGTGCGACGTAGAAGCGGCATCTTGCCGCTTTCGAACACGGCAAGGATGCCGCGTCTACGCTTTCGAACACGGCAAGGATGCCGCGTCTACGGCGGAACTGTCGGGCACGCCGCGCGCGGTTCCTCGGAAAAGGGAGGTCCGGGCGCCCTCGCCCGCTGCCGCTTAGAAAAGGGAGGTCCGGGCGCCCTCGCCCGTCGCTGATCGGAGCCGAGCCAACCCGCGAGGCCGTCTTCCAAGGGCCTTTTTCAACGCCAGTCGTCAAACGGACGCCTTTTTCGCAGCCAGGCCGACTTCGAGCGTCAGCGGCCCCCACTCGCTTTGATAGGGCGCCACGATGGGCGTCACGTCGGAAGGAAAACGCACGCAGTGATTGGGCCCGGTAATGACGCTCGGCAGGCCAATCGAAAGCTCGTAGGGGCCGAGATCGCTTTTGGCGGCGCCGGCGACGATGTTGGTGAGTTCTCCGACGGCATCGATCACGTCGTCGTTGATCTCCTGAATTTCGGCCATCAGCATCGTCGAGGCCGCTTTCAGGGCCAGGCTGCGAGAAAGACTCAGCACCGCCATCCCCGCGATCTCGCCCGAGAGGCCGATGATGCCGCTCACCTCGTGGCTGGCGCGCGAATCGTCGCGCAGTTTCAACGATCCTCGCTGGAGCCGGCAGCCGAGAACGGTCTCGAACGTATTCGCCAACGAAAACAAAAACGGGTTGATCCACTCGGCCCGCATGCGTACACCCAATATCAAAGTTGCAACGACTATAAGCCGTACTTGCCCAACTTTTCCTTCAGCGTTTCGGCCGTGAAGGGCTTGATCAGATAGTCGGTCACGCCGGCCTGAAGGGCTTCGACGACGCGCGACTTTTCCGCTTCGGTGGTGATCATGATGATCGGCACATGAGCGTTGTCGGCGCGAATTTCCTTTACGACTTCCAGGCCGGATTTATGGGGCATGTTCCAATCGGTGAGCACCAGGTCGAACTGGCCCGCCTTGAAGTGAGCCACGGCTTGCTCGCCGTCGCCCGCTTCGGTCAGCCCGTTCGCCCCCAGCGAGAGCAGCGAGCGCACGATGATTTTTCGCATCGTGCTGGAATCGTCGGCGATCAACACGTTCAGACTCATGCGTAATTCTCCTGCAAGGATGGATGGAATGCGTTCGGCCGCGGCGGATTGTCCGCCGAACCGGCCGATCGAGGAGCGTTGAGTCCGACCTCGACGGCCATCGGGCCCCAGAGCGTTTCGAACAGAACGCACAGCGGGCTGACGCTCGCCGGGAAATCGATCGTGCGCGACCGCCCCGTGAACACTGTCGGCAAGCCCAACGACAGTTCGTAGTGCGACAGACCCGTCTTGGCGCCGCCGGCGATCATATTCGTCAGTTCGCCAACCGCGTCGGCGACGTCCGAATTGATTTCATGGACGCGCGTCTCGAGCATCACCTCGACGAGCTTGAAGGCCAGCGGCTTCGAAACGCTGAGCGCGACGGCCCCGTTAGCCTTGCCCGTCAAGCCGATCACGCCGGAAACCTCGAACGTCGGCGCGCGGGTTTGCTTCAACGACAGGTGCTGGCGGCGGATGTCGCAATCCAGCACGGTCTTGAAGACGTGCGTCGTGGCCGTGATGAAGGGGTTGATGTAGTTGACGTTCATGGTCGATGAGGAATCAGGCGCCCGGCCGCAGTCGGTAACAGCCCGAGCGGGCGTAAGCGACGCGTTCGAACGAGTCGTCGAGGTTCATCGTGGTTTCGGCGCCGCCGAGAAACAAAAACCCGTCCGGCCGCAGCGTCTTGCGGACGCGGGCCAGGATCTGTTGCTTGGTCGCCACGTCGAAGTAGATCAGCACGTTTCGCAGGAAGATCACGTCCATCGCCGGCAGAACCGGCCAGGGAGCGATCAGGTTCATTTGAAAGAACTCGACCATCGAGCGGATTTCGTCTTTCAGCAGCCACTCGGTCCCCTGCTTGAGAAAGTATTTGCACAGCAGGATCGCCGGCAGGCCCCGGTTGACCTCCAGTTGGCTGAACGCGGCGCGGCGCGCGCGATCGAGCACCGGATTGGCCAGATCGCTGGCCTGAATCTGCACCTGCCAGTCCTTCAAGCTTGGCTGATGATCTCGCAACAGCATGGCGATGCTGTACGGCTCTTGCCCCGTGGAAGAAGCCGCGCACCAGAACCGCAGCTTGCGCTGCTGCTCGCGACGCGACATGAGTTCGGGCAAGACCAACTTGCGCAGCGCCTCGAACGGCTCCAGATCGCGAAAGAACGAGGTTTCGTTCGTGGTCATCGCCTCGACCACGCGCGTGTGGACGTTCGGCTTGCCGGACCGCACCTCGGCCATCAGATGGCTCACGGTGGGAAAGCCGTCGGTCTTGGCCAGCATTTGCAATCGCGTTTCGATCAGGTAATGCTTCTCCTGTTCCAGCACGATGGCGGCGCGATCGCGCACGAGGTTGCGGATAAAATCGAAATCGGCGGAAGTGAGTTCAAGAGTCGTCATGTCGGCGCCTGGCTTCGAAGACTTCGGTTAAGCGAGCAGCGGCAGCGAGCGGCCGAGCTTCGTGCGGCGGACGATCTCCGTCGCGATTCGCTCCAGCGGCAGGATCTGGTCGGCCAGGCCGGCCTTGGCGACGAAGCCCGGCATGCCCCAGACGACGCTGGTCGCCTCGTCCTGAGCCAGCACTTGGCCGCCCGCCTCGCGGATGGTTCCGCAGCCGTTGAGCCCGTCCTTGCCCATCCCCGTCAACACCACCGCCAGCGAGGCGCCGCCAAAGACTTCGGCCACGCTGCGGAACAAGACGTCGACGGCGGGCCGGCAGGAGTTTTCCGGCGGCGCCTGGTGCAGCCGCAAGCGAGCGCGGGGTTCGTTGCGCACGAGCGCCATGTGAAAGTCGCCTGGCGCCACGTAGGCATGGCCCGGCTGAATGACTTCTCCGGCGGCCGCCTCGCTGACGGCGATCGCCGCTCGAGCGTCGAGCCGCTCGGCCATCGAGCGCGTGAACACCGGGGGCATGTGCTGCACGATCACGATCGGAACCGGAAAATCGCCCGGCAACTCCGGCAGCACCGCCGCCAATGCGTTCGGCCCGCCCGTCGAAGCCCCGATGGCCAACAGTTCGATCTTGGCAGCCGCCTTGCGCGGCGCCGCCGTCGAACCGGCCTTGGCGCCCGCCGCCACGAAGTTGCTGCTCGCCGCGGGGCCCAGAATGTGCCGGCAAAACAGCTTGATTTTCGGTAACAGCTCGTCGCGGACCCGCTCGATCGCCGCCGCTACGCTGCCCACGTTGGCGGGCTTGGTGACGTAGTCGTTGGCGCCCAGCGACAGGGCGTCGAGCGTGGCCGCCGCGCCGCGCTCGGTCAGGGTGCTGAACATGATGACCGGCAACAGCGGATACGCCTTGCGGATCGCCGCCAGCGTCTCGAGGCCGTCCATCTCCGGCATCTCGATGTCCAGGGTCACCAGATCGGGATTGACCTGAGGGAGCTTGGCCAGCCCGATGCGGCCGTTGGCCGCCGTGCCGACGACTTCGATCGCCGGATCGGCGTTGAGCACGTCGCTCACCAGCCGCCGGATGACCACGGCGTCGTCGATCATGAGTACGCGAATTTTCGGCATGGCTTAGTAGCGAGTCATTCCCAGAAGTTGCAGCTTGTCGAGAATCACGTCTTTGGTGAACGGCTTCATGACGTACTCGTTGGCGCCGGCGTCCAGTGCGGCGGCGACGCGTTCCATGTCGGTCTCGGTCGTCACCATCATCAACGGCACCTGGTCGTAGCGGTGGTTGGCGCGCACCGAGCGGACGAACTCCAGGCCGTTCATTTCCGGCATGTTCCAATCGACCAGCGCCAGGTCGGGCGGACCGAGGCGGTCCAATGCGTCGAGGGCGTTCTTGCCGTTTACGGCTTCGGTGACGTCGAAGCCGAGTTCCTTGAGGAATTTGCCTAGGATGGAACGAATCGGCTTCGAATCATCGATCACTAAAGCGCGCACGTGCTTCTCCCGTGAAAATGCGGTTGAACGGTCGACGAGTTTCCAGCCCACGACGCGGGCGGGCTCCAGACCTTCCGCTGGAGCTCGCCCGGCCGGGCCATCTCCGGCTTCTCAAACGCGGGCTTGAGACACCAGCCGCTGCAATTCGGCCGCAATGTGCGACAGCTCTTGCGCCGCCTTTTGCGTGTTGCCGGCGCCTTCGGTGGCGCCGGCGGCGGCCTGGGCCACGGCCGTGATGTTCTGGGCGATCTCCGAACTGCCCTTGGCCGCTTCGGCCACGTTGCGGCTGATCTCGTTGGTGGTGGCCGTCTGCTCCTCGACGGCGCCGGCGATCGTATTCGAGATGTCGCTAATCTGGTTGATCACGCCGCCGATCTCCTTGATCGCTTCGACGGCGCCCTTGGTATCGACCTGGATCGCCTCGATCTTCTGGCTGATGTCCTCGGTGGCGCGGGCCGTCTCTTTGGCCAGCTCCTTGACCTCGTTGGCCACCACGGCGAAGCCCTTGCCCGCCTCGCCGGCCCGGGCCGCCTCGATCGTGGCGTTCAAAGCCAAGAGGTTCGTCTGCTCGGCGATCGAAGTAATCACCTTGATCACCTTGCCGATTTCGGCGCTGCTCTCGCCCAACTTGCCGATCGTGGAGTTGGCGGTATGGGCGACCGCCACCGCCGAACTTGCCACCTTGGCGGCGTCGCTGGCGTTTTTGGCGATCTCCTTGATGCTGGCGCTCATTTCCTCGATGCCCGTGGCCACGGTCTGCACGTTCTTGCTGACCTGCTCCGACGCGGCCGAGACGACGTTGGCCTGGGCCGAGGTCTCTTCGGCGTTGGCGCCCATCTGGGCGCTGACCGAAGACAGCTCTTCCGACGACCCGGCAAGCGTTTGGGCATTTTGCGCGATGTTGGTGACGAGCCCCTTCATTTCCTCCATTTGCAGCTTTTCGCGCTCGGCGTTTTCGTTGATCCGCTGCTCCAGCTCCAGCTTCGAGGTGATCACTTCCCAAGTGACCATCGGCCCGATGTAATTCTTGTTCTGGTCGAAGATCGCGCTGGCCAACAGATCGAGCGTTTCGGGGCCGACTTTGATCTGGGCCCGGTGGGGCAGGTTCTTCGGATCGCTGAGGAGCTGACGCTGGCGCTCGGGCTGCTTGTGGAACACGTCGATGCTTTGCCCGACAATTTGTTCCGCCTTGATGGGCAGATATTGCTCGAGCGCCTTGAGCTGCTTGAGCGACGCGGGATTCATATAGCGAATCTTGAACTCGCGATCGGCGCAGATCACGTTGATCGGCATATTTTCGGTCATCGAGGTCATGCGGGCCGCTTCCACCTCGCGTTCGACGCGCTCGACCGCAGACGACGCCAGCCGGCCGATATTGCGCAAAGCTTCCAGCCGTTCGGGAGACAGCTCGCGCGTTTCCAGTGCTAAGAAGTCCATCGTACCGAGGACTTCGCCCTTGACGACGATCGGAAAGCAGACGCCCGATTTGACGCCGGCCCGCTGGGCGGCGGGCGCCCGGCAGCAATCCGTCATCTGGCCGAGATCGGGCGTGAAGAACAGGTCGCGCTGACGCCAGGCGCGGCCCGGCAGGCCTTCGCCCTCGCGAAAGCGGGCGCTGGCCGTCACGCGTTGAAACTCGGGATTGACCGTGCCCGATTCACGGACGAAGGCCAGGGCCTTGTCTTTCGGATCGACGGCCCAGTACGAGCCATAGGCCCAGCCGAACGAGCTGCGCATGGCGTCGAGCGCGGCCTTGACGGCTTCTTCGGCGGCGGCGGCCCGGCCGAGGGCTTCGATCACCGCCAGCACGGCCTGAGTATTGGCGTTGGCTTCTTCCAGAGCGCCGCGCAGATCGGCGCCGGGGCTGGTTTTTTGGCGGCGCGGCCGCTCGGCGACCGCAGCGCCGTTGCCGCTTGTGTAACGCGAACTGGCAGGTTTCATCGGATTATCCTTGGGATGGAGGTGGGAATAGCGAGGCGGCAAACGAACGTAGTTCGGCGGACGTCTCCGGATCTCGCGCTCATGGCGTATTGACGATCTCCGAGGCCAGAGGCGCGAGTTGCGAAAGCACCTCGTTGGCCACGGCCTTGGGGACGTTCAGGTCGCTTAGCGTGGCGGACAAATAGTCGACGACTTTCTGAAAGTGCATCGGTCCGATCGGGAACGTGCGATGAGCGGCCTTCATGCCGGCGCCGCGTTAGATGGCCGGACCGCCGAGCGCCTGAGTGAAGAACTCCGTTTGGCGCCGCAGCAATCGGGGCAGACGCGATGGTTCGAAGAACGGCCGCAGCTCGGGATCGGCCATCACCCGGTTGTAGAACATGCTGACGGCGGCCGAGATCGACGGTTCGCCGCCGAGTTGGTCGTACAAGGATGTTTTCGCCGCAGTCGCCATGGTCGAAGCTCCCTCGGAAACGAGTGGGATTGAACAGGGAATTCTTGGATGCCGCTCACGCCGCGGCCGAAACGTTGACCGCCTTTTCGATGTCGAGAATCAGCAGCAACTGGTCCTTCAGCTTGTAGGCGCCCTGGATCATCTCGCGGGCCGCGCCCTGCAAGGTTTCCGGCGGCCGCTCGAAGAGTTCTTCGTCGACCTCCAGCACGTCGCCGATCTCGTCGACCAGCAGGCTGACCGCCCCCTCGTCGCCGCGGACCACGACGTTCATCGGCAATTGGCCCTCGGGACGCGCGTCCAGCGACAGCCGTTCGCGCATGTCGATCGCCGTGACGATCTGACCGCGGAGATTGATCAAGCCTTCCACCTCGTCGGGAGCGCGCGGCACGCGGGTCATCTCCAGATAGCGGATCACTTCCTGCACGCCTTGCACTTCGACGCCGAAGAGCAGGCCGTCCAGATAAAACGTGCAGACTTGCTGCTTGTGCGACATGTCGGACTCCTTGCTCATGGTGCGGCCGTTTCGTAAGCAGCCGGATCGACCAGGCGGATCACGCCCGGCACGTCCAGCAGATCGGTCACGCGTTGTTGGATCACCGCCGAACCGAGGATGCCGGGCCGCTTCGCGTTGTGGCGGACTTCCAGTTGCGTTTCGACGATGTCCAGGATCCGGTCGACGACCAGGCCCACGCCGTGTTCGCGATCGGCATAGACCACTACCTGCAACAGTTCGGCGTCGCCGGCCGCTTCGTCCTCGTATCCCGGCAGAACCTGTTTCAAACGGATCAAAGGCAGGATTCGCCCCCGGTACTGCACCACCTCCTGTTCGGCGGCGCGTTCGACCTGCTCGAGCGGGATTTTTTCCAGCCGCGCGACCAAGGACAGCGGAATCGCGGCCCGGCCTTCGCGGCCCAACCCGACCAGCAGCAAGGCTTGCCACTGGTCTCGCTGCTGCTGGGTTCGCGCCGCCGCGGCGCCGAGGCTGCGGTCGCGCGTTTCGGAGACGACTCCCGCGCTTTGGGCGATGCCCAGCACGTCGAGGATCAACGCCACCTGCCCGTCGCCCATGATCGTGGCCCCGGCGAATACCGAGACCCCCTTGAGCTGTTTGCTGAGCGGCTTGACCACGATTTCTTCCGTATCGTTGATGCCGTCGACGACCAGCCCGAAGTGCCGGTCGTCGGCTTGCAAGACGACGATGTTGACCGCCTGGTCGTCCGTCTCGCGAGCCTCGCCGGCCACTTTCAATTGCCGGTTCAGGTAGACCAGCGGCAACAGATGGCCGCGCAGGCGGTAGACCGGCACGCCGTGAATCCGTTCGATCCCTTTGCGCGCCTGCTCGCCGTCGAGCCGCACCAGTTCCAGCAGGCTGACCTGCGGAATCGCGTAGCGGTCGCCGCCGCTGGTCACGACCAGGGCCGGAATGATGGCCAAGGTCAGCGGGATCTTGATCTTGATCGTCGTGCCTTGGCCCAGTTCGCTTTGCAGATCGACGGCCCCGCCGATCTTTTCGATGTTCGTCTTCACCACGTCCATGCCCACGCCGCGGCCCGAAATATTGCTGACTTTGGCCGCCGTGGAAAAGCCCGGCAGGAAGATCAGGTTCAGCGCCTCGCGCTCGCCCATCCGGGCCGCGTGTTCGCGGCTGATCAGCCCGCGCTCCAGAGCCTTTTGCTTGAGCTTCTCAGGGTCGATGCCGGCGCCGTCGTCGGCGATTTCGATGTTGACCTGGCCTCCTTCGTGGAACGCGCGGAGGAACAGCCTGCCTTCGGCCGGTTTGCCGCGCTGGCGCCGCACTTCGGGCGGTTCGATGCCGTGGTCGACGCTGTTCCGCACTAGATGGGTCAGCGGATCCTTGATGGCCTCGATGATCGTCTTGTCGAGATCGGTCTCCTTGCCCTCCATCTCGATCCGCACTTCCTTGCCGCAGGCCATCGCCAGATCGCGGACCACGCGCGGAAAGCGGTTCCAGATGTTGCCGATCGGCTGCATGCGGGTCTTCATCACCCCCTCTTGCAACTCGGTCGTAATCAGGTTCAGCCGTTGCGACGTGCTGACGAAGGCGGCGTCGTTGTGCGCGGCTTTGAATTGCAGAATCTGGTTGCGAGCCAATACGAGTTCGCCCACCAGGTTCATCAGCTTGTCGAGCAAGCCCACGTCAACGCGGATGTTGCCGTCCGACAAGGCGCCCGCCTTGCCGTCGGTCGCCTTGGCGGCCAATTCGGCGAACGGTTCGCTCGGCTCGGCGAGGGGCGCCGGCGGCGGTTCCGGTTCGGTCGCCGCCGCAACGGCGGCTTCTTGGCAGGCCTCAAGCTCGGCGGACACGAGTTCGGCGACTTCCTCAAGGGCCGATTCGGCCAGCCCTGCGACTTCGGCGGCCGAAGAGGCCGAGGCCGCGTGCAGCCTGGTCAGAGTCTGGATCAGTTCGCCGTATTGGTTTTGTCCTTCGCTGCCGGTCTCTTCGACGCTGGCCAGCATCTGCCGCACGGCGTCGACCATGGCCAACAGCGCGCTGGTGATTTCGGGCGTCAACGTCAGCTCGCCTTCGCGCAGCTTGCAGAGCAGGTTTTCGCCGACGTGCGCCACCGACTCGAGGTTCGTAAAGGCGAAGAAGCCCGAGGTGCCCTTGATCGTGTGAATCGTGCGAAAGATGCTGGCCAGCCGCTCTTTGTCGTGCGGGTCTTCTTCAAGGTGCACCAGATCTCGATCGAGTTGGTCGAGGTTCTCGTAGCTCTCGACCAGAAACTCCTTGACGATCTGATCCATGTCGTTCATGAGATCATTCCCTCCGCTCGCACCGCTTCGGCCGTCACGGATCGCCCGATAGCCGCCATGACTATCGCCGTGCTTGCTTGCCCAATGGATATGGCTTACGAAGGGCGCCGACGCCACCCGTAAGCGGACTAGCAAAATGCCGGGTTGGAGGCAGCCGATTGTCTTGCCCCACGGCCAAGGAGGGCCGGGCGCCCCCGCCCGGCGATAACGTGGAGGGCCGGGCGCCCCCGCCCGGCGAAGCGCCCTGGAGGGCCGGGCGCCCCCGCTCGGCGATGTGCAACGGGCGAGGGCGCCCGGCCCTCCATGAACGAAACTTCAACCGGCCGGCCGGGAGCGGCTTAATGTGCCAGTTCGTTCTGAATCGAGAAGCGAATCAACTCCGAAACGCTGTCGCACTTCATCTTGGCCAACAGGTTGTTGCGATGAAAGTCGACCGTCTTCGTGCTGATGCCCAACTGCTTGGCGATCGTCTTGGGCGCGGTCGCCTCGACCAGCAGTTTCATCACCTCGCGTTCGCGCTCGGACAGATCGGCGACGCGCTGGGCCGCCTCGCGATGCTCCGTAGCCTGACGCTTTTTGGCGGCATCGAGTTCGACGGCCTCCTGCACCAACTGGAGCAGTTGCGGCGGAGATGCGGGTTTCTCCAGGAACGAAAAAGCCCCCGCCTGCATGACTTCGACGGCGAGTTTCACCGAAGAGTGTCCCGTCAAGACAATGACGGGCATGCAGACGGGATTCGCGCCGAGCGTTCGCTGAAGTTCCAACCCGCTCATCCCCGGAAGCTGCACGTCGAGAATCATGCAGCCCGGCGTTTCGCTGCGACAGGCTTGCAAGAAACATTCGGCGTTTGGGCACAAGACGCTGGAAAAACCGGCCGATTCGACGATTTCACGCAGCACGGCGCTGATTTCGCGGTCGTCGTCGACGATGAAAACCGTGGCGGTGGGTTGGTCCATGATCGGCGCTCCTAAGGCAGTGCCGCCGGATGAAGTTTCTGCAAATGCCCCGTAGCTCCTGATATGCCGGATGGTTGCCGAATCGGGCCGTGGCCGCGCCTCAAGGGTGTTCTTCGATTTCCGGTTCCGGACGCCTCTGTTAAAGCCTCCGCTTATCGGGTAACGTGAAGTTGATCGCGTTCGGAGCGGGGCGTTTCTGCTAAGAGCGTTATCGAACATTTTCAACCGTTCCATTAGCGAGCCTTGATCCCGTCAAAGGTGGGGGCGCTTCGATGGCTAAACGCCGCGGCGTGGCCGGTCCGCCGATGAATCGGTTGCTCGCCGCGCTTCCCGAGGCGGAGTTCCGTCGACTGGCGAAACACCTCGAACTCGTTCCGCTCGAACCAGGACAGGTTCTGCTCGAGCCGGGGCACTTCGAGTTCGTTTACTTCCCCCGCAGCGGCGTCGTCGCCCAGCTCGTGGAGATCGCAGGCTGCCAACAGATTGGGGCCGCCTTGATCGGACGCGAAGGCATGATTCCGCTGTGCCTGTTTTTGAATTTGGACGACACGCCGTTCCGAGCGGTGGTCCAAAATGCCGGCGAAGCCTGGCGAATGCCGGCAGAAACTTTCAGGAGGGTGGCGCGGCCCGGCCAGTTGCTGCACAGCGTCTTGCTGCGTTTTACCGCCGCTTTCACGGCCCAGGTGTCGCTGGCCGCCGCATGCAGTCGGGTACACCAGGTCCAGCAGCAGTGTAGCCGCTGGTTGCTGATGACCCAGGATCGAGTCGGCGCCGACGAATTCTTGCTCACGCAGGAAGCCGTTGCGGGAATGCTCGGGGTGCGGCGGATGAGCGTCACGGCCGCGGCTCGCCAGCTTCGGAAAAAGGGTCTGATCGAATACCGCCGAGGAAAAGTCCGCGTTCTGGATCGTGCGGGGCTGGAACAGGCCAGTTGCGAATGTTTTCGTCGGATCAACGCGGTTTATAAGTCGATCCTGAAATCGTTTTAGTCAACCTCCGCTGCGTTACTGGCTGCGAAGCCCTTACAATCGAAGCAGCTTCTACGAGCACGACCAGCGTCAGGCGGAGCGTCCCCACGCCACTCCATTGCCGGCGGCTTCGGAAATCGCGCGCTTGCTCGCCAAACGCTCCCTATGCGAGCAGTGATGAATCAGCCGGGCTGGGCGATGACCTAGCAAAACCCTTGACGAGGCCAAGGCCGCTGCGGCAGAGGCTAAATTGTTTTCGAGGGCGCCACTGAAATCTCAAGGAAGTGCCGCAAAGGGTATCTGTAATGTCGAAGATGCTGTCCCGCGATGTCGCCTATAGTCGCAGAGCGTTCGAATGCGGCGGTTTGACGTCGGCGACCTTAGCACAATTGCTCGATCACGCGCCTGACGCACTGGTCGCCACCGACTTGCTCGGCTATTGTCAGAACACCGGCTTCCAAACCTGAACGCGGCCGGCGCATCAATGCGGCGTAAAATGAACCCGTTCGTACACATCCCGTCGGCGCGTCGAATCGATGAACTTCGCTTGGGGGGAGGTCGCACAATGACTGGCAATTTCGAAATCGGCCCGGAATTTCGCAGCGATGCGTCGGTGCGGAAGCAGGGGTTCACGCTGGTCGAACTGCTCGTGGTCATTGGGATTATCGTGGTCTTGATCGCACTGCTGTTGCCGGCAGTGCGCACCTCCAGCGGGGCTGCTCGCCGCTCGCAGTGCTTCAACAACCTCAAGCAAATCGGCCTGGCGTTGCACGAGTACGAATCGAAATACCATGCCTTGCCGCCGGCCTATACGGTTGATGCCGACGGCCGACGCTTGCACAGTTGGCGGACGCTGATTCTGCCGTTTATGGAACAGATCGCGCTCTACAAGAAAATCGATCTGTCAAAACCGTGGGACGATCCGGCCAATGCGGAAGCATTTCAGGCCGTCGTTGGCGTTTATCGTTGCCCCTCGGGGGATTTTCCGGCGAATCACACCGCCTACCTGGCCGTCGTGGCGCCGGGCGGCTGCCTGCGGCTGGAGCAGCCGAGACGGCTAGCGGAAATCACCGACGATCATGCGGAAACGCTGATGGTCATCGAGGTCGGTTCCGAGCAGGCCGTCCCTTGGATGGCGCCTGTCGATGCGGACGAGAAAACCGTGCTCGCTTTCGGGCCGGGCACTCCGCTGCCTCACTCCGGCGGAATAGACGCCTTGTTCGTCGACGGTCACGTGCGGTTTCTGTCGGCCGAGACGCCAGCAGCAACAAGGCTGGCGCTCATTTCCATTGCGGGCAACGATTCCGTCGCTGGTTACGGCGAGTAAGCCGCCGAGCGCGGCCTCATTGCACGGCGGCGGTTGGCGAAGGCTGGGCGGACCAGCGCGCCCCTCGCCGGTTCTTCCTCGACGCGCTGAGTTCGAAAACCGCCAACGGCAGGATCCAACAGACCCACGCCGCCAGCGGATCGAACCAAAGGGCGTACACGCCGGCGACCGTGGCCAGCCCGCCGATGAGCCTGAGCAACACGGCGGAACAGAGCAACACGAAGCACCGCCGCATCCAGCGTCGGTGGACGGCGAAGCGCCTCCCGACGGCCGCTCTCCAGCCGAGTGCGGCGCAGCTTGCCGTCAGAATCGCCAACAGCGCGAAGGAGGCGGCTGCTGCGGCGCCTGCCTGAGCGTAATAAGCCATCCACAACCCGCTGGGCGCCACCAACAGCAGGATCGACGCGACTTGAAGCCGCCCCAGCCGGCGATGCCACTTCGCAAACCGCATCCGGAATCGCTCGCTGACGAGCAGCGTGCCCAGCACGAGCGAGACGGGGCCCGACGCGATGTGCGCGTAGAACGGCCACTGGTAACCGGCAAAGAAATAGCCCTCCCGCCCTCGTAGAAAATCGGCATTGAAATCGGGGGGAAAGTAATTGCGGTAGCCCAGCACCACCGCGGCGGTGACTTTAAGGATTAATAGCCCCGCCAGCAGTGTCAGCGCTCGTTGCAATTTAGTAGAGCGGACGTTCGGCATGGCTCGAAGCCCTGGCGCGAGTCAGGTAGGGTGGGGCGATAGCCCCACGCGTTCGTTTCGCGCGGCAAAAGCGCGTGGGGCTATCGCCCCACCCTACCTTGCTCACTTTTTCAATGCTTTGTCCACGAACTCCCACAGCGCCTTCGTCGCAGGATCGTCGGGCAGCCCGAGGTTGTCGTTGAGCCGCACGTGGTGCGTCTCTCGGGCGCCGAACAGCGTGACGGGGATGCCGGCGCCTTTGAGCGCGGCGCCGAGACGCTGGGCTTGCGCGGTGGTGTCGGGATGGTCGGCGACGTACAGCAGCAGAAACGGCGGAATGCCCTTGTTCGGCGCCACGTGCGCGACGGCCGAGTAGTCGCGGTGCTTTTCAGGAGTGATGCCGAACTTTTCGCGATGGCCGAACTTGGCCTGCGGCTGGCCGTGGACGCGGCGCCGCGTCTCGGCCGTTTCGATGATCGCCGGCACGTCGTAGGTGTCGCCGTCGACCGGCACGCAGCCCGCCAGCACGCTGAACGGCACGCCTTCGGCCTTCAGATAGCGATCGTCGGTACACATCAGCGCCGCAAGTTGGGCTCCGGCGGAATGGCCCATCACCAGGATGCGATTCGGGTCGCCGCCATACTCGGCGATGTGCTTGTGGACCCAGCCGAGCGACTTGGCCACGTCGCGAAAGATGGTTTCCATCTCCACCTTCGGCAGCAGGCGATAGTTGGTCGAGACGAACACGAACCCTCGGTCGACGAACGCCTGTGGTTTGTGCTTCACGCCGGTCTTGTCGCCCATCTGCCAGCCGCCGCCGTGAATCCAGAACACGACCGGATGGCCTTTGCCTTCCGGCGGTGCATGGATATCGAGCGTTTGCCGCTCGGTCTTCGGTTCGGCGTAGGGAATGTCGCGGGCGACTTTCGGTTCGGCGCCTTGGCAGTTTGCAGCGCAAGGCGCGGCGAGAGTCGAGGCGCCGAGGAGCAACAACGCAGCCATCGTTTTCATGGGGTTTCGTCTCCGTAGTGAATTGCCAGCCAGATCGTCGGTTCGTCGGGCGTCGTCCATTCTACTCGATGCCGCCGCTGGGAGGGGATATGGAGGAACGAGCCCGGCCGCATTTCGATTTCGCCCTCCTCGACCCTCAGCCGGGCCGCGCCTTGCAAGAGCACGACCGCACCGTGCAGGAACTGCCGGGCCACAACGGCGTTCGCTCGACCATGATCTACGCGCACGTTTCGAACCGGGGCGCCCTCGGCGTCCGCAGCCCGGCCGACGGGCTGCCTCGCCGGCCCGATGAGCGCCAGGCAGAAACGGCCTATCACGCCGGACAAGAACGTGACAACGAGACAACCGATTGATACGATGCGACTTGCCGCAAGCCACTGCCTTCGCGTCAGGCCGCAGATCTGCGGCCTGCAGGTGATGGGCAGAAACTTTCTATAAACGAGTTATTCCGGACGAGAATGAGGCGAAACAACGAAAGGAGCACACATGCTCGACGACATCATCCTCCTGAAGGACCTCACCGATCACGAACGGCTCATGTTCCAAAACGAGTACTTTGCGGTCCGAAAGAGCGGAACAACCGGTGTTCTCCTCGCGCTGTTTCTTGGCTTGTTCGGGGCTCACCATTTCTACATGGGGCGCGTGGGACTGGGCGTCTTATATCTACTTTTCTGTTGGACATATTTGCCGTTCGTTGTCGGTCTGGTCGAGTGCTTCCTCATGAGCGGTCGCGTAGAGACGTTCAACCGCGAAAAAGCCGAGTACATTGTGACAAAGCTCAAGGCCCTCCGGCCGAGCGCCGCATAACATGCGGCCGCACCTGGCTCCGGCCGCGCGAGCGCCCCGGGGTTCCGTCGAAGGGAACGAGGCGGCCGCGAGAGCTGAGGCGTAATACATTAGAGCCTATCCGAGAACCGAACTGCATGGCCGCTAGCATCCGTAATACAGGTAGAGGAGATCATTTCTCGAACTGCATGGAGGTGCAAAATGGCCAACCGACCATCATCAAAGTTTCACCAGATTCCCGACGCGTTTTG
>DATKRK010000082.1:0-24122 GCA_035532215.1 Pirellulales bacterium | reverse complement strand
ATCATTGCCAGAATTGCTGCGCGCACCATCATCGCCGAGCCTCCTGAAAGCGGATGCTCCGTAAAAGAAAGGCGGAAATCTCGCCGGAAAAGGTGAAGAAGCGGCCTTGTACTGAAATTGCGATTTTGGCTCAAGGTCAATCGCCAGCATCGACGCGGCGCGGGCGTAAGAATCGGTTCGCGCGGTTGGTTCTGTAGGGAACGCCCTCCGTGGCGTTCCGAGACGCGTGAATCGACGCGATTTCTGAGAGTTCACGGATTGCCACGGAGGGCGTTCCCTACAGTTTCTGCAACATGCCCTACGGAAACAGAGCGACGCAGTCGCGCTCGCCGGCGCCGCCGGCCGAGACGAACTCGATTGGCGGTTTTCGCAATGTGCGGCGACGCACGGCCCGATGCGCAAGCGTACAGCGCAAAACCGGGGCAAGGTCAGCCAGTTGCGTACCGTGGCTCTGCGAGCGTTCGCGGCATGTCAATTCCGCTCACTTTGACAAGCAAAACATCGAGAGCCATTCTTTTCTCGGACAGAGGTTCGGAGCAAGCGATCGATGCACGGCATGACGTCAAGGCGATTGATCTGGGTTCCGATCATCCACACTCAGGAGGATTTGGGCAGCCTCAGGGAGTCGGTGCGGCGGCTTCACGTACGGCGCACCGGACCGAGGCAATGGCAGCGAGGGCAGAAGGTGATCGAAACGATGTGGACGAATATCGGCCAGGAGATCGAACGACTCGACCTCGACTACTCGCGAGTGCGGCTTTACCAGGACGGCCTGGCCTGCTGCGGCCGAGAAGAGGAGATCGTTCGCGATCTCGCAGAAGTCGGCAGCCGCAATCACCAACTGCTGCTGAGGCTGATGGCGCGAGGCGCCCGCATCATGGGAACCGAGTCGCCCGAGCTGTTGCTCGAGGAATATGAATTCTCGCGGCACGCGATCCTGGCCGCCGCCTCAAGGACCGTCGCGACGCCTGAGCAGCGCGAGGCCAGCGACCGCATTTTGAAACGGCGCGACGCTTTCGTCGCCCGGCGGATCGATGAGACGCTGCTGCCGGGCGAGACCGGTTTGGCGTTTCTCGGCTTGCTGCACTCGCTCGATGGTCGCCTGGCGCCCGACATCGAAGTGACGAAGCTCGAAGTAGCGCCGGGGGCGGTTGGGAAAAACTCGGGCCGGCGCTAGCGTCTTGCTTCGAGTTGGAAACCTGTTGCGAAGGAGCCCGAGGATTGCCGCCCAAGAGAGACATGCGTAGGACCGATTGACGCCCCCACGAGTTCGTTTGACATGAATGGCACGCCCCCGCTTAAACCCCGCGTCCTGGTTGTGGACGACGATCGAAACACGCGCACCGCGCTGTGCGGCCTCTTGGAACAGGAGGGATTCCACGTCATCGAAGCCGACGGCGGGGAAATGAGTCTTCGGCTGTTCAAGCAGGCGACGCCCGACGTCGTGCTCTTGAGCCTCCGCCGCGACGCCGGGACCGCGCTCAGCGACGCCAGAAAGCTCGATTCTGCGACTCCGTTTATCGTGCTTGCCGACCGCGGCGCCGCCAATTCGGCCGCCGCAGCCATCGAAGACAACGGCTGTCGCTACTTGGCAAAACCCTGCCGCCGGCAGGAGTTGATCGCCGCGATCCGCGCTGCGCTGCCCGAGCGGTCCGCCAGTCGCCCGGCCAGCGAGGCCCGGGCGGCACTGGTCGCCGCAGCGGATCCTTTGCTGGAGAAGATGGGATCGAGCGATGCGGTGCGCAGGTTGATTGCCGACATCGATCGCGTGGCGCCGACCGACTTTACCGTCATCATCAGCGGCGAAACCGGCTCGGGCAAGGAATTGGCGGCGAGAGAAATCCATGTCCGCAGTCGTCGAGCGAGCGGGGCTTTCGTGGCGATCGATTGCGGCGCGGTGCAGCCGAGCCTGATCGAGAGCGAATTGTTCGGCCACGAAAAGGGCGCCTTTACCGGCGCCGACCGGAGCCGCGAGGGCAAGTTCGTCGCGGCCTCGGGCGGGACGGTGTTTCTCGACGAAATTCAGAACTTGCCGCTGGGCGTGCAGACCAAGGTGCTGCGCGTGATGCAAGAGCGGCAAGCGTGCCCGCTGGGCGGCAGCCGTTACGTCAATTTCGACGTCCGCGTCATCGCCGCCACCAACCAGAACCTGCCCGCCATGGCCGCCGCCGGGCGCTTTCGTCAAGACCTCTATCACCGGCTGAACGAATTCAGCATCGAGATCGCGCCCTTGCGCGAACGAGCGGAAGACATCCTGTACCTGGCCGAGCGCTTCATGCGCCAGACGTGCGAAGAGTTGCGCAAGAGCCCGCAAGTGATTTCCGCCGAAGCCGTCGAGGCGCTCGAGCAGCATTCGTGGCCGGGCAACGTTCGCGAATTGCGAAACCTGATTCGTCGGGCCGTGCTTTTGGCCGACGCCCAGATTCACGTCGAGCATCTCGGTCCGATCGCCCTATGCGCGGCGCGCGAACGTCGTGCGTCGGCGTCCGACGAGCGAAGTGCAGAGCCCATGGCCCTGAAGACGCTCGTCAGAAGAAAGGTCGTCGAGGCCGAACGAGAAATCTTGACGCGTGTTTTGCAGCAAACGGGAGGCAACAAAGCCGAGGCCGCCCGACTGCTGCAAATCGACTATAAGACGCTGCGCACGAAAGCCAGGCTATACGGGATTACGTTCTTGTTGAACGGAAAAGAAGAAAGCGCCAGCCTGAAATGATCGTCTCTTTTGAAAGGAGGAGTTCGTTATGACCCGAAAACATGCCACGAAACGCCGCATGGAACGCAAGCCGCAGGGCGAGGGAGGGTTCCTGGGCGGACTGGTCAACCTGATTGAGAAGCTGGGCGAACTGGCCGAAAAAGGCGAAGAACTCAAGCGAACGGGCGAGATCCGCGGCATCGAGCCGACGGGCCGGGTGCGCGGCGTCTACGGCGTCACGATCCGCACCGGGCTCGGCGGCGAGCGCGACGCGGTCAAGGTCGAGCCGTTCGGCAACGTCCGCGCGGATGAAAAAACCGGCAAGCCTGTCGTCCACGAAGTGCGCGAGCCGATGGTCGACGTGTTCGAGGAAGACGACGAAATCCTGATCGTGGCCGAGATGCCCGGCGTCGGCGCCCAAGACGTTCATTTGGAGATGCACGAAGACATTCTCGTCATCTCGGCCAGTTCTCGCGACAAGAAATATCGCAAGGAGGTGCTGTTACCCGAAGCCGCGGTGGGGCGGTCGATGACCTCGAAATGTCGAAACGGCGTGCTGGAAGTGCGTTTTGCTGGCACAAAACACAAGGCGAACGAAGATGCCTGATAAGGCGACGATCGAAAAACTGAAAGTCTTCGAGGCCTTGCCCAAAGACGCGGGGCGGGGGCTGGCGCGCATCGACCCCGCCGACATGGAACGCCTGGGACTGCAAATCGGCGATTTCGTCGAAATCGCCGGCAAGCGGAAAACGATCGGGAAGGCGATGCCGGCGTTCAAGGAACACCGCGGTCAATCCCGCATCCAGATCGACGGCGTGATGCGCGACAATTGCGGGGCCGGGCTCGATCAGCTCGTCGAAGTCCGCAAGATCAGCCCGCGCGCTGCGCAGCGCGTGGTGCTGTCGCCGATGACCATCGTGCCGCGCGAGCGCGACTTGCAGTACATCGGCAGTCTGCTCGACGGGCTTCCGGTGGGCGAAGGCGACCTGATCCGGGCCACGTTGTTCGGCTCGCGATCGGCCGACTTCAAAGTCGCTTCGACGTCGCCGGCCGGCCCGGTCGTCATCAAGCCCGCCACCACGCTCGAAGTGGGCAAAGCCAAGGCGCGCCAGCCGGAGGCGCCCCGCGCGTTGACCTACGAAGACATCGGCGGCTTGAAGCGCGAGCTGCGGCGGATTCGCGAGACGATCGAGCTGCCGCTGCGCTATCCCGAAGTCTTCGAGCGGCTGGGAATCGACGCTCCCAAAGGCGTCTTGCTCTACGGTCCGCCGGGCTGCGGCAAAACGCTGATCGCCCGCGCCGTGGCCCACGAAACCGACGCCAAGTTTTTCGTCGTCAACGGCCCGGAGATCATTCACAAGTTCTACGGCGAATCGGAGCAGCACCTGCGAAAGATTTTCGAGGAGGCGGCCCGCCAGGCGCCGAGCATCATCTTCATCGACGAGATCGACAGCATCGCTCCGCGGCGTGAAAACGTCGTCGGCGAAGTCGAGAAGCGGGTGGTGGCCCAATTGCTCTCGCTGATGGACGGCCTGGCCCGGCGGCAGCACGTGATGGTGTTGGCCGCCACGAACCTGCCCAACATGCTCGATCCGGCGCTGCGCCGCCCGGGGCGCTTCGACCGCGAGATCGCGATCTCGATTCCCGACCGCGACGGACGCCAGGAGGTCCTCGATATTCACAGCCGCGGCATGCCGCTGGCTTCCGACGTCGACATGCCTCACCTGGCGGGCATCACGCACGGTTTCGTCGGCGCCGACCTGGAAGCGTTGTGCCGCGAGGCGGCGATGATCCGGCTGCGCACGATCATGCCCGAAATCGACTTTGCCGCGGCCCAGATTCCCTACGAAGCGCTGCAAAAACTCGAGGTGCGCATGGCTGATTTCTTGCAGGCGTTGCACGAAGTCGAGCCGTCGGCCATTCGCGAGGTGTTCATCGAAGTTCCCGAAGTGCGCTGGGACGAGGTGGGCGGCTTGAGCGCGGTGAAGCAACAGTTGATCGAGGCGGTCGAGTGGCCGCTGAGACACCCCGAGTTGTTCGCCCAGGCGGGCGTCAGTCCGCCGAAGGGCATTTTGCTGTCGGGCCCGCCGGGCTGCGGCAAAACGCTGTTGGCCAAGGCCGTCGCCAGCCAGACCGAGGTCAATTTCATTTCGGTCAAAGGGCCGTCGCTGCTGTCGAAATACGTGGGGGAATCGGAAAAAGGGGTCCGCGAGATCTTCCGCAAGGCCCGGCAGGCCGCCCCGTGCATCATCTTTTTCGACGAACTCGACGCGCTGGTTCCTGAACGGGGCGGAGGCGGCGCCGATTCGCACGTCACGGAGCGCGTGATCGGGCAGTTCCTGGCCGAGTTGGACGGCGTCGAAGAGTTGACCGGAGTGCTGGTGCTCGGGGCCACGAACCGCGCCGACATTCTCGATCCCGCGCTGCTGCGCCCTGGACGATTTGACGTGCAGTTGGAGATTCCGCCGCCGAGCCGCGACGATCGCCGCGAGATCTTCGCGATCGGACTGCACGGCAAGCCGGCGGCCGAGGAGATCAACTTGGACGAGTTGGCCGACAAGAGCGAAGGGTTCAGCGGCGCCGACGTGCAAGCCGTCTGCCGGCGCGCGGCGCTGCAACTGATCCGCGAGGCGATCGCGCGCGGCGAAACCGCCGCGACCGAGCAGCCGCTTTTGATCGGCCGATCGCACCTGGAGCAGGCCCTGTCGGAAGTCCGCGCGCAGAAACAGATGGGAGACTGACCTTGAGGGCGTCGCCGGCCGGCGACGCGCTTGACTCCAGGAGGCCAGCGGTGGCTGTCGACGAGGGAACTTACCTGTATTGTTTCGCCCGCCCGAACGCCGCGGGCGGATTAACGTCGCCTGGCGTCGACGGACGTCCAGGAGTGGCGGCGATCTGTGCCGCGAATCTTGCGGCCGTATGCAGCCAGGCGCGCGTCGAGGAGTTTAGCCCCGCCGCGGCGACGGATCGCGCCCCCGATCCCGAGTGGCTGATTCCGCGTGTTTGCCGGCACCAGGCCGTGATCGAAGAAGTCATGGCGAGATCTCCCGTTTTGCCAGTGCGCTTCGGGGCGCTGTTTTCGTCGCCGTCGGCCGTGCAAACCGTGATGGAGACGCAAGCGACGCAGATCGATCGATTTTTGGCGTACGCGGCCGAAAAGCAGGAGTGGGCCGTCAAGGGCTTTCTCTCGATGAAAGCGGCCGCGGCCTGGCGGCTCGAGGCGGAGCCTGGATTGAACGCTTGCCGGCCGGAGCTCGCCGTGTCGCCAGGAAAACGCTACTTCCAGCAGAAGCAACTGCATGCCGCCGCCGAGCGAGAAGCGAGACAATGGGCGCGAACGGTCGCAGCCGAAATACTTGACGCTCTCAAAGACGTCGCCGTCGAATCGCGGACATTGAAGCCGCAGCCCGCTCAGCTCACCGGCAAGACGGACGAGATGTCGCTGAATTTGGCGTTCCTCGTGCCCGAGCAGCGAGTCGACGAGTTCCACGCCCGCGTGGAAGCCGTTGGCGCCTGCTATCTTGAGCGCGGGTTGACGCTGGAGCGCACCGGCCCCTGGCCGCCATTCAGTTTCTGCCCTTCGTTGGAAGAGGCGATCGGATGAACCGACTGGTCTATGGCGTTGGGCTCGCCTCAAGCGGCTGGGACAGGCCGTTGCCGGCAGGTCCGGCCGGTTGCTCGACGAACGTGCTGCGGCAGGACGAATTGGCCGCCGCTTATTCCGCCACTATCCTTCCCGAGGCAAGCCCTTCGACGGCTTACCTGCTGACCTACGCCCGGGTCATCGAACAGTTGCACCGTCGCGGTCCTTTCGCGCCCATGCGCTTTGGCTGCCAATTGGCGGACGAAGCGGCGATCCGCAATCTGCTGCGGGCTCGTCAGGACGATTTTCTCACGCTACTCGACGAGATTGCAGGCTGCGACGAGTTTGGACTGCGGATTCTGTCAGGCGTTTCCGAACCCTTGCCAGAGGGAGTCGAGTTGCGGCAGTCGTGCGAATCCGCCTTCTTGACGGCCGAGGGAGCGGGGGGGCGATACCTCTCCGACCGGCGCCAATGGTATGCTCGGCGCGACGCGCGCCGCCAACTCGCGGAAGCCGTCGCTGAAAACTTTCGCGCGGCATTCGAGGGGCTGTACGTACGCTGCCAGTCCGCCGCCGCCGAAGCCGGCTCGATCGCGTCGCTCTCGTTTCTCGTGCGCCGCAAGCACCAGCCTCGCTTCCACAAGAAGTTTCGCAGTTTGCAAGCAACGTGTTCCGACAAGCTGCTGCTGACCGGTCCTTGGCCCGCTTATCACTTTGTCGCGTTGAGCGGCGCCGAGGCGACGCCGTCTCCCGCTGCACTTCTCGGCGCATGAATGGGGCTGCAACGTGGGCGCAAGCAGGGAATTCGAGTCTCAAGCAGGTAAGCGGCGCCCGTGCGGACGCAAGGCTCGCAACCATCGGGCGCTGGGGCGCTGGATGACTTGCGAACACAACTCCTGTCGTACAAGCAATTAGAGAGGCCCTGAGAAAACGGCAACCGGGCGCGGCACGGCCTTCGCATTGAGTCCGCTTCCATGACTGCAGTCATTACGTCTCGTTGACGTTTTGACGAAAGATGTGTCTTGCTTTGAGAGGAGATGGTGTCATGGCAAAGGTGATGAAGTCTACGGACAGCTCGAGCTTGGCCGAGGTCGTCGACCGCATCCTGGACAAGGGCATCGTGATCGATGCCTGGGCCAAGGTGTCGCTGGTCGGCATCGAGTTGCTCTCGATCGAAGCTCGCGTAGTCGTCGCGTCGGTCGAGACGTACTTGAAGTACGCCGAGGCCATCGGCCTGACCGCCACCGCGGCTCAGCCCGCCTAACGCGTCGGGGCAGAACGGGGCGTGTGCTTTCCATCCGAGAGGGCGCCTTTTCGGGTTCCCTCTCGGTGGAAGCACAAGGAAGGGAATTTGCGAGCAAAACATTTATCGAGCCGAACCCTGGGGAGAATTTCGAATGGCCACGTTCACCGAAAACATGAAGGCCCTGACCGAACAGATTGCCGTCAGCGCGCACGCGCGGACCGAGACGCTGGACTCGCTGCGTACCGAGACCGAGCATCTGTTATCCAGCGCCGAAGAGCTCTTGCAACGCCTCGGTCGCGAGCACGACGCAATGGCGACGCAAGTTCGCTCGACCCTGAGCAAGGAACGCCAGGAACAAGTGCAACAAGTCGCCGAGACGCGCGAGCAGATCGGCAAACGCTTCCGCGAACTGCAAGAACGCCTCCGGCAAACCCTGGAAACTTGCCGCGAAACCCGTCACGAACATCTGGACCGCATGCTTCACGGCTTCGAAGAAGCGCGGCAAGCCTTGGCCAAGGACCTTCAGGAAGCCGGCCGCATCTGGCACGGCCACGAAGACGGCAAGGCCGCCCGGCGTAAGCACGGGAAAGGCCGGGAACACGCAGGTAAGCACGAACAATGAACCAGCGGTCGAAAGGGGCGGCGTGCTTGCGCGCCGATGAGGCGCCAGCCGCCGCCCCTGGGGGCTGATCCGTCAACCGCGTTCGCATCGAGGAGAATTGAACCCGTGAGCACAGAACCGCTGACCGTGCTGCTGCCGAAACAGAAGCCCAATTTCGTCGAAACCGCGTACGTCCGCGCCCTGACCGACCGCGCCATGTGTTACCTCAAGACCGGCTACCCAGTCCATTTCAGCGGTCCGGCCGGCACGGGCAAGACCACGCTGGCGTTGCACATTGCGGCAGCGCTGGGTCGGCCCGTGATCCTGATTCACGGCGACGACGAGTTCGGCAGTTCCGACCTCATCGGGGGCCAGAACGGCTACCGCGCCACCCGAGTCGTCGACAACTTCATCCATTCGGTGGTCAAGCAGGAAGAGAACTTCTCCAAGGTCTGGGTCGACAACCGGCTGACGACGGCCTGCAAATTCGGATTTACGCTGATCTACGACGAATTCAATCGCTCGCGGCCGGAGGCCAACAACGTGCTGCTGAGCATCCTCGAGGAGCGATTGTTGGAACTGCCCAGCGGTCGCAGTTGCGAGAACCAGATGCAGGTCCACAGCGATTTCGCCGCCGTGTTCACGAGCAATCCGGAAGAGTATGCGGGCGTCCACAAGACGCAAGACGCCTTGCTCGACCGCATGATTACGATCAAGCTCGGCCACCACGATCCACAGACGGAAGCCGCGATCACCGCCGCCAAGAGCGGGTTGCCCGAAGAAGCCGTGGCCCGGATCGTCGAAATCGTTCGCCGTTTCCGCAGCCTGGGCGTCAACCACCACCGGCCGACGATTCGGGCCTGCATCATGATCGCCAAGATCGTCGCCCTGCGAGGCGCCAGCGCCGAAGGCGGCGACGCGATCTTCCGCGAGACGTGCCGCGACGTGCTTTGCACCGACACGGTCAAAATCACCCGGCATGGCGAGGCGCTCGATCTCGACCGACTCGACGAGATTATCGACCAGGTTTGCTCGCCGCGCAGCCGGCCGAACGGCGCCAATGGGCACGCGCTGGCGTCGATCACCTGAACCGAGACCGATTTGTCGCGAGGAGGACCAAACCGTGAAGGGCGAACGCAAGACCACGCGAAACATCAAAACGCTCGGCGTACTGCTCGATCGACGCCGCGCCCGCACCGCCGGCGGCGCGCTGCTCGAACTCGCTTCGCTGGCCCACGAGCGCACGCGATTGAAACACGAGTTGCGCCGGCTCTTGGAACGCCACGGCGAGATCGACGCCCGGCTGGCCGAAATCGGCGAGAAAGAAAACTGGCTCCGCTCGATCGCCGAACAGGCGCCGCCGGGCCCGAGCCTGCCTCGGCCCGCGGCCGAACCGCCCGGCGGGGTCTTTGTTCGAGAACTCAATTATTAACGCCCAGGAGATTCCAGGATGCTTGCGACTGCTTCCGACCCATCGGCGACCAAGACGGCGCGAGGCCAATACTTGTATGCCGTGATCGAGTGCGACCAGGACCGCCGCTTCGATTGGACCGGCATCGACGGCGCCGCAGTCCGCGCGCTGAGCGACGGCCGTGTTGCGGCGGTGGTCAGCGAGGCGCCAGGCGGCAAGCTTCGCCCCGAACGCCGCCGCCTGGCCGCCCACCACGAGGCGCTCAAACGGCTGCGGCAGGAGTTCGTCGTGTTGCCGGTGGCGTTCGGGCTGGTGGCCGATAGTCCGGACGCGGCGCGCGACATCTTGGTCCGCAACCGCGAAGAGTTCATCGAACAGATTCGTCGAGTGGCCGGCAAAGTCGAAATGGGGTTGCGCGCGTGCTGGGACGTGCCGAACATCTTCGAATACTTCGTCGAAACGCAAGACGATTTGCGAGAGCTGCGCGACCAGTTGTTCCGCGGCCGGCAACCGACGAAAGACGAGATGATCGAACTCGGCCGCACGTTCGACCGCCTGCTCGGCGAACAGCGGGCCGCCTGCACCCAGATCGTAACCCAGGCCCTGCAGACCCGCAGCTTCGAGGTCAAGGAAAACAAGCCGCGCAACGAACAGGAAATCATGAACCTGGCCTTTTTGATCGGCGAGAAGGCCCAGCAGGAGTTCGAGGACGGCGTCGTCGAAGCCGCGCGCCGGTTCGACAACCACTTCTCGTTCGATTTCAACGGTCCCTGGCTGCCGCACAATTTCGTCGACTTGAATTTGGACATCTGAACCGAGGAACCGCCATGTTCTTGCTCGATGATCTTTTGCTGGCCCCGGCCCGCGGCCTGATGTCGGTGTTTCGCAATATCTATAACGCGGCCCAAGAAGAAATTGCTCACGAGGCCGAATCGATCCGCAACCAACTGAGCGAAATGTACGTGCTGTTGGAGACCGGCCAGGTGACCGAGGAGGAGTTCGATCGCAGCGAGCGGGAATTGCTCGAGCGGCTGGAACAAATTGACGCTCGCGATCGTGCGGACGGCGTCGCTGAAGACGAAGACGTCGCGGACGATGACGACGAGGACGACGAGGACGACGAGGACAGCGAGGAAACCGCCGGCGACGCGGCCTACGATTAGCACCACGGCGCGGGGCGTCTCGCCTGCCAGCCCAGGAGAATCAGATGAGCGGCGACAAGCATCATTCGCACGCGTCGGCCCATGACCGTCATGAGGCCGCCACCCAAGTTCAAAACGCGGCGGCGCCCGCGACCCTCGCGGTTCAGGCGGCGGAGGTTCCTCTTGCCGCCCCGTCCCGGCCGGCCGAGGGCGCTGCTGCGCCCAGGATCGATTCGTCCGCGTCCCCTCCGCCCGCGTCCCCTCCACCCACGCCGCTGTTGAGCAAGTTGCTGAACCTCGCCGACATGTATCGGGCGGAAAATTCGATCCACCAGGCGATGTCGATTTATTTCGAATTGGCCGAAGAGCATGCCGGCGCCCCCGAGGCATACGACGCGCTCGAGCGATTGTTGGAGATCGCCAAGAGCCACGAAGACGCCGGCGAACTTCGTCAGGCGCGCAGCCTATACGAGCGTTTGCTCTGACGAGGAAGCCATGAATCAGTTGCCGGGCGCCGAACTGTCAGACGCGGAACACATTTCGCTGTGCGAAACGCTGGATCGCGTGCTCAATCAGGGCGTGGTGGTGGCGGGCGAAGTGATGATCTCGGTCGCCAACATCGATTTGATTTATCTGGGGCTGCAATTGGTGCTGACCTCGGTCGAGTCCGCCCGACAGCCCGGCCCTTTCAATAGCGGCGTTTCGCCGCTGGGAGCGAAGACATGACGGTCGCCGCAGCGCCTCGGGCCGATTCGCAAGCATTGGATGATTTCGTTCGCACCTTTCAGCACGTCGAACCCGCCGCGCCGCGGCAGGCCCCGCGCATCTCGCTCAACTCGACTGACGCGAAAAACGGGCTGGCCAAGCTCGTTTTGACGCTCATCGAGTTGATTCGCGAATTGCTCGAACGGCAGGCCATCCGCCGCGTCGAGGCCGGATCGCTGAGCGACGAGGAAGTGGAACGGCTGGGCGCCGCGTTTCTGCAACTGTCCGAGCAAATGCAGCGTCTCAAACGAGAGTTTGGCTTGGAAGACGAAGATTTGAACCTGGATCTGGGCCCGTTAGGCAAACTGATTTGAGGAGACCGAACGATGGCTACGCCGACGATCGTCCGTGAGAAAATCCGCTGTGCGTTCTGTCAAGGCAGGGGCACCGATCCGTACAACCAGCTTTCCGAGCAATCCCTGTGCGTGGTTTGCCAGGGCGAAGGCTTCGTGAGCGTGCCGGTCCCCCACGTGACCTGCGCCTATTGCCACGGCACGGGCAGCCACAAGACGTTCACATGCCCAGTCTGCGACGGGACGGGCGTCGTCGAGCCGCCAGCCGGGCCGACTTGCGTGTGCCCGGTCTGCAGCGGCCTGGGGTTCGACGCCTCCAGCGGGCTGAATTGCCTGCGATGCCGGGGGCTCGGCCGGGTCTCCGCCGAAGGTCACTCCGAATGACGAGAACCAGCCAAGCCGAAAGGAGACGCGATGAACATCAAGACTTCGAGAAACTTGACGTCGTCGCTCAAAGGTTCGGCGTTTCGCCGGGCCGCGTGCGACGCAAGATCGTGGTGGGTTCGGCGCATCGTCACGATGCGCACGCGCGAAGAAGCGAAAGTCCGGACGATCGAGGGGGCTGGGCCGCCTTGGTGAAAGCCGCGCCCGACCATCCAACCGAGCAGCCTAAAGGGACGCAATGACCAAGCAGCAAAACGTGACGCACGCCGTGAACAGCGCCGGTCTGGCCGACGTGCTCGAACGCATTCTGGACAAGGGACTCGTCATCGTCGGAGACATCAAAGTCAAACTCGTCGACATCGAATTGCTGACGATCCAGATCCGGCTGTTGGTCGCTTCCGTAGACAAAGCTCGCGAGATCGGCATCGACTGGTGGACGATGAACCCACAGTTCGGTTCCCGGCTGGCACAGTCGGCGGCGGCCGAGGGCGAACTCATGGAGGGCCGGGCGCCCTCGCCCGGCGAAACCTAAGCAACTCATGGAGGGCCGGGCGCCCTCGCCCGGCGAGACCTAAGCAACGCATGGAGGGCCGGGCGCCCTCGCCCGGCGAGACGTGAGCGGGCATGGAGGGCCGGGCGCCCTCGCTTAGCGGTACGTGGGGGTCGCTTCGGCGACGTGCGCCGCGAGTTCAGCGATCCGTCGCGATACTTTCGACGACGGAGATTGCGACAGCACGGGCACTCCGTTGTTGTTGGCGCGGTTCACCGTCTTGGCGTCATCGGGAACGTAATGCGCCAGTTTGACGCCCAGGGCTTCCTCGGCCGCCCCCGCCGCAATTTCGTTCGGCTGTCCGAAGCGATTGGCGACGACTTGCACCCGGTCCGGCGAAACGCCGAAATGTCGCAGATACTCCAGTGCGGTGCGGGTATTGCGAAGGCAGGTGAAATCGAGCCGCAGCACGAGCAGAATCAGATCGGCGTCCAGCAGCAACGAATTTCGCCCGGTGCGAAACGAATCCCCCAGATCGACGACCACGAACGGAAAGCGGTGGGCCACCAGAGACAGCACTTCGTCGATGCCCTCTTGCGTCACGTGTACTGCGTCGGCCACGCGCGCCGGCGCCGCGAGCAACTGCACTCCGCTCGAATGCGGAACCAAACAGCCTTCGAGCAGGCTGGCGTCGAGCCGCCGCACGTTCTGGCACAGTTCGGAGATGGAATAGCTGGGCTTCAAATCGAGCAGCGTGACCAGATCGCCAGCTTCGAGATTTAAATCCAGGATCGCGCAGCTCCCATGCGTGCCTGCCAGAGCCACGGCGAGATTAACGGCGATCGTGCTGCACCCGCAGCCTCCGCTGGCCGAAATCGCCGCCACAATCCGCCCTTTCGGCGACACGGCCGAGAGACGCTCGAGTGCGGCGGGCAGTTCCGTCTTCAAATCAGCCTGGTCGAGAAACTCGTTCGCTCCCTCGCGCAGTCCCCGCAGCACCAGCTTGGTGTCGGCCGTCGGGCCGACCAGCAGAATTCGCGCGCTCGTCTGCCGCCGATTATTTCGGATGGCCGCCAGAGCCCGTTCTGGATTGGGCTGGAGCACGACGACGACAATCTCGACCTCGGCGCTCGCCGGGCGCCCAGCGGACGCTTCCGCCCCTTGCGGCCGGGATACGACCGGTTCCGTCGGCGGTAAAGTCAGGCTGCCTTTGCCCAGGCTGGCCCAGACCCGATCCAGCGGCTGCACGTTGGCGATCGGGCAGGCATGTCCCAGTTCGACGAGCAGTTCTCTGACTTGGCCGGCCACCGCCGCCTCGTCGCTCCCGACAAAACACCGCATAATTGTCTTTATCCGTTCGGGATGGGCCGCAACCGGCTGCCGGCCAAGAATTGGCAGGAACAAGACGACGCACTACGTCAATGCTACCCCATGAAAATAGCCGGGGCGCCGCCCTCGAATTCGCGCGGGGTTGCGGAAATCGAAGTCTTGCAAAGTCTGCGCAGGTGCGTTGCGGACGATCGTGTTGAGGAAAGTGAGAGTTTTCGGATGCAGGCGGTGATGACGACGTTGAAGGGCTTGCCGGCCTTGCGCAATCGCTGGGCGAAGCGCAGGTCGGACTTGGCGAGGCGCTCCAGCGTCTGGGCGAAATTGCGCACCTGGCGAGGATGGACGACCGCCCCCCTATCTTCAACGAATCGCAACCTCAAAGCGTTTTCAGATACTCCAGCACGGCGCGCTTCTGCTCTTCGGTCAGTTCGTCGGGGAACGCATGTCCTGCGGCGCTCTTGCCGAAATTGCGAGTGTCGAAATATCGCCGCTTCTCGGCCGGGACGCGAGCTGAGGAGGGCAACTCCTCGTATTGCTGGATTTCGAGGCCAACTCGGTTTTGATCGTAGCCGTCTTCGTTGCGCTGCCAGATGATCGGCCGCTCGGCAGGGTGCAGCACATGCCATAACGTCGGGACCGAACCGTTATGAAAATAGGGCGCCGAGGCCCAGATGCCATCCAGCGGCGGCGCGACGTAACCGGCGGGCTTTTCGTGGATCAGCTTTTCGCCGTAGTGGCCGAACCAACTCTTGCCGTATTCCTTTCGCCACTCGGGCGAGATCGATTCATAGCGGGCCCGATCGGTGTCGACCTCGTCGATCGGCACGGTCTTTTCCGGATAGCGGCTATTTGGGCCATACGTCCCGTGGCAGCGACTGCAACTTTCCACGAAGACCTTCTCGCCTCGCGCGGCCAGTTCCCGGTCGACGTGATACGGATACTTGGGCGGCTGGATCGACTCCATCCAGGCCAGGATGTCGACGTAATCCTGCTCCCACTCTCGGAACTTTTCGGGGCCGTTCTTGGGCAGCAGCAGGAACTGCATCAGCGCGCGGTGGCTTTTGGCGATGCCGCCATCGGCGTACAGGAACGACTTTTTCTTGATGTTCCACCAGGGCGGCGCATCGTGGTCGTGATGCGTCATCTTGGGAGGCAATCGATTGCGATGGACGTTGAGGTCGGCATCGCGATAGTTCAAGAGCACGACGCCGAACATCACGGCGTTGCTCGTGCCGATCGACGTGCCCAGCGGCATGGCGGCGCCGCCCAGGTCCATGTGCGTCAGCGTCTTGCCCAGTCGCAGTTTCGTCTGCCGCACGTCGTCGGTGAGCGTTTCCAAAGCGTAGAGCGAATTGGGCAAGCCGGGCACGACCCGCCCGGCGACTTTGCCGCCGTGGCAGGCCAGGCAATTCATCACCCAGCCCCCCTGGCCATCGTCGACGTATTGCAGCGCCACGCCCCCTGCGCGGCGCGGCGCCTCGGTCAGGCCGTACCGCGAGAAGGCCAGCTTGCGCCGCTCTTCGGGCGAAGTCTTTCCGGCCCGCGACCGCAGCGGCTCCTCCCAGCACTTCCAAAGTTCGTCGAACACTTCCTGATCGAAGTCGGCCGGCAGATAGGCCTTGGTCGTCAGCAGCCGATAGCCGCGTTCGATCTGCGTTTCGCCGACGGGCGGCGATCTCGAATCGGCCGTCTCGCCGGCGAGCAGCGGCGAGGCAAGCAAAGAGCAAACGGCAATAATCGTCGAACAGATCTTCATTTTTTCACGCCCCCCTCAACGCTTCCGACGTTTGCTTGCCGAACCATTGGGAGTCTTGATTTCCAAATCAGTCACCAACAGCAAATCGATGATATTCAACGTATCGTCCGGCTGGAACACAACGACCGTGCGCCCCGTGGGGGCACTCGCAATAAACTCGCGATGTACGACCGGCACGGCTCTGCCATCGGCAAGATGGATCGTGAATGGCTGAAACGGTTGTGCGTCGAGAAGCTCGTGAAATCGTTCGATCGTCATTTCCGCGTTCCCTAATTGGCGGTTTTTGGCTTCATGCCGGCAACCGACGGCAGATCGATGAAATCCAACGAATCATCGGGCTGGCACACGACAATGATGCGTCCGCTGGGCGCCGCCATGATAAATTCGCGGCGCAGCACCGGCACTTCGCGACCATCGGCTAGATGTATCGAAAAAGGCTGAAACGGCTGAGCGTCGAGAAGCTCGCGAAATCGTTCGATCGTCATGGCATTCGCTTCCGAGGCGTACATTCTGGCGCCATGCCTTCGTCTGTACCGGCCGACGTAGGCCTGCTCGCTAAACCGCAACACCGTCGCCAAATTTAACTTACCAGCTTAGGTCGCCCAGCGGCAAGGGATTTCCACGGCTGGCGCCGGCGAAGGCATGCTACCCGAGACGTTAAAGTTTGATTTTTGGCTCCTCGGCGGAATCTGCGGGCAGGTTCTCGTCGTTGAGCATCGTCACCGTGCGTTTTTTTCAGGCATGGCCGCGCAATGAATCATCGTTTGCGAGCACGTCAAAACTGGTGCGCGAATCAGCACCTCATTCGTTGCCGGGAAATGCCTTGAAGACTCTTTTCGGTTCCTGGCGCCTTTTCCGCGTCCAGATTATCTCGCGGTGCCGGCTTCACTCCAACTTCGTTGATCGCGCTTCCATCGAATCCGCGTGTCGAAGCGTTCCGTCGCTCCGTTCGCATGTCGAGTTCACGGATGTCATTGGGGCCTGCCCAACTCGCAGAATCGCTTGAAGCGATTTCTCTATGGACAGCCTTTCGCTACACTCGATTCCTTCCGCGTCTACACCGAACTCAAGGTTCTCCGCGGCATCAATGCCTGTCACGAGCACGTGCAGCTCAAGTTCCTCGCCAGGATTCAGATAGCCCCATTTTGCAATCAGTCGCTTATCGTCAATCGTCTCGGTGTTCAACCGATCACACACGATGGTCTTCTCGACAAGGAATTTGTGGGCAACGATTCCGGCTCCGTTCCGGGCATCAAGCGTCACTCTCAGGTCCTTAATCGTGCCACGGCCCACGGACTCGATATAGAAGACGAACGTGATGCAACGATCACGCAGACGAGGCGGGATTCTCGATTCCCAAACATCCGCCGTCAAACCATCAAAGAACAATCGCTTGTGAAAGTCCGGGAAGCCCCTGAACGGAACGCTGAACCACCGTAACCGCCCGCGCTTTTCATTCAGTCGAGCTGAAACTATTTGAAAGAGCAAGGTTATAACGCCGCCAGCAAGTAACCATGCCAGCCTCTCCAATGCGCCACTCATCGCTAGCTCCTAGAACGAACTTACGTGAGACCGTTAATGCGGCTTTCGCTGTTGTGCCTCCATCGCAGATGAGCCACATCGAAGTGTGCAAAACAACCGCGGCAATTTTACCATGATATTTGAACATCGGGGACGTCAGCAGAATCTGTGGGCGATTTCGACGCCTGGGGAGCAATGACAGTTGGATTTTCTTTAGGCATCGCCGCGCAATGAAATCTTCGTTGGCGAGCACGCCAAAACTGGTGCGCAAATCAGCACCTCGTTCATTGCCCGGAAATGCCTTGAAAAACGCACGCGTCCATCTTCCCAGCGGACGAAGCGATCCGCAGATTTTCCGAATGAGCCGATTTTTAACCCGGTTCGTAGCCCAAGTTCGGCGCCAGCCAGCGCTCGACTTCGGCCAGCGTCATGCCTTTGCGATTCGCGTAGTCTTCGGCCTGGTCGCGGGTGATGCGATCGACGGAAAAATACCGCGCTAGAGGATGAGCAAAGTAGAGCCCGCTCACGCTGGACGCCGGATACATGGCGAAGTGGTCGGTGAGCGTGATGCCGGCGGCTTTTTCGACGGCGAGCAAGTCGAAGAGAATCCGCTTTTCCGTGTGATCGGGGCAGGCCCCATAACCCGGAGCGGGGCGGATTCCGCGATACTTTTCGTCGATCAGGTCCGCGTTCGTGAACTGCTCTTCGCGGCCGTAACCCCAATCGTTGCGGGCGATCTGGTGCAAGCGTTCGGCAAAGGCCTCGGCCAGGCGATCGGCCAGGGCCTTGGTCATGATCGAGTGGTAATCGTCATGGTCGGCGTTGAACTTGTGCGCCAGTTCGTCGACGCCATGCCCGGCCGTGACGGCGAAGGCGCCGAGATAGTCGCGCCGGCCGCTATCCACCGGCGCGATGAAATCGGCCAAGGCGTAGTAGTGCTTCACGCCTTTTCGCTCCCACTGCTGTCGTAGCGTGTGGAAGCGAGCCAGCTCGTGCTTCCGCGATTCGTCGGTGAACAAGACGATGTCGTCGCCGAGCGAGTTGGCGGGCCAGAAGCCGTACACGCCTCGCGCGTGCAACAGCTTCTGCTCGATGATCTGGTTCAATAGCCGCTGGGCGTCGTCGAACAGCTTGCGGGCTTCGACGCCGACGTGCTCGTCGTCGAAAATCTTCGGGTACTTGCCGCGCAGCTCCCAGGCCATGAAGAACGGCGACCAATCGATGTACTTGGCCAATTCGGCGAGCGAAAACTCCTCCAAAACTCGCGGGCCGAGAAACGCGGGCGCGTCGATCTGTACGGTATTCCAGTCGGTTTCGAACCGCTGGGCCTTGGCTTGCTCATAGCCGACCAGATGGACCTGCTGCCGCTGCTGATAGGCTTCGACCAGCTTGGACTGTTCGGTGCGATTCCGCTGGTCGAACTCGGTTTTGAGCTTCGGGTTCAACAGGTTCTCGACGACGCCTACCGAGCGCGAGGCGTCGAGCACGTGGACCGTTTCGCGATTGTAGGATGGCGCAATCCTGACGGCCGTGTGCTTGGCGCTGGTCGTGGCGCCGCCGATCAGAAGCGGAATTTCAAAGCCTTGACGCTGCATTTCCTTGGCGACGTGGACCATTTCGTCGAGGCTTGGGGTGATCAGCCCGCTGAGGCCGATCAGGTCGACTCCTTCCTTGACGGCGGTTTCCAGAATCCGCTCGCAAGGGACCATCACGCCCAGGTCGATCACCTGGTAGTTGTTGCAGCCGAGCACCACGCCGACGATGTTCTTGCCGATATCGTGGACGTCGCCCTTGACCGTGGCCAGCAGCACCTTGCCGCGCGGGGCGTCGACCTGGCCGCTGGCGGCCTTTTCGGCTTCCATGAACGGCAGCAGGTAGGCCACGGCTTTCTTCATCACGCGGGCGCTTTTGACGACCTGCGGCAAGAACATCTTACCGGCGCCGAACAGATCGCCGACGACTTGCATGCCCGCCATCAGCGGCCCTTCGATGATCGATAGCCCAGTCGGATACTTTTGCCGGGCCTCTTCGACGTCGGCTTCGACGTGGTCGACGATGCCGCGCACCAAGGCGTGTGAAAGCCGCTCTTCGACGGCGCCGGCGCGCCATTCCTGGCCCGCAGCGGCGCCTTTGCCCCCCTGGCTTTTGACCGTCTCGGCGAATTCGACCAGCCGCTCGGTGGCGTCCTCGCGGCGATCGAAGAGCACGTCCTCGATCCGCTCCAGCAGGTCCTTGGGAATTTCCTCATAAACGGCCAATTGCCCGGCGTTGACGATGCCCATGTCCATGCCGGCCCGGATGGCGTGATACAAGAAGGCGGCGTGCATCGCCTCGCGGACCACGTCGTTGCCGCGGAAGGAGAACGAGATATTGCTCACGCCGCCCGAAACCTTGGCGCCGGGGCAAAGCTGCTTGATCTGCCGCGTGGCTTCGATGAAGTTGATCGCGTAGCGGTTGTGCTCTTCGATGCCTGTGGCGACGGTGAGAATGTTCGGATCGAAAATGACGTCGGTCGCCGGCATGCCGACTTCTTCAGTCAGCAGCTTCAAGGCCCGCTGGCAGATGCGCACCTTGCCTTCGATCGTGGTCGCCTGGCCTTGCTCGTCGAAGGCCATCACCACGACCGCCGCGCCGTAGCGCCGCACGAGCCGCGCGTAATGGAGAAACTGCTCTTCGCCCTCCTTGAGGCTGATCGAGTTGACAATGCCTTTGCCTTGGATGCACTTGAGGCCCGCCTCGATGATCGACCACTTCGAGCTGTCGACCATGATCGGCACGCGGCAAATATCCGACTCGGCGGCCAGCAGGTTCAAAAAGCGAGTCATCGCCGCTTCGCCGTCCAACATCCCTTCGTCCATGTTGACGTCGATGATGTTGGCGCCCCCTTCGACTTGCCCGCGGGCGATGGCGATCGCTTCTTCGTAGTTGCCGGCGAGAATCAAGCGAGCGAATTTTTTGGACCCTGTGATATTGGTCCGCTCGCCGATCATCGTGAAGTTGCTCTCGGGCCGCAGCGTGAGCAGCTCCAGGCCGCTGTAGCGCGAAAGCGGCTCGACCTTCGGCCGCACCCGCGGCGGTCGGCCGGCCATGGCCTTGGCGATCGCGCGAATGTGGTGTGGCGTGGTGCCGCAGCAGCCGCCGACGATGTTCAACCAGCCGTTCTCAGCGAATTCGGCCAGCGTCTTGCCCATCATTTCGGGCGTTTCGTCGAAGCCGCCGAAGGCGTTGGGCAAACCGGCGTTCGGATAGCAGCTCACGTAGATCGGAGCGATCTGCGACAGCTCTTCGACATAGGGCCGCATGTGCTCGGGCCCCAGCGCGCAATTCATGCCGACGCTGAGCAGATCGGCGTGCGAGATCGAGTTCCAACAGGCCTCGATCGTTTGCGCCGAAAGCGTCCGTCCGCCTTGAAAGATGGTGAACGACGCCATCACCGGCACGCGCACGCCGTGGTCTTCGAAATACTTGTCGATGGCGAACAAGCAGGCTTTCAGCACCAGCGTGTCGAACGCCGTCTCGGGCAAAAGCAGATCGACGCCCCCTTCGATCAATGCGTCGACCTGCTCGTAATAGGTCTCGACCATCTGGTCGAAGGTCACCGCCCGATAGCCCGGATCGTTGACGTTGCCGGCGATCGATAGTTGCCGGTTGGTCGGCCCGATGGAACCGGCGACGAAGCGCGGCTTTTCGGGAGTGCGCTGCGTAAAGTCGTCGGCCGCCCGCCGAGCTAGCCGGGCGGCGGCCAGGTTCAACTCGCGAACGTGCGATTCGAGTTCGAAGTCGGCCATGGCCACCGACGTGGCGCCGAAGGTGTTCGTCTCGATGATGTCGGCCCCGGCCTCCAGATATTGCCGGTGGATGCCCTCGATCGCCTCGGGCTGAGTGATCGAGAGGATATCGATGAAGTTCTTGAGGTCCTTCGAGTGCCCGGCGAACTGCGTCCCGCGGAAATCCTGTTCCGAGAACTTCAAGGCGTGGACCATCGTGCCCATCGCGCCATCGAGGATCAGGATCCGTTCGGCCAGCAGGGTTTCGAGCAGTTCGCGGGTTTGTTTGAGATTGGCTATCGACATCAACTTACCAGGCAAAGACTTACGGATAACGCCCCACCGTTCTGAATATCCCAGACATGCGTAAACGGTTCAAGTTCACCCTTTTTCATAGCGCGGGCGCCCGAGCTTCGGGCGCTGATAAAGTCTGAAACGCCCGAGGCTTGCCGAATTCCCTAGCACGCGCACCTTCCGCAGACCTCGAAGCCAGAATAATGCTCAATTTCGTTGTAAGCGGA
The DNA here is from genome assembly GCA_035532215.1 of Pirellulales bacterium. Lineage (GTDB taxonomy): Bacteria > Planctomycetota > Planctomycetia > Pirellulales > JAICIG01 > JAICIG01. The sequence goes on along the minus strand of DATKRK010000082.1, from coordinate 2,621 downwards.
ACCGATAAGAGCCTCTGATCCACGTTAGGAACCGGTTTGGGAGAGTGTCATGCCATCGGCGTCGTCTGCGGCCGCCCGCGAGCCAAACCGGTCGAATCCACGAGCGGCGCCGCTTCGCGATTTGCCCTCTGCAAGCGTTCGCGGCCGTTCGCGTGTTGTCATCCGCCTGCCCGCTTTGCCGAGTGATGGAGCCGATCCTAGCGCGACCGAACCTCTCGCGAGCGAGCCGATACCGGGCGTCTCCGAGACGACCGACCCAATCTCAACCGCCCCAGTCTCGACCAACCCCGCCTCGAGCGACCCCGTCGAGGAGGAATCGCCCCATGATTCAGTCCCTGCAGAACTCAATGCCGCTAAAGAAATGACTACCTTTGCAATCCCGAATAGCCCTCCGGAGACGACCGAGACGGCCTTGACCGACGTTCCGCAAGATTCGTTTCCTGCGCCCGATAAGAGCGCCGCACCGCCGCAGCCGGCAGGCGGCCCCTTGCGCCGCAATGTCTCGTCGGCCTGGCGTCTCGTGCGTCAAGGGCACGCGTTTGTGATGCAGCCAAAAATATGGCTGGCCTGCGTGCTGTGTTGTTTCGCCGTGTTGTTGACGGTTTTCGTGTTTCTGCCGCCGAAAGAAGCGGAGGATTCGCCGCGGCCCGCCGCTAAAACCCCGCACGTCAAGAAAGAGGCCGAACCGCCGGCCGAGACGGCGACGCGGATCGTGGCGCCGCCGGCCGACATCTCGCCCGCCGCGGACGCCCGCCATTTCGAAGTTCAATCTTCCGCCGGCTTTGCCGGGCCGCTCGGCCAAGCGCCGGAAGGCGAAAACCAGGTCGAAGCGGCGGGCGGAGAAACGGGCGAACAGCTACGGATCGCCTCGGAAGCGAAACTCGGCCCCCGCAGTTCGCGTTACGACGGTCAAGCGCCGGCGGTCGAACGCGGCGGCGCCGCGATCTATGACGTGGCGCCGCTGGATCGTTCCGACGAAGGCATTCCCGAGGGCGGCAGTTTGCGATGAGCACGCTCGATCAAGCCTTTATCAGGGCCTACCAAAAACAGCGCGTGATACCGGCGCCTCACGTCGCCTTTCCGGCGGCTGGCGCCAAAACGCTTGACGAGGCGCCGCCGGCGCCGTCCATCGCAGCGCCCGTCGCGTCTGAAACGGTCGATTTGCCGTCGCAGCCCGAGCCGGAAATCACAGCGCTGGCGTCGGCGCCCATGCCGCAGCCCACCGCGGTCCGTGCCGCGCTGGAAGTCGAACAATTCGACTGGCCGGAAGCGGTCGAGGCGCTGCGGTTATCGTCGGCCGACGGCTTCGCCGCTTGGAGCGAGCAATTCTCGAGGGATGGCAGCGTCACGTTATTGGCCGTCAGCAGCGCTCGGGGCGCCGGGCGCACGACGGTGTTGTTGGCCGCCGCACGGCATCTTTCGCTCACCAGAGCCGGGGCCAAAATCGTGTTAGTCGACGCCGATTTTCGCCGCCCCCAACTCGCCTTGCGATTAGGCGTGGCCGTCGAACTCGGCTGGGAAGACGTCTTGTCCGACGAGCAGCCGCTCGCGGAAGCCTTGGTCGAGTCGGGCGCCGATCGCCTGACGCTGCTGCCGCTGCGTGCGGAAGTCGACGACGCACGACTAGCGGCATGCGGGGCCCGACTGTGCGAATCGCTGCGAGTTTTGCAGCAAAGCTTCGACTTCATCTGCATCGATGCCGGGCCGCTCGCCGCGGCGCCCAACGCGTTTGAGGGCGCCATGCTCGCCCGCGAGGCGAACATCGACGCAGCGCTGGTGGTGCGCGACATGCGAAAGGCGAGCGGCGAAGACAACTCGGCGATCGGGCGTCGCCTGGCCGAGCGCGGCGTGCGGCATTGGGATCTGGTCGAGAATTTCGTGCAGTCCGGCGGTTGAAGGCGATTTGCACCGGCAGAAAAGGTTGCAGCGATGTACGAGACCTATTGGAAGCTCAGCCACAAGCCCTTCGAGAACGGCGCCGACGCGCGGGCCTACTACCCGGGCGAATCGCACCAGGCGGCGCTGCTGAAATTGCGCTACGTGATCGAGAACCGCCGCGGCGCCGCGCTCTTGGCCGGCGGTTTCGGGGTCGGCAAGACGCTGCTCTTGCGACTGCTGGCCGAACAGCTCCCCGATCGCTTCAAGCCGCTGACGCACCTGGTGTATCCGCAAATGCCCGCCGACGAACTATTGACTTTTCTGGCGGCGGAACTCGGGGCCCCCGCCACGACGCCTTCGCCGACCGTCGCCGATAGCGTGCAACGGTTGCAGCAACGCCTGACCGGCGCCGCCCAGCAAGGCCGGCACGCCGTCGTGGCGATCGACGACGCCCAATTGCTCGAAGGACGCCGGACATTCGAGGCGCTGCGGCTGTTGTTGAATTTCGAAGTCGACGGCCGCCCGGCGATGACGCTCTTGCTCGTCGGTCAGCCGAGCCTGCTGCCGGCCCTGGAGCGGATGCCGCAGTTCGACGAACGGCTCGGCGCCAAGTGTCTGCTGCGGCCGTTCACGATCGAAGAGACCGTCAGCTACGTGCAGCACCGGTTGGCGGCCGCGGGCGCCCGGCAGCCGATCTTCGAAGACTCCGCCTTGGAACTGCTCTACGACCAGACGCTCGGCGT
>DATKRK010000081.1:0-21228 GCA_035532215.1 Pirellulales bacterium | reverse complement strand
GCCCCGGCAGCCCGAGTATCGCGCCCGCCGTTCGCACCTCGATTTCGTCACGAACCTGCCGGTCGGCGCGGCCGCTTTGCGCCGCGCGATCGTCGGCGCCTGGGCGGCCGACGAGCCGCTTGAGAATTGGCCCCGGCAACTGACCGAGCGACTCGTCGCCGAAAAGTATTCCGAGCGCGAGTGGAATTATCGGCGCTGAGGAGCAATCGCCGCGCGGGCTGAGCGGCCGGGGTTAAGCAACCTGCCAGATTCGACTCGAATCATCGCCGAAATCGCTTCGCCATTAGCTCCGGCCGGTTATGGATGCTTTTCAATCCTGGCTGCAGCTCAACTCGGTTCCGCCCCTGACGGGGCTGACAACCATTCTTGAACGCAGAATTTTCCAGGGGCTCGCGCCCCTGGCTACATTATGTCGCCGCTTCGCGGCTGGTTTTGCGAAGGAGCGGCGTGGGCCGGCCGACATTCTTCCGACGACGGTAAATGAGCGTCGCTGGCAATCTGCCTTAGTCCCGTAGGGACGAAAGACTGTTGCCAGGGGCGCGAGCCCCTGGACTCCTAACATAATCGCCCCGTCGTCAGCCCCGTCAGGGGCGATATCACCCCGGTGCAACGGGACGTTGGAGGCGATTCAATCCACAACGCTCAGCAGGCCGTGGCACGTTCGCCGGCGGCTTGCTGCGGCTCGCACGCGCCGTCCAACCGGGCCACGAACGAGCAGCCCACGCGAAAGCGCGGGGCCCCTTCGCCGCGCAAGGCCGTGACATTGGCGACTGCGGCGATCATGTGACTTTCCTTGGGCGGGGCGCCGAGCCGGACGACGAAGGTCTTGCACTCCGGCGCCTCGTCGCAGACGAAGGAAATCCCCTTCTCCGAGAGATCGCCACAGTGGACCGGGCGAAACAGCGCGTCGGGCGGTATGTCGGCGGCGCCATCATAGGGGGCGATGTGTTGGATCGCGCGGTACTCGTGCCGGACGACGCTGAGATCGAATTCAATCCGCGCGCAGCCGCTCCGATCACGGGCAAAGGCTCGATTGCGGCCGTGCCGCTTGGCTTGATAGAGAGCTTCGTCGGCTCGCGCGACGAGCTCCTCGGGAGTGTCGTTGGCCATCGCCGTCGATGCTCCGATGCTGACGGTGACGGCAAGCCGGGCGCCGTTTTCCTCGAACGTCCGCGCGGCGATGGTCGCCCGCAGACGCTCGGCCACGTTCGACGCGCCCGCCAACCGCGTGCCCGGCAAGATCGCCGCGAACTCTTCGCCGCCGTAACGGGCGGGCACGTCCATTTCGCGCAGAGCCGCCCGGACGATTCGTGCGGTCCAGCGCAGCGCGGCGTCGCCCGTCGGATGTCCGAAGCGGTCGTTGATCGACTTGAAATGGTCGATGTCGATCAACAGCAACGAGACGGGCACCTCGTTCCGCCGCCACTGGTCGAAGCGCCGCCCCAGTTCCTCGTCGAAACTGCGGCGATTGGGCAATCCGGTGAGCGCATCGGTCCGGGCCTCGGCCACGAGCGAATCGACCTGTTGCCGCTGCCGCTCGAGTTCGTCGCGGGCTTCGGCCAATTCGGATTGCAGGCGCCGATTCGCGACGAACATGCCCGCCGCCGCGGCGCGAACCAGTTCTGGATTCTGCGATGGGCCCCAAGGCGACTCGTCGTGCGTCGCGTCGTCGGCGCCGGGTCGGTCGCCGTCGGTCGCCGGCAGTTTTTGCGGCGCGTCGTGCAGCGGGGCCGGCGAATCGGCCGGCGCGAGGGCGCCCGCCCGCAAAGGGCGCCGAGCGCTGCAAAGCTGGATCAAGCGCAGCGCAAGGGCGCCGAGCGCGAAGTTCGAAGCCGCGATCCAGACGGCCTGGTGCATGCGAAGATTCCGGCGGCGATTCGAGAGAACGTAAGCGCCCCGCCGCCCAAGTCTAGATCACCCGCCGCCGCAGGGCCGAAAACGGTCCTGCAAACGTTCAGGCAGGAGAACGCGGCGTCTCGCTGGGGGTCGAAAAGACGTTCGGCGCAGAGCGGTCCGATGGTTGGCCCGAATCGGTGCGGACTGCCACCGCAAAGCGACGGCACTCCGCCAAGGCACTGCGAGTCGCTTCCAGAACGTCGTCGGCGATTTGTTCCAATTGCCTGGTTTCGCCCAGGGCGCGCTGGAGGTCGAGCCGAAGCTGTTCGCCAGGCGCCTCGGGCTTCGCCAGGCGCCCGATCAAGTAGCCGATCGTCGCCACGGCCGCCAAGGCGACGGTTGTCGGCAAGCCGGGCAAGGACAGTTCACCGCCGGAGAAGAGCTCGAGCATGGGACGATTTCGTTAAGCGAGGATGCGAGCCGATGCCCCTGCTCTTGTATAGCTCGCAAATGCGCTCTTCGAGGAACTTCCTGCGTCGCACCCTGGAAATCGGCCGGCCCAGGGCCGCCGGCGTCGCCAAGTTCGGATCAATCGCGCGGGGCGTCAAAAAACATAGTTCGCAAAAGCCCATCGGCAAAATCTCGCAGCATTGCAGACGTCTTGTGTGTCCTGTATGGTAAACCGGTTGCAGGAGATGGTTTATGAGCTTTTTGTTAGGCAAGGATTGGAACGTGCTGACGATCACGTTCGAACGCGCCAATCTGTTTCGCATCAACGGCAACCGCACCAAAGGCCGCGATGCGAACAAGATTCGCGACAATGCCAAGCGGCATGCTCGAACCATTTACTGGGCCGTGTTCAACCAGAAAGGCAAGCTGCTCGATAGCGGTCCCGGCCCCTACGGCACGACGATTCCGGCCGCCACGCTGGAGCGGATTTCGCGCGAACTGTCGAAGAACGCTTCGGTCCTCAACGTGCTCGAGCAATTGCAGAAAGGCGAGAGCGACAAAGCGGCGAAAATTCTGGATTGGGATGACGACAAGACCGAGAAGGAGTCGACGCCTTCTCCTTCGGACAGCGTGAAAGTGGCGGCGGCCAAGCCGGCGCCGGCCGCAGCCGCCGCCCAGCGCGAAACGACGAACGTCTTTCGCCTGATCGTGGCGTCCGGCGAGGGAGACGAATTCGAATCGAGCCTGAAGCTCATCGATCGCAACGGACAGCTCAGCGGCACATTAGTCGCCCCCGACGGCGAGGCCGCCCCGATCGAGCGGGCGCAGCGCCAGGGTTCGTCGCTCTCGTTCGAATTCAGCCTGGGCGCGGGGGAAGAAGCGCTGTCGCTGAAGTTCCAGGGCACGATCGAAAAAGATCTCGTCAAAGGCACGCTTTCGTAGCAGCGGGCTCGCGGGGGCGTTGCAGAAACCGCGTCTGCCTGGAATCTCGCTTTCGCGCCGTAAGTTGTAGACCTTGACGAGTTTGGGGCGACGGTCGTATACTTGCGGTTTGCCCAAGACGAGAATTGCAAACAGGCAAGGCTATTCATGAAGACCGAACGCCGGCACGAGCTGGCCACGAATGATCTCGCCGACTGGATCGGCGACAAGCTCGAAGAGCTAAAGCCTTATTCGACGGCGATTTGGGCCACGGTCTTGGCCGCGATCGTGCTGGTCTTCGCCGCGATCTACTGGTCGCGAAAATCGGAAGCGAAGCTCGAACAGGGCTGGGATCAATACTTCCAGGCTCGCACGCAGGAAACGGTTGACGAGTTGCGCGACCTGGCCGACGCCAATCCCAAATCGCCCGCCGGACTCTGGGCGCGTGCGACGCTGGGCGATCGCCGGCTCTCCGAAGGCGTCAATTTGCTGTTCGAGGATCGGGCCGAAGGCCAACAGGCTTTGACCGACGCGGTCGAGGCGTATGAATACGTGCTGCAAAACGCCCCCAGCGGGTCGTTGCTCGCCGAGCGGGCCACGTTCGGACTGGGCGAAGCATTCGAGTCGCAAAACGAGCTGGACCAAGCGCGGGCGCAGTACGAGGCGCTGCAATCGAAATGGCCCGGCGGAGCGTTTTCGGCCGAGGCGGAAAGACGTCTTGCCGATCTCGATCGGGCGACGACCAAGAGCTTTTACGATTGGTTCGCCAAACAAGAGCCCAAGCGCAAGCCCGCCGCCAGCAAGCTGATGCCTGATAAGACGCCCGACTTCGATTTCGGCAAAATCGAAGAGCATCCCTTCCAGCCGCAGATCGGCTTGGATTCGAAGACGTTCGGCGGTCAGGATTTGGGCGCCGAGAAATCTAAAAAGAAGGCCGGCGCCGAAGAAGCCAGTCCTGAAAAACCCGGCGGTGAAAAAGCTGGCAGCGAAAAGCCTACAGCGGAAGAGCCGGCCGCCGAGGAGAAGGGCGCCAAGGAGAAGGGCGCCAAGGCCCCGACCGACGACCCTTCGGACAAGCCGGAAGAAGCAGGCGACGAGCCTGCCAAGGACAGCGCCGCGCCGAACGAGTCGAGCGCCGCGCCGAACGAGTCGAAGGAATAGCAGTCGATTGCAAGGTCGTTGGGTCTCTTTTTCTTCGCCCGTCGTCAGAGGGCGGGACGATTCGTCGAGCATGTCGAGCGCCGAACTCCCCGCCGAGCCCGTCGAGTTGACGGTTTCGCCCGAGCAAGCCGGCTGCCGGCTCGATTGGTATCTGGCCCGGCAGTTTCCCACCTATAGCCGGACGCACCTGCGCCGCGTGATCAACGCCGCCTGCGTCAAGGTCAACGGCAAGCGGACCAAGGCCAGCCATCATCTCGCCGCGGGCGATCGGATCTCGCTGGTGCTGCCCGAAATGCCGCGCAGCGGGCCCGAGCCCGAAGAGATTCCGCTGGAAATTCTCTATGAAGACGAATCGCTCGCCGCGATCAACAAGCCGCCGGGCATGGTCGTTCACCCGGCGAAGGGCCATTGGAAAGGCACGCTGGCCAGCGCCTTGCAGTTCCACTTCGACCGCTTGAGCAACGTGGGCGGTCCGACGCGGCCGGGCATCATCCATCGGCTCGATCGCGACACGAGCGGCGTGATCGTGGTCGCCAAGCACGACCGGGCGCACCAGCACCTGGCCCTGCAATTCGAGCACCGCACGGCGAGCAAAGAGTATTTCGCCATCGTCGCCGGCTCGCCGAATCTCGATCGCGATCTCGTCGATCTGCCGATCGGCTTACACCCGCACCACCGCGAAAAAATGGCCGTGCGGCGCGACGATCCGGCCAGCCGTCCGGCGCAAACTTTTTACGAAGTGCTCGATCGATACGACGGCTTCGCCAGCGTGCGGGTGACGCCCAAGACGGGCCGCACGCACCAGATTCGCGTGCATTTGGCCAGCATCGGCTGCCCGGTGTTGTGCGACCGGGCCTATGGCGGTCGCGCCCGGCTGACTCGCGGCGAACTGCGGCGGCGGCCGGCGGAAGACGACGAGTTGCTGCTCGAACGCCAGGCTTTGCACGCGCATCGCTTGCGGTTAGCGCATCCGGAAACGGGCGAGCCGCTGGAGTTCGTCGCTCCGCTGCCGGCCGACCTCGAAGGCGTGCTGGCGGCGCTGGCCGAATTTCGCGCCTTGTAAGCCGGCGCCGAACGGCTCAGAATTGACGGGCGAGCGGGCGGCGTCGCCGACGGCTGTTAGCGAAGAATCGCCCGATGCGCGGCTGCCAAGGCCGCGCTCGAACACCAACCCGAAGCGCCAGCGAGGCTATGCTCGCCACGCTCCCTCGCTTGCGCTTCGGGTTGGTATGCGGAACTTAGCCAGCAAACCTCGGAGTCGCGAATGAAGTTGGTGAAATACGTGCCCCTTGGGGGGAAAGAATCGGTCGGGTTACTGGAAGGCGAAGAGGTTTTGCCGCTGGCCTCGACCGGCGAGCAGTATCAATCGCTGACCGATATCTTGGAGGCCGACGATCCGGCGGCGCTCGTCGAATTGCTGTTCGATCAGGAGGGCGAGCGGATTCCGCTGCACGCGCTGAGCTTGTTGCCGCCGGTCGACCGGCAGGAGATCTGGGCCGCCGGCGTGACTTACACGCGCAGCCGCAAGGCGCGGATGGAGGAGTCGGTCGGCGCGGCCGCCTTTTACGACAAAGTTTACGAAGCGCCGCGGCCCGAGTTGTTTTTCAAAGCAAATGCCTATCGCGTGGTCGGTCCCGATCGGCCGGTGCGCATCCGGCAAGATGCCGTGTGGAACGTGCCCGAGCCGGAATTGACCCTCGTGCTGAATTCGCAGATGAAGCTGGTCGGCTACACGATCGGCAACGACATGAGTTCGCGCGACATCGAGGGCGAAAACCCGCTGTATCTGCCGCAGGCCAAAGTTTACGATCAGTCGTGCGCACTGGGGCCGTGCATCACGCTCGCGGGCGCCATGCCGCCGCACGAGCAGATCGGCATTCACATGGCAGTGATTCGCGAGCACGCGATCGCCTTCGAGGGCGCGGCGAACATCGGGCAAATGGCCCGCGCGTTCGAAGACCTGATCGACTATCTCGGCCGCGACAACACGTTTCGCTACGGCGCCTGCCTGTTGACCGGCACGGGCATCGTTCCCGGCGACGACTTCACGCTGCGGCCGCGCGACATCATCAATATCAGCATCGACGGGATCGGCACGCTGGTCAATTCGGTCGTGCAGGGCTGAGCGAGAATTCCTCTCCCTCTGGGAGAGGTTAGGTGAGGGCGGAACGCGCGCCGAGCCGCTTTTCTTCCGCGCCGCGGCTCAGCGAAAACCGTACTCTGGGTTCTGCACGTCGAAGTCGAGCTCCACGAAGCGGCGCAAGCCCGCCGCTCGCCCCGACTCATAAAGCAACCCATCGCTTGCCGACGCACCTAAGCGCGGTGAAAATGGATGGATGTCTGGTTTCTCCATTGCGGTTATCGCAACCGCGCGTCGGGCTTCAATTTCAATCGCCTCGACAACTACGGCTTCACCGACCCTCGGGCCCTCGGCGAGCGCCCGCGTTGAGCGGTTCGGCGGCGTAGGCAGACAGCCACATCTGCAATCGGCCGGCGCCCGCCCCGCCTCGTGCGGGCTCGCCCACTCAATGCTTGATCTCGATCTTCCGCCCGTCACGGCGATTTAAGCCCCTGTTTGGTTGAACCGGCCTTCGGCTCAATTTGGCCATAGCCAAAAGGGCAAGCCGAATTCGGTCCAGCCATTCCAGCGATCGGCAATCAGAAGAACAAGCAGCAAAAGCGCAACGCCGAAGCCAATCGCTGTAAAAAGCGCGGCCTTGGCGTCGCGCGCCCGCCAACACGACTTGGCGGCAAATAACCACAAGCCCGACGCGACGAGTCCCAACGTCGATTCCATGAAAGCGAACCGAAAGGCGGGGTTATGAGGAGCGAAGCCATATTTCAGGCTGATGTCGAGCCATCGGAAAACACACATCGCCATCAAGCCCGCGGCAGGCAGCCCGATGGAAGCGGCTGTAATCCAAAGACCTGCCGTCGGAATGACTCGCAGACGAAAGCGGGAAGTCGATTGGACGGGCGACTCCAAATTTTGGCGAGTCCGCGATGAGATGCTTCGGAACCCTCGGTTGAAACAGCGAATAAGCCACAACATGCCGAATACAAGCGACGCGCCTGCCATCGCGTCGACCACGAGCGCGGCGGGATGCGTTATCTGAGGCAAAGCGACTCTCGGCGTCGAGCCATCCCGCGATTCGATCTCCGATTCGGACAGCCGACGGAACAGGTATAAGTACGTGAATGGCCATCCTCGCTCGGCATGCACGAGCCAGAAGCCGAATTTGCTATCCTGCCAATATGTGACGCGAGCGGGCCGAGTATTCAGCCAAACCGGCAGTGTGATTAGCGCACTGGCGAGAAGCAATGTTTTCAGGCTAAAACGCACGTTTCGCACGATGCTCGCCTCCTCGGCAGTTTCATTGTACTCGCCGGTCAACGTTGGCCGCCAGAAGGCTTGGGGGTTCGGGCACGAGCGCCGGCGGTGAAAAGTGCATGCCGCTGCTGTGGATTACCGCGATCCGCCCAATTGGTCGCTCAACTCGCGGCGCAAAAATGCGTTTCCCTGGTTCGACATTGGCTCGCCGTTTTCCGCTGAGTCGGCATCGGCCTCCGCTGGCAACAGCATGGAGTTAAGCCGACCGCATCTCAAGGCGGCGATCGTGCGATCGTCGCGTGGTTGTCGGCGCAGGCCGAGGCCGACATAATGTAGCTTCGACAATCTTAAGGGAGGGCGTCCATGAAATACGTTGCTGTCTTCGTATGCACGATCCTGACTGTGGTTGGTGCGTCGCTGGCTGAAGAGACAGAGTCTAAGTCGGCTGCGACGCCCGACAAGCTCATTGACCGATCCGATGACGCGAAGTCCGGTTCGCGAGCGAAACGCCTGCGCGCCATGAAAGATATCGCCGAGTCGGTGACCGTCGAAATCGTCAGCGCGGAAGGGAAGACAAAAGTCGAGCTGGTCGAAGACGCCCGGTTTCGATTTGCAACGCCGGAAATTGGCTGTTTTGATGGCACGGCCTGGCTCTGGGGCAGTCGCCGGCGGCCGCTGGCATTACTCACGATTTCGGCCTATCAATCCCTGAAGGACGGGTCGTGCGAATGGTCTTACGAATTGACGTCGCTGGCCCCGGCGAAGCTGCAGGTCAAAAGTAGCGAAGGGTGGCAATGGAATCCTGATGCGGCCGGCCTTGATTTTCAACCACTCCCGGATGTAACCCCGCCAGCGGAGACCTCGGCTCGCCGACTGCGGCAAATAAAAGATCTGTCGCGCCGCTTCGATGCGTTCGGCGTCTACGGCAATGGCCGTTCCGAGCTACGATGCCTGCCTACGCCGATCTACCGCTATTCCGACGAAGCCGCCGGCGTTCGCGACGGCGCGATGTTTTTCTTGGCGGGCGGGATGAACCCCGAGGCGTTGTTGGCTATCGAACTCTCGGGAGAAAAGCCAGCCGAGCCGGTCTGGAAGTTCGCCGTTAACCGCGTCAGCGGCTCCGAGTTGCATGCCCGATTTGACGGCAAGGAGATTTGGAGCTGCCATTGGGAGCCGAACCTAACGATTCGAAGTCCGTACCACCTCATTGTACGCCCCATGCCGCGCGAATTAGCCGACAAACGCGGCAATTACAGACACCCATGATTCCACCACGGAGGGCTCAGGTCGCACGCCGAAAAAAATCTTGGTCGCGGGGCTTGACAGGAATGTGAACAAGTGTACACTTATCGGCGATCTGGAGGATTCGCCCATGCCTGCCTATGCTCGCCGCGAAATCGTCGATGAATCCCAAGTCGGCGTCTATCATTGCACGTCGCGCTGCGTGAGACGCGCCTTCCTCTGCGGCCAAGATCCCCTCAGCGGGCGAAACTTCGATCATCGCAAACAGTGGCTCCGCCAGCGGTTGGAAACGCTCGCCGGGGCCTTCGCCATCGACGTGCTCGGCTTCGCGGTGATGTCGAACCATTTGCACGTCATCTTGCGCAACCGGCCCGACGTCGCCGGGGGGTTCAGCGACGAAGAAGTCGCCCGGCGCTGGCGGAGCGTTTTTTTCAGGCCAGCCGAAGCGGACGCGGCGCCGGCCGAAGCCGACGAACGCGAGCGGGCCCTGCTCTTGGCCGATGGCGAGGCAGTGGCCGAACGGCGCCGGCGGCTGGCCAGCATTTCGTGGTTCATGCGGGCGTTGTGCGAGCCGATCGCGCGCCGCGCGAATCGCGAGGACCAGGCGACCGGCCGCTTTTGGGAAGGGCGTTTCAAGTGCCAGGCGATTCTCGACGACGCGGGCCTGTTGGCCTCGAGCATCTACGTCGATCTGAATCCGATTCGCTCAGGCATCGCCGACACGCCCGAAACGTCGCAGTTCACCGGGGCCTTCGAGCGGATCGCGGCCAAGCAGGAAGCGGCGCGACAAAGTGCATCGCCCGAGCCGCCGCCGGACAAGCGGCCGCGGACTTCGCCGCAGCGCGACGACTGGCTCAGCCCGATCCCTGACGACGACGCGCGCCCGGCCGGCGCGCCGCCGAATTCTTCGCGGCGTGCTTCGGACCGCGGCTTTCTGCCGCTGGCGCTAGACGACTACCTGGCGTTGCTCGATTGGACGGGCCGGCAGTTGCGCGCCGACAAACGCGGTTCGATCCCCGCCGAGCTGCGGCCGATTCTCGAGCGATTGTCGATCAACGCCGACGCCTGGGCGGAGAACATGCTCGATTTCGGCCGCCGCTTTCACCGCGTGATCGGCCGGGCGGCGAGCATTTCGGCTCGCGCCCGTCAGCAAGGCCGCCGTTGGTTTCAAGGCCAGGCCGCCAGCCGGCTCGCCTTCACATAGCTCGCCGCTCGCGGCGCCTTTGGCCATCTCTCGCCGGCTTACTTCCCCTATCATGCACCCGCCTCGCGCTTTTCGCAGGCGCTTGGCTTTCCTCACGTCTCGCCCCTGCAAGCGATGCGGGTCGAACCCGCCCCTCGCCGCGGTTCATAAGGCAGCTCATCCCTTGCCGACGCCTCTCAACGCGCCGAAATGGATGGATGTCTGGTTTCTGGATGGAACCCGCTCGTCGCCGCGGTTCATAAGGCAACTCATCCCTTGCCGACGCCTCTCAACGCGCCGAAATGGATGGATGTCTGGTTTCTGGATGCCCTTGGGAGAGGCCAGGTGAGGGCTAAGCAAAACTCCCTCTCCCTCTGGGAGAGGTTAGGTGAGGGCGGAAGGCGACGCGGACGTTGCGTCGCGTCCGTACCCTGCGCCAGATTATCTTCAGCTCACACAGACCCGAAGCGTCAGCAAGGCGGGCGGTTTGATTTGTCCCGCGAAGGACGAAGAAAGTTCGGCGGCTGAATGCAAACAAGCGGCGATGGGGAGACGAGGGCGTGGACGCGCTATGAAAGATAATCTCAAGACTACGGCGGGGGCGCGGGCGGAGGCGGAGGCATGGCAAAGAGCGTGCAGTTAGGTGGTAGTGCTGCCTCCAATTCGCTCCTGGCCTTTTCCGAGATTGAGGCGGCAATTGAAACGGTTTTCAACTTCGGCAATCGCTGAAGGGCTGGAATCCAATTGCGAATTTCCGATGCCCGAACGATCCTATCTCTCGAATTTATCCCGATTGCAACCTGTTCGGCATCATAAAAGATATCGCCGCAGCCAAGTCGCCGCAGCCACGCCAGGATTGGCGATCTCGGTTCCTGTAGAACCCCGAATCCTGGAGAGAAAGCCTCAACCTGCCAATCGTAAAAAGCCGAGCCGCCCATCGCTTCAATCGCCTTCATGGCCTCGCGTTGCTCGCGTGCCCGGTTGACCTTCCAGCCCAGCCAGATAGCAAAACCAGTGAGCAGGATGAAAAAGGTTCGGAGGCTGTAGGTGAGGTAGCGACGGTTCCATTTCATTTCAGGGTTCACCCTGGCGCCGGCCGAATCAAGGTCAATCCATCCAATGTTTCGCGTTGGTATAGCGTGATCTGCCAAGCGTTCCTGGGCTAATAAAATAGGTCGACTTAGCGAAAGCCATACTCCGAGTTCTGCGCGTCGAAGTCGAGATCGACGAAGCGGCAATTGGGCTGGATGTCGCGATAGGTGTATTCTTCGGCCAGTTCCGGTTCGCCGCCCGGCCGCAACGACCATTCGTAGGCTTCATAGCGTATGGGAAACTGTGACTCGGCGTCGATGAACAGCCGGGTCATTTGATAGGGCAAGTCGTGATGGCGCTGCCGACGCGTCAATTCCACGCACGTGCAGGCTTTGCCGTCCAGCTTGGCGCCCCGCATCGTCTTGGCGTCGCAGGCCACGAACTGCACGTCGTGGCGGGCCTCTTTCAGCCAACTTTCAGCCAATCGCTTGACGCCCAACTCGGTGATCGGGTAGCGATTGCCTTCCATCGCCCGCTTGCCGAGCGGATCGAGCTTGACCATTCGCACGAGCCGCCCCGTTAGCCCGTTGGGGTGCGCCAGCAAGTGATTCTGGTTAAGTCCGTGAACGTAAATCGCCTCCTGGCCCCGGACGCGGTCGGGCGATAGATAACGCACGTACACGCTGTACGGGTCGTGCCGCAACTTGATCGCCAGATGCTCGTTGGCCGAAAGACTTCCGCCGATCCGCTCGCGCTTGACCAGCACGCACGAGTAATCGTCCACCTGCTCCAAAGCTTTCAAGCTAATCTCGACCTGGCGAATCGCTTCGGCGACCGCCGGCGGGTGAAGGGCCGGGCGGCTGGAGGTCGGCCGATTGGAGGATGAGCGGTTAGCGAGCGGTTGGTTGGCAGGCGGTCGGCATTCCAGGCGAGGCGCCGTTTGCCGCGCCACTCGCTGCCCGCCGGGCGGCGGCGCGGCGGCCGGACGATTCGCGGGCGGCTGCGCTAAACCTGCCGAAGCCCATAGCCAAACCCCTGAAGCCACTACGACGCCTCGACGAACCCAAGCAGTTTGGCTGTTCATCGCTCACTCTCCCTTGCAGGCTGTCCATTGCGGCCGGCGAACTTTGGATCCTTGTTGCCGACCAAACCAACGCAATTCTCAACTTAGGCCCTTTCAAGCCCGCAACACAAGACCGGTTTTCTGGAAAAAGGGCCGACTTCGTGCGATGCTCTACTCGGCGAGGAATCCCAATGATCGTCAGCCAAGATTCCAGCGTCTCGCGTCCGAATTCGTTGCTTTGCCTCTGCGCGGGGATTAAACTGTCGCTCGCCCCGCCTACTTTGCACCCCACCGACGCTTCGCACGCTTCAAGGAGCCCCGAGATGTCTTTTCGCCCCGCCATCGGCCTGTTTTTCGTTCTTGCGGCCGCTTGCCCGACATTCGCTCGCGCCGAAGACTCGAAGCCGCCGCTTCGAGTCGGCATCATCGGGCTCGATACATCTCACGTCGTAGCCTTCACCAGTGTTCTGAACGATCCCAAGTCGGAAGGCGATTTGGCGGGCGTCAAAGTGGTGGCCGCCTACCCCGGCGGCAGTCAGGACATCCCCTCCAGCCGCGACCGCGTCGGCATGTATGCCAACGAGTTGCGGGAGAAATTCGGCGTCGAAATCGTCGATTCGATCGAAGCGCTGCTGCCCAAGGTCGACGCCGTGCTGCTGGAAAGCGTCGACGGCCGGCCGCATCTGGAGCAAGCCAAGCCTGTCTTCGCCGCCGGCAAGCGGCTGTTCATCGACAAACCCTGCGCCGGATCGCTGGCCGACGCGATCGAGATTTTCCGGCTCAGCAAGGCCAGCGGCGTACCGTGCTTTTCCAGCTCTTCGCTGCGTTTCAGCCCGGGCATCATCGGCATGCGAAACAACGACAAAATCGGCGACGTGCTGGGCTGCGACGCCTATAGCCCCTGCTCGCTGGAAGAGCATCACCCGGACCTTTATTGGTACGGCATCCACGGGGTCGAAACGCTGTACACGATCATGGGCCCGGGCTGCAAAAGCGTGGTGCGAACGCAAACCAAGGATACGGAGTTCGCAACCGGCGTTTGGGCCGACGGCCGAATCGGCACGTTCCGCGGCATGCGGTCGGGCAAGCACGACTATGGTGCATTGGTCTTTGGCAGCAAAGGCATTGCTCCCAGCGGCGGCTACGGCGGATACAAGCCGCTGGTGGTGGAAATCGCCAAGTTTTTCAAAGGCGGCGAGCCGCCCGTCTCGGCCGAGGAAACCATTGAAATCATGGCCTTCATGGAGGCCGCCGACGAGAGCAAGCGCCAAGGCGGCAAGCCCGTGACGATTGAAAGCGTGATGGCGAAAGCGACTCAGGCCATCGCCGGGAAGTGAGCCCGCGGCTGCGCGCCGTTCAGCCTTCCGAGCCGCAGGGACCGACGCCGAGCGGGCCGATGCTGGAGCCGCCGTTCTGGGCGGCGAGGCGCCGAATCGCAGCTTGCAAAAGCCGCCGCTGATCGGAATTCGCCACGCGCCGCTGCGCCTCTTCGGCCGTACACCAGGCTCGTTGCCGCAGGCCCGCCTCCAGCCAGCGATCGTGACTTTCCGTGACGCGCATCAGCACGACGGTCACGCGCAGCGACGCACCCCACTTGGCGTAGTCATATTGGCCCAGCGGCTCGTCGACGATTTCGCCGCGCAGACCGGCTTCTTCGTAAGCCTCCTTCGAAGCCGTGCCCAGATACGTCTCGCCCGGATCGATCGTGCCCTTGGGAAATCCCCAGCGGCCTTTGTTGAGCGAGGTGATCAGGCAGAATTCGAGCGCGCCGTGATGCGCGCGGTAGGGCACAGCGCACGCTTGAGCGATGACAACGGTTGAACCAAACTGATCCATTTTAGGACAGGTTTCTCAATTCAAGACACTTTTTTGCGAACTGACCATCGTTTCGGCCGTGTTGGCCGACTTGCGACGAAATGGGGAAAATCCTTGAAGCGAAAAGGATTATTCCTATTTCCCCGAGAAATCAAGGGCATAAGATGCTACCGGCCTTGGAGAAAACCTGTAACCGCACCGTTCGGCACAAGGCTTGCTCTGGTAGACGACCCGCCGAGCCGACGACGATCGACTTTGAGCGAACCGACGGCCGACGCCCCGCTGGCAACGAAAGCAGCGGAGCAAACTGCTTCTGCAATACGGCTTTTATCAAGGAGGATCGAACGATGCTAGTGCTGAGTCGCAAAGTAGGCGAAAAACTAATTATCGGCGACGGGATCGTCATCACGGTCAATCGAATCGTCGGCCAACGCGTGAGTCTTGGGATTGAAGCCCCGCCCCATGTGCGGATCGTGCGGGGAGAACTCGAGGTTCTCGAACGCCCAAGCTCCAGCGCCGACAATTCGCCGCTGGCTTGCACGCACGTTTGAGAGTTTCACCATCCACGCCCTTGCGGTTTGGCGCTCGGCTAGCTCGCGGTTTCCTCTTGGAAGCCGTGCGCAACTTTGCAGATTGCCTGCGCCGCCCGGTCGATGATTTCGCCTGGTTGGAGCAACAGCGGATGGTGCAGCACCAGCCCGACGGTCGCCGCCCGCATGCTGTGGGTCAGATCGGTCGCCGCCCGGCGCCTGCGCTCGCTGCGTAATGCGAAACCGCGAAACCCCGCATCGAGCGCCACCCCTTCGGCCTGAACTGCGGCAATAAAATCGTACCGCGATCGTCCCTCGAACTCCTCGGACAGATACTTGAAGCCCAGCTTGTAATAGGCCGGTGCGGCCCCCTGGACGCGGTTGACCAACGGCCGAAGTCCGCTCACGCCAGCCAGACCTTGCCAAAACCGCTCCACGGCCTCTGCCCGGGCGGCATTCCGCGCCGCCAGCTTGGCAACTTGCGGCAGCAACACGGCCGCCTGCAATTCGCTCAAGGGAAAGGCGTGATTGCCCTGCTCGCAAAATACCTTGGCTCGCTGCAGAACGTCGGCGCGCCGGGTCAGAATCGCCCCGCCTCGCCCCGAGGTTAGCAGCTTGCTGCCGCCGAAGCTCAAAACTCCGACATCGCCCCAGGCGCCCGCCAAGCGGCCTTCGACCTTGGCGCCGTGCGCTTGGCAAGCGTCTTCCACCACGGCCAGCCCGTGCTCGCAGGCAACGGCCATCACTTCTCGCATCGGAATCAGCCCGCCGTGCAGGTGCGAGACCACGATCGCGCGCGTCCGCTCGCTTCGCGCCTTGCTCAGTAAAGCGGGATCGAGGTTCCAGTTCTGCGGATCGACGTCGACCAGCACCGGCAATGCGCCGACCGCCTCGATGGCCCGAAAATTACCCGAAAAATCGTAGCCTGCCAGGATCACCTCGTCGCCCGAGCCCACCTTCAAGCCGCGCAATGCCAGTTCGACCGCAAACGTACCTGAACAACACAGGCTCACGTGCTCGACGTCGTGCATCTGGGCCAGAGCCTGCCGCAGCCGTTCGCTATGGGGACCGTGGTAGCGGCCCCAACTGCCGTCGGCATAGGCTTGCTGCAAGGCGGCCAACACGTCGGGATCGTGCAGGGGCCAAGCCGGCGGCCCCTCGGGCAGCGCAGCCAGTCCCCCATGAATCGCCAATGATGAGAGCCTTGCACTCGATTCAGAATGTCTCGACTTCGATTGCACGATGGTTGTGCTGGCGCGGGGGTTGGTTATGCTTGAGCATAACTCGTTTTACCGACGACGGTTATGCTGAAGCATAACCTGCGTCGCTCGATATTTAGGATACTTGGCGAGTGCCCAGAGCCGCAATGTCTGACGCATTTTCTTCCGATTGCTCCAAGCGCGTGCGATTTCTGATGATCGGCGGGTTCCTGGGGGCCGGCAAAACGACGACCATCGCCCGATTGGCCCGGCATTATCTCGACGAGGGGCTCAAGGTCGGACTCGTGACGAACGATCAGGCTTACGGGCTGGTCGACACCCAGTCGCTGCGGGCCCAAGGCTTTCAGGTCGGCGAGGTGACGGGCGCCTGTTTTTGCTGCAAATTCAACGACCTGGTCGCTACAGCCGCCCGACTGTCGGCCGAAGAGCGGCCCGACGTGATCATCGCCGAACCGGTGGGCAGTTGCACCGACCTGGTCGCCACGGTCATCGAGCCATTGCGGCAGCTTTACGGCGACCGCTACGAGATCGCCCCGCTGGCCGTGCTGCTCAAGCCCGATCACGGCCGCAAGATTCTGGCCGACGAGCAGGGGCTGGGCTTTTCTCCCAAGGCCGCTTACATCTTCCTCAAGCAATTGGAAGAGGCCGACGTGGTCGTGATCAACAAGCTCGACCAACTCGACCCCGCCGCGCGCGAGCGATTGCTCCGCCTCACGCGCGAGCGTTTCCCCGACAAACGCGTGCTGGCGATGAGCGCTCGCCACGGCGAGGGCTTTTCGACGCTGCTCGAAGTGCTGAGCCTTCCCGAACCTGTGCGGCTGCGGACGCCGGAGGTCGATTACGACATCTACGCCGAGGGCGAGGCCGAGTTGGGCTGGCTGAACGCCACGTTGCGGTTGACGGCGACGGGCGACGCGTTCGAAGTCGACCGGCTGTTGGTCGAGCTGGTGCGCCGCTTGGAGACCTCCTTCGCCTCGGTTTCGGCGGAGCCGGCGCATCTCAAGGTATTGGCCGATGCCGCCGGCGCGACGGCGATCGCCAACCTGGTAAGCGCCGACGCCGAAGTCGAGCTGTCGTTGGCTTCCGGAGCTGCTGCGCACTCGGCCGAGTTCACGGTCAATGCACGCGTGGCGATCGACCCCGAGGCGTTAGCCGCTCAGTTTTCGCAGGCCGCGAGTGAATTGGCCGAGCGGCACGCGTTGAACTACGAAATCGCCGACCTTCGAAGCTTCCGCCCCGGTCGACCGATGCCCACGCACCGGTTGCCGCTCGGGCACGGCGAGCCGCTGGTTTGACAGGCTCGCCGCGGCGTTGCTAGAGTTGGCCTAGCATGCGAGTTCGCGGCGAACGCAGAAACAATGGATGGGTGGCCGAGCGGTCTAAGGCGGCAGTCTTGAAAACTGCTTTAGGAGTGATCCTAACCAGGGTTCGAATCCCTGCCCATCCGCCTTCGGAAACCCCAGAAAACGCCGTGTTTTCTGGGGTTTTTTCGTCCAAGTCATTCTTCCAAGCTGGGCAGTTGTTCGCCGTACTTGGCTTCGTACTGCGCGGCGAACTTCGCCTGTAGATCGGGGTGGCAGATGAAGCATTGCGAGTCGGGCCGGTCGTGCTCTTCGCACCAATCGCCTTGCTTTTGGAATTCGGCGGCCAGCTTCGAGTTGCACTGCCCGCAGACTTCCTCGGGCACGCCATGTTCGGCGCACCACCAAGCACTGTGGTCGTACCCGGCATAGTCATGGTCGGCATGGTCATGCCCCTCGTGGTCGTCGGCGTCATGGTCGTGGCCGGCGTGTTCGTCGTTATCGGCTGCGTCGCTTCCCGCCGCGGCGCCGGACGGCGTGGCAGCCGCATCCTGCTTAGCGCAGCCGGAACCGGCCGTCAGCCACATCGCGACCAGTGCGCAACCCAAGACGGCGTGGAGTTGATTCAAGGACATTCGTCTGCTCCTATTCAGTGACGGAAACAACAACCTTCTCGCGCGTCGAACCCTCGCCGGGTTCCCCTGCCGCAAAGGAAAACTTGAGATGACTGCCGGGCGTCTGGCGCGGCGCCGGCGATTCGAACACCAGGTACAACACGCGCACGACCAACAGCGACATGACCATCGCGCCGATCACGCCGCCGATCACGACGGTCGCCAGCGGGCGTTGCACTTCGGCGCCGACGCCCGTGCTGAACGCCATCGGCACGAAGCCGAGACTGGCGACCAGCGTCGTCATCAACACCGGCCGCAGCCGCGTAATCGCCGCCCGAGTGACGGCCTCTTCCAGCGGCAGGCCTTGCCGCCGTAACTGGCGGATGTAAGAGACCAGGATCATATCGTCCAGCACGGCCACGCCCGATAACGCCACGAAGCCCACCGCCGCCGATAGCGAAAACGGCATCCCGCGCAGCCACAGGGCGAAGATGCCACCGACCCACGCGAAAGGGATGCCCGTAAACACGCGCAACGAATCGACCAGGTTTCCATAGGTCGTATACAGCAGCAAGAAAATCAACGCCAACGCCAAGGGCACGACCAGCATCAGCCGCCGCCGGGCGCGGATCAGATGCTCGAATTGCCCGCCCCACTCCAGGTGATAGCGGCCTTGCGGCATTCGAACTTCGTCGGCCACGCGCTGCTGGGCCTCGGCTACGAAGCTGCCGATGTCGCGGCCGCGCACGTTGCACGAGACCGTAATCCGCCGCTGGCCCCATTCGCGGGTGATCGTCGACGGCCCCTCGACCACCTCGACCGAAGCCAACCGCGCAAGCGGAATGCTCTCGCCCGAAGGGGTCGCGATCAACAGCGAGCCGATCGTCTCGGGGCTGGCCCGCATCTTTTCCGGCAGCCGGACCACGAGCGGGAACCGCAGTTGGCCTTCGACCACCTCGCCCAGCGGCAAGCTGCCGAGCGATTCGACCAGGTCGAGCACCGACTTGGCGGGCACGCCGTAACGGGCGATCTCGTCCTGCTTGATCTTGATTTCAAGCATCGGCTGTCCGGTGATCTGCTCGGTGTTCACGTCGGCGGCGCCGCGGATGGCCGCGAGCGTGCGCTCGATCTCCTGCGCCTTGGACACGAGCGTTTCGAAATCGTCGCCGAACAGCTTGACCGCCAGATCGGAGCGCACGCCGGTGGCCATCTCGTTGAGCCGCAAGTCGATTGGCTGCGAGAAGCTGAGTTTTTGGCCCGGAATGTCGCGCAGCGTCTGCGAGAGCAGTTCGGTGAATTCGTCCTGCGTTTTGCACTTGGTCCACTGCTCGCGCGGCTTGAGCGTGACGAACATATCGGTCAGCTCGACGCCCATCGGGTCGGTGGCCACTTCGGCCATGCCCACGCGGCTCCAGACGTGCTCGACCTCGTCGGGAAACTCCTTGAGGACCGTGCGCTCCATCTGCGTGTTGTAGCGCACCGACTCGTCGAGATCGGTGCCGGCGAGCCGCACGATGTTGATTGCCAGCGCCCCTTCCGACAGCCGCGGCACGAATTCGGAACCCAGCCGCGGTGCAATCACGCCGAAGGCCACGCCCAGCACCGACAGGGCGAACACGATCACCGCGAACTTGTGTTGCAGGGCGATCCGCAGCAGCGGCGCGTGCAGCCGGTGGGCGATGCGCATCAAGAGCGGCTCGCGCTGGTCGATCCGCTTGGGCAACAACAGGCTGGCCAGCACCGGCATCAACGTCAGCGACAGGATCATCGAGCCGGCCAGGGCGAAGATCACCGTCAGGGCCATCGGCCGGAATAGCTTGCCCTCGATCCCTTCCAGGGTGAGGATCGGCAGGTAGACGATCATGATGATCAGCTCGCCGAACAAGGTCGGTTTGCGGACTTCGACCGCCGCCTCGCGAACCACGTCCAGATGGCTGCGGCGCTGGGAATCGCCGTGTGCGATGTGCCGCACGCAGTTTTCGACCATCACCACCGAACTGTCGACGATCATGCCGAAGTCGATCGCCCCCAGACTCAGCAGGCTGGCCGAAATGCCGAACCGCCACATGCCGCAGACGGCCCACAGCATCGAGAGCGGAATGGCCATAGCCACGATCGCCGCGGCCCGCAGGTTGCCCAGAAAGGCGAACAGCACGGCGACGACCAACAGCCCTCCTTCGAACAGGTTCTTGCGGACCGTGTCGAGCACGTGGGTCACGAGCTCGGTGCGGTCGTAAACTGGCTCGACTTGCACGTTGGCCGGCAGACTGGTTTTGACGTCGTCGAGCTTGTGCTTGAGCGCCCAGGTGACTTCGTGGCTGTTTTCGCCCATCAGCATGAAACCGAGGCCAAGCACGACTTCGCCTTGGCCATCGGCCGTAACGGCGCCGCGGCGAATCTCGTGACCGATCACCACGTCGGCCACGTCGCGCACGCGGATCGGCACGCCTTCGTGCGCCTCGACGACGATATCCTCGATTTGCTTCAGGTTGGTGGTGCGGCCGAGCCCTTGCACGAGCAGCATGCCGCCGCCGGGCCGGCGAATATTTCCGCCGCCGACGTTGCGATTGTTCTTCTCGACGGCCTCGACCACGTCGTCGAAGGTCAGGCCGTACTTGACCAGCCGGTTCGGATCGATGCGCACCTGGTACTGCTTCTCGTAGCCGCCCCAGGTATTGATTTCGGCGGTCCCGCGGACGGTACGCATCTGCGGGCGGATGACCCAGTCGTGGATCGTGCGCAACTCGCTCAGGTCGGCGCCGCGGCCGGTGACGACGTAGTGAAACACCTCGCCCAGCCCGGTGGAGACCGGCCCCATCCGCGGCCGCTCGACCTCGGCCGGCAGCCGCGCCGTGGCCAGCCGCTCGTTAATCAATTGCCGGGCAAAATAGATATCGACGCCGTCGTCGAACGTGACGGTGAGCTGCGACAGGCCGAACTTCGAGATCGAACGCAGTTGCTCCAGACCCGGCAGGCCGGTGATGACCTGTTCCAACGGGAAAGTGATGAGCCGCTCGACTTCTTCCGGTCCCAGCGCCGGCGCCACGGTGTTGATCTGCACCTGGACCGGCGTCGTATCGGGGAACGCGTCGATGTCGATTTTTTCCAGCGCAATGGCGCCCGCGACGACCAGCGCCGCCGTGGCGGCCAGCACGGCCCAGCGATGCCGCAGCGAGAGATCGATGATTCCGTTCAACATGCGGGTAGTTCGTTTCCTTTGCGCGGGGCCGGCATTTTTAAAAGGGGATGTGGGGATGAAGAGGAGATAGGGGGATGAAGAAGGTGCATCTGATCACTGCGAAACTGAGAGCTCGTACTTGGCCGGTTGTCGCCTGATTCCGTTTTTATTCAACCACGGATGGCACGGATGGCACGGATAGTTCGAATTCGAAAAATCCGTGTTATCCGTACTACAAACGTTCTGTTTCTTTGTGGGCCGCGAAGATTTCGCCCTGAGGGTCAAGCCGGGTTTCGCGGCAGGAAATTCAAACTCAGGCTCCAGAAAGTCGCTTTTCGCTCCGCGAAAAAG
>DATKRK010000080.1:0-45344 GCA_035532215.1 Pirellulales bacterium | reverse complement strand
ATACGCCGTCCACCAGCGGCAGACGGTGTCCCGAGTAACACCGAGCACATCGGCCATGTCGGCCTCAGTAAAGCCAAGCTCGACCCCACGCAAAGCACGCAAACGAAGCACTTCAAGGGCTTCATCGGACAATTCTCGGCCGTCGGGCAATGCAATAGCCATAATTGCCGCCTATCACTTCACTTACATATGTTTCGGATCTGTTTCCGGTAATGCTGTCGTGCAATTTACGTGCCGGGGTAATAGGAGCGATCTGGTGAAGACTCCGCAAAACGTTATTTGGCGTATCGACGGGAGGTTCGCTGAATTCGACTGCCCGTTCGATACCGCGCTCACGATCGGCAAGTACTACGACGAGTATCAGCGCCTCCTTGACGCGGCGGGTATTCCGTTCCCGACCGTCCCAGACGATGAGCTTTACGAGGAGGATCTCGATTACGAGGGCGAGGTTGTCCCCGCGGGACAAGCTAGGTTCTACTGCGGCATAATTGCGAGAGAGGAGCCCGGTTCTCCGGGGACCGCCGTTCTCGCTAAATCACAGGAGGCGACGCTCGAGTGGCTTTTTGGCCAGGATCAGCTAGAGTTTGCCGAACTAGTTCTGGCCATCGTCGAATTGTGCTACTCCCCGCCCCGCACGAATGGTTGGTGCGGCGTACTCAAAATTGCGCCCTCGACCCACGACAAGCGACCGTTTTTCTGCAATGTCAAAATGCCGCCCCCTCCACCGCTTCCCCCCGGCTATGGGATCCGCGACTTTATTCGAATTAGAGCCTATCCGAGAACCCCTGCAGTTCGTAGCGTGACGATTGCAAATTGAAGATGCAAGAAGCCGACGTAGTTCGCGACTTTCTTTTCCCAGCGGGTCAACAAGCGCCGGGCGCGGTTGAGCCAGGAGTGGGTGCGTTCGACTTTCCAGCGGCGCGCCGTGCTGCGGCGGCGTTTCGGCTTCGAGGGCTGATTGGCCTTGCGCGGCACGTGCGGCGTATAGCCTCGCGCACGAGCCTCGCGATCGACGGGTTCGCCGGCGTACCCCTTGTCGAGACAGAGATGTTGCGGCCGCTGGGAAGTGGGCTCGGGACGTTCAACCGGGATGCCATCCAGCGTCTCGGCGACCAGTTTTTGGTCAGGCACATTGGCGCCGTCGACGGCGACAGCCAGCGGCACGCCGCGGCCATCGACCAGCGTCGAACGTTTGACGCCCAACTTGCCGCGATCGGTCGGGTTTTTCCCGGTTTTTTTCCCCGCCCAGCGGCGCCTTGGTGATCGCCCCGTCCAGGCTCTGCCACTTCCAGGCGATCCCTTTCAAGTCGTCGTATTCGTTCAAGGCGAGTTCCCACAACTTTTGGAACACGCCCCGTTTCACCCACTCCTGAAAATAGGCGTGAATCGCGCTGCCGGAGCCGAACTGCTCGGGCATCGCCTTCCACTGGCAGCCCGTGGACAACACGTAAAGGATGCCGCCTACGACATTTCGCATCGGCAATCGCGGGCGTCCGCCCTTGCGACTGCGCTTGTAAACGGGAAGCACCAGATCGATCCGTTCCCAAAACGCGTCGGGAATCTGGTGAAACTTTGATGATGGTCGGTTGGCCATTTTGCACCTCCATGCAGTTCGAGAAATGATCTCCTCTACCTGTATTACGGATGCTAGCGGCCATGCAGTTCGCTTCTCGGATAGGCTCTTAGCGAAAATGAAGACGCCCGATTATGTGGAGTTTGTGGCTTGGAACGGAAGCGTAGAAGAACGCGTAAATAGGGCAGTGAAAGCCGTGGCTGCCGCGAGCGGACCCGACAAGGAGTTCGCCGATTGGCTGTGTTTACGAGAAAACGTTGACCGCTTTGAATGATGCGCTGAATAGTCTAGTTGGGCGTGGAAAAGGTGTCAGGAACCTTTATCTTGGCGTGGAAAAGGTGGCAGGAACCTTTATCTTGTTTCCTGGGCCGCCCGCGTGGGCGGAGGGTCGTCTCCAAGCCGAGTTGGTCAACGGCGCGCTGGGTCCACTTCTCGCCGCCTAACGGGTTGCCGCGCTCGATGCTGCGACGAATGGCCGCCAGTTCCGCTTCGCTTTGCGGGGCGTTGACGTGTTCGACCCAGCCGGCTTTGCGCGCCAGGGGCCAGGCGGCCAGCGGCGGCTTGTCCTCGGCCGGGCCGTGCAGCCAGCGGAACAGGCTCGACCAACGCCAGGTTTCGGCCCGTCGGACGAGACCGGCGCGCAATGCGTTGCGTTCGACGTATCGGGCGACGGCCAGGAAGTGCTCGTCGTCCTGTACCGGAAAAGATTTGAAGCGGCCTTGATAAACGTGCCCCGAGCCGGCCGAACGCCGGTGCGCATGCCAGCGCTGCGTGTGCGTCAGCGTCAACCAGCCGACGAACCGCGACAACTCGCCGTCGCGCCGCGGCCAGACGACAAGATGCCAATGGTTGGGCAAGAGGCCAACAGCCGCATTTCGCTGCGCTCGACGGCTTCGGCCAGCAGCCTTTCGAAGGCGTCGTAATCGCGATCGTCGTCAAAAACGCGCATCCGCGCGTTTCCGCGGTTGAGCACATGATAAACATACCCGCCCTCAGCGGCTCGATGCGGCCTTCCCATGCTCGCAGGTTAGCGGATCTTGGTCCGGGCGTCAATAAAAGGTTCCTGACACCTTTTATTCTCTTTTATTCTGCTGACTGCAACCGCGAGAGCAAGTCGTGCAACCGCTTTTGGTTCGTTTCCTGAGCGAACGGGTTATCGTCGGGCGACTCCCCACCCGGTCCAGCCCCGCCCGACCCAGCGCCGCCCGGACCTCCTCCGGGCGGACCGCCGCGTCCGCGGCGAGGCAACGCGACGGCATCGAGCGCATCTTTCTGCTCGGGCGTGAGCAACGCTTCAAACGCTTCCAGACGCTTTTCCGCGTCGTCGTCGGTCATCTTCTCCGCTTTCTCAAGACCTTCCAGTTCGGCGGCGAGCTTCGCTTGCTGCTCGGCATCGAGCTGCAATTGGACGTTCGGGCGCGAGAGCAACTCGACCTTGCCGATGAATGTCGTCAGGTCGCGTTTGCCGCTCGGACCGCCGCCCCCGCCCATGCCCGGCCCGCCCATGCCCATGCCGGGCCCGCCCATGCCCATGCCAGGCGGCGGAGGCATTCCCGGACCAGGAGGCTCTGAACCCGGGCCAGGCGCCGACATGCCCGCGGCCGTCATGTCCAATTGAGCGGCATCGGGCGTTTTGATTTTTTTCATGCGATAGTCGTAGCCGTACATCGCCAGCAGCATGCCGCCGCCGCCGCCGATAAAAACTCCCAGAATGCCCGCGATAAACCAAGTCGGCATTGATTTCCGAGCCGGCGCGGCGGTTGCCGCTTCCGCCGGGGCGGAATTGTCGGTCCTCGAAACGTCGTTTGAGTCTGACATGATCGCTACCTCGCTAAAACAGATGAATCAGAGCAAGCCCCCTCGAGCGCTGGGCCGTCATCATAACGCCAGGCAATGCGTCTGTAGAAGAAAAAAATATTTGCGCACACGCAGAATCTGCGCGACTCCGTAGCGGTTATGACGCTTCGCTCGCCGATGGAGTTTCTGGCATTTATCCTCGACGCGAGGAGCGACCGCCAGGGTTCAACGAAGGTTCCAAAGCAAGGCGAAGAATTTGCTTGCCCGGCGAACGGAGAAGTGCGATATTCACGGCTGCGCTGCGGCCTCGCGGTGATTTCAACGGGGCCGGCGGGTTGCACTCCGTCACTTCTTATCAGGAATGAGGGCTATGTCGAATTCCATGCCACCGGCGGCGTCCTACGCTGCGCTCGAAAGCCAACATCGCAATGGAGCAAACTGGTTCTACTGGATCGCGGTCTTGTCGCTGATCACGGCGGTCTTTCAGATTGCCGGCGGCGGGCTCAACTTCCTGGTCGGACTCGGCGTCACTCTCTTTGTCGCTGCGGTCGCCGGCGCCGCCGATCAACAGGTCGCTCCCGAAACGGCGATGGTCATCAAGGCGATCGCCATCGGAGTCTGCGGGATCGTTTCGGCGATATTCGCGGGTTTGGGCTTTTTCGCTCGCCGCGGGCACATTTGGGCGTACGTCGTCGGCATGCTGCTGTATGCCCTCGACGGCCTGATCTTCGTCGGGCTCGCTTTTCTCGATCCGGGCCTGTGGATCAACGCCGCCTTCCACGGCTTCGTGTTGCTATGCCTGTTCAACGGTTGCAAGGCCGCTCGGGCGCTCAACAGCGCGATCCGTGAAACTGTCGAGCCCGACTTTGGCGCCGGGCTTGAGCCTGGACTCGAGCCGTTGCAATAGAACGGCGGCGGCCGGATTTAGCGCAACCGGCCGAGCCTCTTGTTGACTTCGTCGAGCGAGAACTTCTCGGGATCGAACTTGGCGCCGCCCTCGAAATACGGGTGTTCGCGCCGCCGCGGAGGCTTGCCGAGATCTTCGAGCAACTCCGCATAGCCCCACGCCCCGCCGATGTCTTCGGGCGGGCCGGCGCGCTCGCCTTCCACGCAGCGCGGAAACCTGGCGCCCGGTTCGGGCGGAGGGCATTTCTCGACGAGTATCTCGTGAAGCCAGCTATCGCCGAAGTCGTATTCGTACTTAAAGCGAACCTTGCGCTTGTTGGCCGGCGCGAGTTGGCTAATCAGCACCGTGGCCTCGTCGACCATTTCCGCGCCGAAGGCGAAATCGTCCGGCGAAGGCCCGTAGTAAGTTTTGCCGACGATGAACTGATGCATGTGGCAATTCTCCCAGCCCATCGCGATCTGGATGACGTCGTGCAAAGTCTCCAGCGTGCAATCCTGCACTTGGATTCGCCGCCAGATCGGCGGATCGACGTGGAGCAACGTCACCTTGAGTTGATAGAGCCCTTCGGGCGCGGTTTGCTTCTTGCCTGCCATG
This sequence comes from Pirellulales bacterium, assembly GCA_035532215.1. Taxonomy (GTDB): domain Bacteria; phylum Planctomycetota; class Planctomycetia; order Pirellulales; family JAICIG01; genus JAICIG01. Next base: position 40,473 of record DATKRK010000080.1, on the reverse strand, counting down.
TCGTTCCTCCTTGACGTTCGAGGCTGCCTTTACTTCGCTGCGTCGTTCGCTTCGCGTTTCAACAACTCGGCGTGAATGCGGGCGACATCCCACATGTAGTGCTCGATGCGATGCTCGACGGCGGCGGCGATATGCTCGGCCGCCTGGTCGCGGACGCCTGCGGCGTCGTAATACAGCCCCACGTACAACTCGGCGTAGAACAGCCGGCCGTTGAGTTCTTCGGGCGATGGTTCGCCGGCTTTGGCGGCGGCCAGCACGTCGGCGGGCTGCGCTCGGCCGGCGAACATCGCATACACTTGCATCATCGGCACGCGCGGGTCATCCTTGATCTTGAGCAATTCGCGGCGAGCCTTGTCGGCGCTTTCGCCGCGGGCCATGCACAGATATCGCCAAACGGCGTTTTCCACATCGTTATCGTCGAACGTCTGATAGCTCTCGAACTGCTTGCGTCCGGGGCGATATTTGCCGGCGTAGTAATACGAGATGCCGCGTTTCCAGTGGCCGCGCTCGCGGGCCGGATCGAGTTCGATCGCCTTGTCGAAATCGGCGATCGATTCGGCGATGCGGCACAGCTTGAATCGCTCGCTGCCGCGATGGTCGTAAGCGTCGGCGTGCCGCGGGTCCAATTCGAGCGCGCGGTCGAAATCGGCAACGGCCGGCTCGTGCCGGCCGAGCGCCTCGTAAATCACGCCGCGCACGAACGTCGGCCGCGCGCTCTTGGGATCGCGCTCGATCGCACGGTCGGCCAATTCCAGCGCCGCGTCGTTTTGGCCCTGGGCGAACGCCGCTTTCGCCTCGGCCAACAGCTCGTCGACCGACTTTTCCGCGTCCGCCGCCATGCAAGCGACCGCCACGCAAGCGACCGCCGTGCAACCGGCGGCAAAGAACACGACCGCGCCCGTCCAAACACGCCCGACGACCTTCATCGCGATTGGCTCCCGAAACTTGAGAAAAAAGGGGTTGCCCGTGCGCCCGGACGAGCGGTGCTCTCGTTTACAAAAATACTTGTAACAGACGTACACTAGCGACGCTAGCATCGACTTGCGGTTTGTTCATTAATCCCTTGATTGGCTGAGGTTTGCGAAAAATCGCCGGCTTTTCCCGGCGGCTTGGCACAGGCGCTGCTCAAGGAAGGTTCCGTGCGAGAGACGAGGCCTTCTACCAAAGCAAAGGAGTGTTGAAATGCTGGTCCTGACACGCAAGGCGCAACAGCAAATCCAGATTGGAAACAATATCGTGATCACGATTCTCCACGTCAAAGGGCAGGCCGTTCGCGTCGGGATCGAGGCGCCGCGAGACGTGCGCGTGATTCGTTCGGAGATCAAGCACAAAGACGCCCAGCCCGAATCGCTTGCCGAGCCGGCGCCAGCCGAGACGCCGCCTCCGCGTCGAGCGGCCGCCCGCGTTCCCGGCGGCGAAACGCCCGCAGCGAAGCCGTTCTCCTCGCCGGCGGCGGCTCCGGCCGATCGCTCGGAGGAGTCGCACGGGCTGTTTCCGCACTTGCGGCGCCGCTCGCGCACGTTGGGCGACAACGATCCGGCGCAGGGCCACGACCGGTTTGCCTCGCCCTCGCTGTGCGGCATAATGGCGCGAAATCTATAATCGCGACTGCCGTGTTAGCGAACGAAATGAAGCTCTCCATCGTCATCCCCGCCTTGAACGAAGCGGCGAACATCGCTTTGGCGGTGCGCAGCGCGCGGGAGACGAACCCGGCGGAAGTGATCGTCGTCGATGGCGGCAGCGCCGATCGGACGGCGGAACTGGCCCGCGCCGCCGGCGCCGCGGTCGTCGAAAGCCCGCCCGGTCGGGCCCGGCAGCAGAACGTCGGCGCGCAGCGGGCCGCCGGCGACGTGCTGTTGTTCCTGCACGCCGATTGCCGGCTCGCGCCCGACGCGCTTCGGCAAGTCGCCGAGGCGTTGGCCGATCCGCAAGTCGAATGCGGCGCGTTTCGCCAGCGGATCGAGGCCGAGGGGCTTTTGTTCCGCTGGTTGGAACGCGGCAACGCCTGGCGCGTGCGGCGCCGAGGGTTAGCTTATGGAGACCAGGGCATCTTCGTGCGGCGTTCGGTCTTCGAATCGCTCGGCGGATTTCCCGAGGTGCAACTGATGGAAGACGTGCTGCTCTTGCGCGCATTGCGCCGCCGCTCGTGGCCGGCGCTGTTGCCGGGGCCGCTCCACGTTAGCGCCCGCCGCTGGCGCCGGCACGGCGTGATCCGGCAAACGGCCCGCAACTGGCTGCTGCTTTCCGCGTTCCAACTCGGCATGCACCCAGACCGGCTGGCGAACTACTATTCGCCGCATTACGGCCCAGCGCACCCGTCGGCGACGGCGACAAGTTGAAGCGAGCCGGTCAACCGCCGCGTTTCGCCCGCAACGCCTCGACGAACGCGGCATGTTCGGCGGTCTACGACGTCGCGCGGCCTGGGGAAAACTCGGCCAATTCGTAGCGGCGGATTTTGCGGTCGAGCGTCGAACGCTCGATCCCCAGCAGTTGTGCCGTCTGGCTCTTGTTCCAACTGGTGGCCTTGAGCGTGGCGAGAATGTGGCGCCGCTCCATCTCGGCCAGCGAAATCGGCTGGAACTCGACGGCCGGCGGCATCGATTCGCTGGTGTCGCCGGTGGTGGGCAGCTTGGAGAGCATCAAGTCTTCTTGATCGATGTAGTCGCCGGCGGCCAGCACGATCGCCCGCTCGACGACGTTCTTCAACTCGCGCACGTTGCCCGGCCAGCGATAGCGGACCATTTGCTCCATGGCCCGCGGCGTGAAGCCGCGCAAGCGGCGGCCCGTTTCGAGATTGTATTTGTGAAAGAAGTAGTGCGCCAGCTCGGGAATGTCCTCGGGCCGCTTGCGCAGCGCCGGCACGAAAATCTCCAGCACGTGCAGGCGGAAATACAAGTCGCGGCGGAAGCGGCCTTCGGCCACGTCCTTTTCCAAGTCGCGATTGGTGGCCGCGATCACGCGCACGTCGACCTTTACGGGCTCGCTGCCGCCGACGCGCTCGAACGGATGTCCTTCGAGCACGCGCAAGAACTTGGCCTGGATCGTGGGGCTCATCTCGCCGATCTCGTCGAGCATCAGCGTGCCCTGGTGCGAAGCTTCGAACTTGCCGATCTTGCGATTCACAGCGCCGGTGAAGGCCCCGCGCTCGTGACCGAACAATTCGCTTTCCAGCAGGCTTTCCGACAGGGCGGCGCAATTCAAGCAGACGAAGGCGCCTTTGCGCCGCGGGCTGGAAAAGTGCACGGCGCGGGCGACCAATTCCTTGCCGACGCCGCTTTCGCCGCGAATCAGCACGGTGGCGCTGGTCGGCGCCGCTCGGGCGATCTCTTCGGTCACGCGCTCCATGGCCTTGCTCTTGCCGATGATCTCGCTCTGCACGCCCAGCCGTTCGCGAAGCTGCAGGTTTTCGTCGCGAATCTGGTTGAGGTTTTCGGCCAACTCCTGGCGACGATTGAGATTCTGCAGCGCCACGGCCAGCGTGTCGGCGCCGGCGAGCGTGAACTCCAGGTCGTCCGGGTCGGGCACGTGATCGGAGGCGGTCGAGTAGAGATGCACCAGGCCGAGCACTTTTTTGCCGCGCCGCACCGGCGCGCAAATCACGCTGGTGGCGTGCATGTCGCCCTTCGAGTCGCGGCTGCCGAGGTTGCTGTCGCCCATCACGTTGCGGGCCATGACGGCTTCGCCTTCGCGCAACACGGTGGCGGCGAGGAAGGGAGAGATGCGATGATAGGGCAGTTCGGTCTCAGTCCGCGAAGCCACCAGTTCCAGATCGTTGGCCGTAGCTTCGCCGGTGATGCCGTGCCGCAACAGCAGCACCCCCCCGGCGTCCATTTTCGTACCTTCGAACAGCCCGGTCAGCGTCAACTTCGCCATGGCGACGGCATCGGGCGCCTTGGCCAGTTCGAACGCCAACCGGCACAGCTTGGCGGCGCGGCCCATCTTCGAGGCGCCGCTCGACTCTTCGTCTTCGCTGCGATCCAAGAACCGACTTCGGCCGCGACGATGGGTGATCGTCGACGGCTCGCCCAGATCGAGCACGCCGGAATCTTGCGAGTCGGCCAATGCCGGTCCCGGCCCGGGGGCCGCGGTCGCTTCGTCCGCCGCCAAGGCGTGGCTCGAGTCGGAAAAAGCCTTGGAGAGATCGTGGACGAACGCCAGTTGCGAATTGCCAATGCGAATGATTTCGCCGGGCGAAAGCACCTTGTCGCCCTGGATCAACTCGCCCCCCACCGCGGTGCCATTGCGGCTGTCCAAGTCGCGCAACGTCCATTGTCCTTCGCTCATGAACATCTCGGCGTGGCAGCGGCTGCAGCGCTCGTCTTTGATGACGATTTGATTCGTCGGCGCGCGGCCGATCGTCACCGCCTGACCGGGGATCAAGCGAAACACGTCGGTCCACTTCGAGCCTTCGCGAATGACGAGATATGCTAACATCGAGAGCTGGGGACTCGTCGGAAAAGCGTGCCGAATGAGACTGGGCCTCGAGCGGAAGGAGTTCGACCTCGGCCGTTGGCTTCCGCTGGCCTTCTCAGGCATTAACCTACCTTATCCCCGTAAGGGGCGCCGCCGCAAGTGGCCTGCGCCCGAAGGCGTTAGCTGCAAAGGCAAAACGCCGAAAAAGCCGGGCGCCGCGGCTCGTTGTACTACACAAGGCACAAGCTAGCATTTCGAACGTTCCCCGGCGAACACGTGGCTCTCGCCGCAGGGGAGGCGAACAGACGAAATCGGCAAAATCTTGCGTTCCGGCAAGCTTTTCTTGCATCGGCCAGCGGCATGGATTAGGCTGAAGACGTTAGCGTTCAATTTCGTTAGGAGATTCCTCATGGCTAGCATTCGCTCGGGACGAACTTGCCGTTGGTCGTTGCGAATCGTGTGCCTCGCGTCCTTGAGCTTGATGGCGGCCGTGCCGTCGGCGGCTTGGGCCTTTGGATTCATTCGGCAGGCCGTGGGCGGCATTTTCATCGATCCGCGCGGCGCCGTGAGCAACGCTCAGCGGGACCAGATTGGCGAGCTTCGCAAAGAGCGGCTCAGTGCCCTGCAACCCGTCCCCGGCGATTTGAACCAGCCCGCGAAGATTCGCAAGGTTTCGCTCCGCATGCTCAGCGAGGCGATCGGAGAATGCCTGCGCAAAGACCAGCCGCTGCCCGACGAGATCAAGTGCCTGGCCGGCTTGCAGCGAATTCAGTATGTGTTCGTTTATCCCGAGCAAAACGACATCGTGCTGGCCGGCTACGGCGAGGGCTGGCAAGTCGATCCGCGCGGCAACCTGGTCGGCATCACGACCGGCCGCCCGGTGCTGATGCTGGACGATCTGCTGGTGGCCTTGCGCACCGCCCGGCAAGCCTCGCAAGGCGGCATTTCCTGCTCGATCGATCCGACCAAGGAGGGTTTGGCCAAGTTGCAAGCCGCGCTGCCGACGCTCGGACTGAATCCCAAGTTGGCGGCCCAAAAAATGGAACGCGAGTTGGGACCGCAAATTGTCAGTTTCACGGGCGTGCCCACCTTCAGCCATTTCGCCCGCGTGTTGCTGGCGGCCGACTTCCGCATGAAGCGGATCGCCATGCGCTTCGACCCCTCGCCGGTCAACGGACTGCCCGACTATCTGCACATGCTTAAAGGCGCCAAGAACGCCGCCATGCAGAACGTACTGCCGCGCTGGTGGCTGACGACCGACTACGATCCGCTGCTGACCGACGGCGAGGGCCTGGCATGGGAACTGCGCGGGCCCGGCGTGAAGGCCATGAGCGAAGACGACTTTGTCGACGCTCAGGGCAACCGCACGCACAGCGGCAAAGCGAGCCCGCTGGCGCAGAAATGGGCCGACTTGATGACGGCCAAGTACGACGAACTTTCGGTCAAGGAGCCGATCTTCGGCGAACTGCGCAACTGCATGGATCTGGCCGTGGTCGCCGCGCTGATCGACAAGGAGAACCTGGCGGCCAAGGCCGGCTTGAATCTGGGCCTGTTGCTCGACGCCGACGAGTTGCCGACCGAAGAGTATCTCACGCCCAAGCAGATCGACACCAAGGCCAGCTTCATCTCCACCAAAGACAGCTACATCATCAGCGCCTCGGGCGGCGTGGCCATCAACTCCTGGCCCGCAGCCGATCGCAAGGAAACCAGCGATAAGCTGGCGCCCGTGCGCACCGCCGCCGCCGAAAGCCGGGCCAAGTCCTGGTGGTGGAACTGACTCCGCTTCCGACCCCCCCCTAAGCGCAACGTACAACCGCGCGAATCCTGCCGTTTGGCGGGAGCAGTTCGGAGAAACAACGGGGGGACCAAAAACTGGCGAGATTTTTCAGATTTATCAGTTAGAATGGCAAAGGCGTCCGAAGCCTCGCCTCGATAGGCGGCTTTCGTCAAACCGGCGGCGCATCTCTGAAGCCCTAGGACGATAGCGCTTCAAACTCGGTAGGAGAGGTTTCATGTCTGCCATTCGCTCGGGGCAAGCTGGCGGTTGGTCGCTTCGAGTCGTGTGGTTCGCCGCCTTGGGCGTGCTGGCTGCCGTGCCGCCGGTTGCCTGGGCGTTCGGAGGCTTTCGACAGGCCGTGGGCGGCATCTACATCGATGCTGGCGGCGCGGTGTCCAATGCCCAGAAAGATCAACTCGGCGATCTGCGCAAGGAGCGGCTCAAAGCGCTGCGACCGGTTCCTGGCGATTTGAACCAGCCAGCCAAGCTGCGCAAGGTGTCGCTCCGGTTGCTCGACGAAGCGATCGGCGAATGCCTCCGCAGAGACCAACCTCTGCCCGACGAGATCAAGTGCCTGGGCGGCTTGCAGCGCATTCAGTACGTGTTCGTTTATCCGGAACAGAACGACATCGTTCTGGCCGGTTATGGCGAAGGCTGGCAGGTCGACCCGCGCGGCAACCTGGTCGGCATCACGACCGGCCGCCCGGTGCTGCAGTTGGATGACCTGTTGGTCGCCTTGCGCACCGCCCGCGAGGCCTCGCGAGGCGGCATTTCCTGCTCGATCGATCCGACGAAGGAGGGCCTGGCCCGGCTGCAAGCCGCGCTGCCGAGCCTGTTCGCGCTCGGACCGAATCCCAGGCTGGCGGCTGAAAAAATGGAACGCGAGTTGGGACCGCAAATTGTCAGTTTCACGGGCGTGCCCACCTTCAGCCATTTCGCCCGCGTGCTGTTGGCGGCCGACTTCCGCATGAAGCGGATCGCCATGCACTTCGACCCTTCGCCGGTCAAAGGACTGCCCGACTATCTGCACATGCTCAAAGGCGGCAAGAACGCCGCCATGCAGAACGTACTGCCGCGCTGGTGGCTGACCACCGACTACGATCCGCTGCTGACCGACGGCGAGGGCCTGGCCTGGGAGCTGCGCGGGCGGGGCGTGAAGGCCATGAGCGAAGACGACTTTGTCGACGCCCAAGGCAACCGCACACAGACCGGCAAAGCCAGCCCCCTGGCCCAGAAATGGGCCGACTTGATGACGGCCAAGTACGACGAACTTTCGGTCAAGGAGCCGATCTTCGGCGAACTGCGCAACTGCATGGATCTGGCCGTGGTCGCCGCGCTGATCGACAAGGAGAATCTGGCCGCCAAGGCCGGCTTGAACATGGGCCGCTTGCTGAACGCCGACGATTTGCCCATCGAAGAATTTCTGACTCCCAAGCAGATCGACACCAAGGCCAGCTTCATCGAAACTCGCGACAACTACATCATCAGCGCCTCGGGCGGCGTGGCCATCAACTCTTGGGGCGCGGCCGATCACAAAGAAACCAGCGATAAGCTGGCGCCCGTGCGCGCCGCCGCCGCCGAAAGCCGGGCCAAGTCCTGGTGGTGGAACTGAATCGCCGTTGGGTGGCATGCAACGCCAGCGTCAGCCGGCGTAGGCATGTGTGAATTGCATGCTTACCCGCTTGCTGCGCAAGCGGGAAAGCATGTCACCCCAATCGATCGTGCGTCCAGCGATCAGACGTCGCCGAACTGAGATCTAAATCACCGCTTGGGACCGATCTTCAGCACGCTGTTGCGATAGTAACCGACCTGCACCGGATTGCCTGGATCGGATCGCCACTCGCGATCGTCGATCCGGTAGCGATACTCGTAAACGCCCGGCTTCAACTTGAGCGTCAGCCGGAAGCGGCCTTGGCGATCCGGGCCTTGCATCGGGTGCGAGTTGTCGCTGAAATCGTTGAAGCTGCCGGCCAGATGGACCGACTTCACGCCGGCCGCGGCGCGATAGACGAACGTCGCTTCGTACTGGTCGCCTTCGAGCCGGCGCACCTGCGGCATGCCGAGCCTGAGATCCTGGTCCTCGACGGTCGCCTCCATCCGCCCAATCATCATCTCTTCGGCGGTGGTTTCGCCCCAGCCGACCGTCGCCGCCGGATCGGGGTTGGCCAGATTGTCCGCCGAGTTGTCGAACTTCGCCGTGCAGCGAATGACGGTTCCTTGCGGCATCAGCTTCGGCTTGGCCAGCATGTAGGAATACTGCCAGTTGAAGTCGTATCGCGGCACGTCGAGCAGCGTTTCCTGCCGGCCGTCGGGAAAGACCGCCTCGAAACGAAAGGCTTTGCCCCGCAGGTGCATGTGCGGCAGCATCGAATACAGCCGCATGTCCTGATCGAAGTGGTATTCAGCCTCGACGCGATAAGCCGCGTCGCCGGGCGGAATGTGGAATTGCGTATTGACCGCGATCACGGTGCGCAGTTCTTGCTTCACCTGCTTGCGATCGGCGAACACCAACCCCGCGAAGCTCCGGTCGAGCTGCTCGCTGCCGTTGGAGGTGTAATGGACCTCGAAACCCAGCCGCGAGCCGGCAGGAATGCGTTTGGCCGTTCCCGGCGGAAAGACTGCGGGCGGCAAACCGGGCGCATAAATCGCAATTGCGTTGAACAGCGGGGCCTCGCCGCGTTTCGGATTCCTGCCGGGCTCTGCGTAATACAGGATCAGGTGGTGTACTACCGCGCGGTTGCCGGGCCGCACTTCGGCCTCTTGCACCCACACGTCTTCGGTAAAGCCCGGATCGACGACGAAATATTGAAATTCCACCGTTCCCTTGGCCGGCACGGCAAAGGTCTTGGGCATGCGGACCTCGAAGTCGGGCTTCGAGATGCGCCAGCCTTCGGCGAACTTCGTTTGCGGCGGCGACGCGGCCGCGTCGCCCTCGGGCATGCCATTGTCGATCCAAGCCAGAACGGTTTGTTTTTCCTCGTCGGGCATGCGGCGATCGTTCGAGAATTCGCCGAACCTTGGGTTGGCGTGCCACGGCGGCATGCGCCCTTCGACGAGCACTTCGCGGATCATCTCCGACCAACTCGCGGCGTCGCGATAAACGGCCAATTCGAACGGCGCAGCCTGCCCCGGACGATGGCACTCGGCGCACCGCCGCTGCAAAATCGCCGCGACGTCCTTGGAATGCGTGATATCGCCCGTGGGCGGCTTGCGGCTGATGCGGCCGATATGGCAGCCCGGCGCAAGGGCCACGGGGGTCGAGACGGTTTTGCCGGCGAGCAATTCTTCCAGGGCGACCGCCACGTCGCGGCGCTGCGGCCGCTCGCGGGCGTAGCCGATGCCGTATTGATCGTCGATCCGGCCCCAGTACCGCACCACGCGGCGCCGATCGAGCACGAAGGCCTCGGGCGTGCGCACCGCGCCGAACTGGTCGGCCACGCGATTGCCCGGGTCTTTGAGCAATGGGAATTCGACGTGATGAATGCGGGCGTAGTGCGCGATCTCGGCCAGCGAGTCTTGCTGGTTGGCGTCGATGCCGACCACCGCCACGCCGCGCGGGCCGTACTCTTCCGCCAATTCGACCAGCCGCGGGGCATACAACTTGGCCAGCGGGCACTCGACGCCCAAGAAAGCGATCACCACCGCCTGCTTGTCGGACCAGTCGTCCAACTCGTGCCAGGCGCCCCGGAAATCTTGCAGCTTGAAGTTTTCAATCGAGCGGCCCAGCGGGGACGCCGGCGTTTCGCCGCCCAGCGCACCCGCCGACGTTGCGAGCAACAACAACCAACTAGCAAACCACCGCATGACGCCTTTCCGAGCGAGCAATGAAGATTGGGCCCACAACCAATGATACGCCTAACCCGCCGGTCGGGAAAACCGGCTCGGGGCGCCTCGCCGGCACAATCGCTACGCTCGTCGGAAAAGGACCCTCGGCTTGCTCAGGCCGCTTTGCCGGTCTGAACCAGAGCCGGCTCGACTTCGGGCGAAGATTTCGCCCGCGTCCGGGGCAGAATCAGCCAGGTTACCGCGAGCAGCGCCAGCGCGAACCAGGTCGGAAAGCCCCAGGCCAAGGTCAGATCGCCGAGCGCCTTGCCGGTCAGCCCTTTGGAGGTCAGCGGTCCAGTGACGAGCAGCACGGCCAGCAACGCGGTGAGCGGCCGGCGTAAACTGGCCTGGCTGTCAGGCTGGAAAGCCTGACCTACGGCCTGCCGCCGTTCGACGAACCAGCGGGCGAACAGGATGCACGGCAGCACCAGCACCACGTAGTGCGCCTTGCTCGACATCGGGCTCAGCAGCAGCATCAAGCAAACGACCGCCGCGGACTCGGCGCCGACTTCCAGCCTCGACCACTCTCTGCCGGGTCGCCCGAACCGCCAAGCCGTCGCCGCCACGAGCGCCAGGGCAATGCCATAAGTTAGCCAGCGCATGGCTGCGACCGTTTCGGGCGCCAGAACCGCGTCGCCGCGGGGCAAACGGTCGCTCGACAACGGCAGGCCGGCCTGGGCAAAACGGTTCACCAGGCCAGCCAACGATTGATTCAACACGAGATCGCTATCCCACACGCCGGGCGCCGTGCGGCCGACTTTGGCCAGGAACGTGCCGCACCAATCGCCCAGGTACGATTGGCCATTGTTCTGCGGCCAGACGAAGTCGGGCAGACGGTTGAGCGCCACGGCCACGAGCGCCAACAGGCAGGCCGCCTTCAACCGGCCCCGCCAGACCAGATAGGGCGCGAACAAGAGCGGCGTACACTTCATGGCCGCCGCCGCGCCGAGCCAGACTGCGCCGGCGAGCGTGCAGCCGCGAGCTAGCTTCTGGCAGCCGAAAATCAACAACGCGGCGATCACGACGTCGAACTGCTGATTTTCCAGCGGCGCCGAAACGAAGCGAAAGCCGAGCGCCACGGCCAGCCAGAACACAACGAGCCAATGCCCCGCCAGCCGCGTGATCGGCGGTCCGCCGACGAGCCGCCAACTGCCGACCACGACTGCCGTCACGGCGGCGATATTCACCAGATACCAGACGCCGAGCGCCGCGAAAGTCGGCAGCCGGGCCAACGGCATGGCCAGCATCGCCATCGCCGGCGGGTAGGCATAGGCGACCGGCTCGTCGCGGTGGATGGCTTGTCCGGACTGCATCCGTTTCGCCGCCCGCAAGTAACAGACGATGAATTCGCTGTCGGCGCCGCAGCGCAGGAAAGGCCACGTCATGGCCGCGAAAAAGACGACCGCCGCAATCAGTGCGCTGCGCTGTTTCCAATGCGACCCGCGTGCGGGCGTCGACAGCGGCAAGGTCGCCGTTTCGGCCAGCGCCGGATCGGCCGTGCCGTCGCGAGGAGATCGAGAAGACTGAAAATCCACCAACCGTCCGCCTTCCTTGGCTGCGGCAACGATCCAAGCTAAACAGGGCTCGAAGCATAACGCCCGAGTGCTGAATTCAGCAAGGCGATTCGCCCGGTAGGCGTCGCCTCCGAGCTTGTTTTTTTACCGCTAAGTCAACGTATACAATGATCTTAGGGAATTAAACGCAGGCCTATTGCACCCCCTGAAGGCCACATAGAAATCGCCGCCATTGTGCCTGAAAAGGTCTGCCAGCCAGGCCCGTCGCCAAATCGAAAGACTTTGACAATTTTGCCCAGACGGGGCATACTGACCATATTGCCACTACAAATCTCTCGCAACAGTTTTCGTTGAATTGCCATGCGGGCGCAGCCGCGCCCGTTGAATGGACGACGAACCTAGCCGCGCCCCGATGTACTGCGAGGCCCTAATGCATTCAGCGCATGCGAAGCTCTTGACGGTTGTTTCCCTGACTTGCTTACTCGCAATAGGCCCGCTGGCCCGCGGCGCCGAGAAATCGAAAGACGCGGCCGCGCGTTCGCGCTCGGGCGGTGAGACCGCAGACGCGGTCCCCGCCGACTCGCGGGCCAAGCCTCGCACTACGCCGACCAAAGCGGCGAAAGCCTCCTTCAAGGCGAGCGGCAAGGGCGCCGAATCGACGCAGGAATTCCAGAAAGACCCGCTGCTCGATTTGACCGACCCACGAACCTATCGCCTGAAGGTGGTGGTCCGCGTCGCCAGCCCTGCGGAGAGCGACAGCCACAACGTGGTCGTGGTGGCGCCGATTCCGATGGATTGGCCCGAACAGCAGATACGCTTGCTCGACGAAAAGTTCACTGAAGAAGGCAAGATCGAATATCACGTCAAGCCGGGCCAGTGCAAAACGTTCCGCTACACGATTCCGCTGATCGAGGCCGGCAAGTCGGCCTCGGTCGAGCTGTTGTACGAGATCACGCGCTGGCGGATGGAGTTCGTCGCCGAGCCCGAAGATCTCGCTTTGCCGCGCGGCCTGCCGCCCGAAGTCCGCGATCAATTTGTCGGCCCGGCGCCGGGCTTGGAAATGAAGCACCCGAAGATCGTCAACCTGGCGCGCGACCTGGAGAAGCAGCACCACGAGGACGGCGCTTGGGAAACGGTCAAGGGTTTTTGGAGTTGGACCCGCGACAACGTCGACTTTCAAAACGGCGACTTCCGCGGGGCGTTGTTCGCCATCGAGCAAGGCTGCGGCGACTGCGAGGAGATGAGCGCGCTGTTCGTCAGCATGTGCCGGCTGTCGAAGGTCACGGCGCGCAGCGTGTGGGTCGAAGGGCACAACTATCCCGAGTTTTATCTGGTCGACAAACAGGGCCAGGGCCACTGGATTCCGGCGCAGGTCGTCGGCCCCGAATGGTTCGGCGAAATGACCGAATACCGGCCGATCTTCCAGAAGGGCGACCGCTTCCTCGACCCGTTCCATCGCAAGTACGTGCGTTACACGCCGCAGACCGTGAAGGCCGACAGCAGGGGCGAGCCGAAGCTGACCGTCGAGCACCAAATCATCGCCGACTCCGACATCAACGGCCCGACGTATAAAAATTCCAAGTGATCCGCTCTCCGCTTAGCGCGACGCGGAGAGCGGATGGAACGATTCTGGGAAAGGGGATGAGGGGATGCGGAGGAGATATTGGGGATAGGAACGAAGAGATTCTTGGGGAAGGCCCTGTCTGCCGCCAGCTTTAGTTGGTGGATCCGGGCTAGCTACCATGTTGTGTGAGCCGGCTTCAGCCGGGCTTCTCGAATTGTCAACGCGCGGTCGTGAGCTTGGCTGCTGAAGGCTTGCGCAAATCAGCGCTGCAGGCTGCTATTAACGCCGCAAGTTTTGTTGCGGCGGCAAGATTTAATGCCAAAACTCAATGCGCCTGAGCGCGGCGCCAACGACGCTTGCGCCAAAGTAGCAGGCACACTCCGTGTGCCGTCGCCAACACTCCGATGGCGTTTAACCACAAGGTCGGTTACGGCACACGGAGCGTGCCTACTACTTTCACTTGCGGCTCCGCCGCGCTAGGCTAACCGCCAATTCGAACTGGCGGTAAACAAGCATCGATGAGCAATGACTTTTTCTTAAACCGCTCGTATCCTCGCATCGCGTGCTACAGCGCGTTGCTCTGGCTGGTTTCCTGCGCAGCGGCTGCCTCGGCAAGGGCGGCCGATGATGCCAAGCCCAAGGAAAGCGACGCCGCGGCTGTATTCAGCGTCGAGGCCGCCGCCCATCTCGACAGCGAGCAAGCCCTCGTCCAACGCCGCGAGCAGCGGCTCGCGCAACTTCCCGCGCCGCCCGCGCCGCCCCAAGTCGATCTGCCGGCGGCGGCGGCGAATCCGATCGACCAGTTCATCATCGCGGCCTGGCAAACGGCCGGGCTCGAAGCCGCCAAGAAACCGCCGGCCTTGTGCGACGACGCCGCATTCGCGCGGCGGGCGTTTCTCGATCTGATCGGCGTGATCCCCACGCCGCTGGAAGTCAACCGCTTCCTGGCCGACCACTCGCCGCAGAAGCGCGGCAAGCTGGTCGATCAATTGATGGCCCGCCGGGCGGAATACGCCGCGCATTGGACCCCCTTCTGGGAAGACGCGCTGGCCAGCCAGCCGGTGCTCGGCCAGGGCGGAATTCCGACTCGCGGCAACTATCGCGATTGGCTGCTGGCCAGCTTCGAACACAACCGGCCCTACGACGTGATGGTCGCCGAGCTGATCGACCCGACCATGCCAGGCCGCCGCCGCGAAGTCGACGAAGAACTGATCGGCACCCGCTACGCCATCGGCTACGTCCGCAATGAAGACCACCGGGTCACCCTGCAAACGGCGGCCAACGTAGGCCAGGTCTTCTTGGGAACCAGCATGAAATGCGCGAGCTGCCACGACCACTTCGAGAACCAGGAGTGGTCGCAAGAACGCTTTCTGGCCTTCGCCGGGCTGTTCGCCCCGCGCGATCTGGAGCGGATTCGCTGCGATGCGAAAACCGGCCAATTCGTGCCGGCCCGCTTTCCCTTCGAACTGCCGGGCGCGCCTCGCCACGCGCCCAGCGTGGTCGAAGCGCGGCTGCAACTAGCGGCGCAACTGCTCGTCGACCCGCTCAACCCGCGGTTCGCCAAGACGATCGTCAATCGGCTTTGGAAGCGTTACCTCGGGCTTGGCCTGGTCGAGCCGGCCGACGATCTTCGCCTCGACTCGCCCGCCAGCCATCCGGAGCTGCTCGACTGGCTGGCCTACGACTTCGTCGCCCACGGCTGCGATTTGCAGCACACGATCCGGTTGATCCTGACCAGCCGCACGTATCAACTGCAATACGACGCGGCGCTGGAGGATCATCTGGCCGATCCCAATAGCGCCGAGCAAGGCGAATCGGCGCCGCGGTACTTCCGTTCCCCATCGTTGCGGCGGCTCTCGGCCGAACAAGTGTTCGACAGCGTGCGGCTGGCGATGACCGCCCGGCTGCGGCCCGACGACCGGCTGTTTCTCGACGGCCGCTCGACGGCCTTGATGCGGGCCTTGGGCCGCCCTTCGTCGCGCAACGAGATCAGCACCTCGCGCAGCGACGGCCTGGCAGTCGTGCAATCGCTCGAACTGCTCAACGGCCCGGAGTTGGAACAGTTGATCGAATTGCATCCGCTGTTGGCCAAGCCGCCGACCCGCGGCGATCCGCGGCGGCTGGTCGACCAGCTCTACCAATCCGTACTCAGCCGGCACGCCACGCCCGACGAGAAGCGACTCGGCAAGGAATTCCTCGACGGCGCCGGCTCGCTGGCCGACGGCCTGCACGACATGCTCTGGGCGCTAGTTTGCAGCGCTGAGTTTCAGTACGTCAAATAAAGTCAGATAAAGCAGGAGGTTCACCACGGAGACACGGAGGGCACGGAGAGGAAAAAGAAGAATGATCAAGGGCGAAAGCCGAAGGCGGGCCGTAAACTAAAGTTAAGCTTCTTAAATGGGGATGTGGGGATGAGGAGGAGATAAGGGGGATGAAAGAGAGATACAATTGCTTGAAAACCATCTCCTTATCTCCTCTGCATCCCCATATCCCCTTTAAAAAAATCTGCATCGTAAAAGCACCCGACTTCCGTAATCTGTTTTTCTCTCCATGTTCTCCGTGCCTCTGTGGCTAACCATTCGCTTGCAACAAGATGACGCACGCAATCAACCGCCGAACGTTTTTGCAAACGACCGCCGCCGCTGCGGTGGCGGCGACGGTGCGCGCAGAAGAAACGAAGCGGCTGAAGGCCAAGGCCGAGGCGGTGATCTTCATCTGGCTGCCGGGCGGCGTGGGGCAGAGCGATACTTGGGACTACAAGCAATTCACGCCGTTTCGCAAGGGGATGAAAGGCAGCGAACTGCTCTCGACCTGCCCGGCGATTCCCACCTCGGTCGACGGCCTCGAATTTGGCGAAGGACTGGAGCAACTCGCTTCGGTGATGCACCACGGCACGCTGTTGCGCAGCCTGACGAACGAAACCAAGTTCGGCGCGGTGCATCTCAAGGCGCAGTATTACATGATGACCGGGTATCTGTTCCCGGTCGGCGTGAAGGCGCCGAGCCTCGGCGCCGCGGCGTGCCGCATTCTCGGGCCGCGCAGTCCCAACGTGCCGCCGTATATCTACATCGGCCGCGATATCGACACCAGCGACTCGGAAAAACAGTTCATCAACGAGTTCATCGGCCCGGGTTTTTACGGCCTCGAGCACGCGCCGTTCATGATCCCCGATCCGGTCGAGGGGCTGGCCGCGCTCGAAATGGCCGCCGGCCTCACGCCCGAGCGGATCGACCGGCGGCTGGCTTACCTGCGGGCGATCAGCGGCTCGGCCGGCTCGGGCCTGGCCGACGCTGCGCAGGCTGAAAAGTATCTCAAGATGATGGAACGTGCGCGGGCGATGATGGATTCGCCTGTCAAGCAAGCCTTCGATTACGCCCGCGACGAATCCGATCGAACGATCGCCGCCTACGAGCCGCGAATCGCAGCCGAGCAACTGCTCGACAAGAAGTACTATTTCGGCCGCCGCTTCGGCCACGGTTTGCTGTTGGCCCGGCGGCTAGTCGAAGCGGGGACGCGGTTCGTGCAGGTCGAGTATCAATACGGCGCCTTCAAGGGCTTCGATACGCACGAAGACGGCGCCGTGCGAATCGCCGAGATGAAAAAACAGGTCGATGGGCCAATCGCCCAGCTCATTCGCGACCTGGCCGACCGCGGCATGCTCGACCGCACGCTGGTCGTCGTGGCCAGCGAATTCGGCCGCACGATCGCCAACCAGCCCAAGGCCGGCATCGAGCCGATCGGCTTCGCCGAGTCGCAATCGGGCGAAGAGTTAATCATCGACAGCGAGCGGCTCTACGGCCTGCACGGCCACTTCAGCAGCGCCAACAGCCTGCTCTTCTTCGGCGGCGGCTTCAAGCCCGGGCTGGTCTACGGCCGCACCGCCGACCGCCACCCGATGACCCCGATCGAAAACCCCGTCTCGCTGACCGACGTCCACGCCACCATCTACCGCGCGCTCGGCATTCCCCCCGACGCCGCCTTCGTCACCGAAGGCCGGCCGTTTCACGTGACCAAGGACGGGAAAGGGCGGGCAATCGAGGGGCTGTTGACATAATTCCGTAGGTTATGCTTCAGCATATCCTTTCGCACGCCTCAACCGGCCTGCGCTCCGGCGCCTTTTCCCGCTGCGGCTTCGACTGGAAACGCGATTCAACTGACGCGCGGACCGAGGATATGCTAAAGCATAACCTACTTGGCTGAGAAATCTCGGCGGGTGTCGACCAAGTTACGCGCGGCGCAAGGCCGCGGTATGATCGTCGATCAATTGATCGATGCGCTTCAGGAAATCGAGCAAGAGTTCGAGTTCCTCGGCCGAGTAGCGGTCCAGCATCGCCGACATCCCCCGCTTCAGGCCCGCGAAGATCGGTTCGATATCGGCCAGCGCCCGTTCGCGGTTCGGCTCGACGACGACGCGCCGGCGATCGTGCGGGTCGGACGCGCGGACCGCGTACCCGGCCTTCTCAAGCCGGTCGATGACGCCGGTGATGGCCCCGGTCGTCAAAGCCGATTTGTCCGCCAGATCGCCGGCGGGCAGAGGACCGAATCGCAGCAGCAGGTCCAAACACTTATGGTCGGCGGGGCCGAGCCCCAGACGCTCGGCGATGGCGGCGTGCAAGAGCACGACCGATCCGCTGTGCCGCCGCAGAGCGTCGACGAGTTCGGTCTTCAACTGCGTCGTCCGATTCGCGGCCATTGACGGCTCCGGGAGAATTGCTTAGCTTGCTGATATCTTAGATCATAAGGCAAAACGCCCGGAGGATCAACGATGTCGGCCGGTTTCACGCCCTGCGAGGCGAGCGGTGCTTGGTTGCTCTGTGGCGTCACGCTACGTCCGAACAGCCCTGCCGGCACGCAACGGGGCGAACGGCCATGATCCTCTCGCCGCGTCTCCGCAAGTTCGCACTCACTGCGCATGTCGCCTGTTCGGTAGGTTGGCTCGGGGCCGCCGCCGCTTATTTGGCGTTGGCCATCGCCAGCTTGACCGACCCGGATGCTCCGGCGGCGCACGGTTTTCAGCTTGCGATGGAGCTGACCGGCTGGTTCGTCATCGTCCCCTTGAGCATCGCCGCGCTTGGCACCGGGCTGGTCCAGTCGCTGGGGACCGAATGGGGCTTGCTGCGATACTACTGGATTCTGGTGAAGTTCGCGCTGACGTTCGGCGCCGCGACGATCCTCTTGTTGCACATGCCGGCGATGAGCCGCGCGTCAGGCGCCCGTTCGGAAGTGCTCCATTCCGGCGGCGGATTGCTGGTTTTGCTGGCAGCCACCGCGCTGTCGGTCTACAAGCCCTGGGGCAGGATCCAGTACGGGCGGCGTCTGTCGCTGGAGCGAAGCCGCGAGATCGCCGCCGAAATCGTTGCGGCGACGATCTCAACCGCCCATACCCGGGCAGCCGCCTGAGCTACTCTCGCAACTCGGCGGCGCCGACGCTGGCCGGCACGGCGTGCGACCGCGGAGCGACTCAGGGCCTTCCTTGGGGGCTGTACGTGCTCGTTGGCAGCACGTTGTTTTTCGTGCTGATGATCGCGTTGCATCTCGTCCGCGGCGGCCACGCCGGGCATTGAGAAGCAGAGATATTGCGTTGTTCTCGCTGACCGACGTCCACGCCACCATCTACCGCGCGCTCGGCATCCCGCCCGACGCCGCCTTCGTCACCGAAGGAAGGCCGTTTCATGTGACCAAGGACGGGAAGGGAAAGGCGATCGAGGGGCTGTTGGCGTAGTTTCGCAACTCCGTAGGTTATGCTTCAGCCTAGCGCGGCGGAGCCGCAAGTGAAAGTAGTAGGCACATTCCATGTGCCGTAACCCACGCTACGGTTGGCCGCCATTGCAGCGCCGGCGACGGCACACAGGAGTGTGCCTGCTACTTTCTCGCAAGCGCTGCCGACGGCGTTATCTGAGGTACTGTGTTTCTCGCATCAAACCTTGCCGTTGCGGCAAGATTCGCGAGCTTAATGATATGTCGTTCGCGGGGAACTTATAGCCGACGCAAGGCTTTTTGACTCTAATACGAGCAGGATTGCCAATTCATGCTGGCACGAATTATCGGATATGCTGAAGCATAACCTACTCGTTTGCAAGATTCCTCTAGAGCGGCTCGCGCTGTTCTGCCAGAACTTGGGCCTGTGCCTGCACGCGGGGATGGATGTGCCGACCAGCTTGAAGACCTGCACGCGGTCGTCGGCCAACTCCGAGCTTAGGCAGATCATCGAGCAGGCGGCGGAGAGCACGGCGGCGGGAATGAGCCTGTCGGAGGCGCTGGCGCCTTGGCGGGAGCGCTTCCCGGCGTTTTTTGTGCCGGTGCTGCAGTGCGGCGAACAAAGCGGCAAGGAAGAAGAATCGCTGGGTTACCTCCAACGGCATTGCCGGCTGCTGGTCGAGCCGGCCCGGGTGATGCGCAACACGTGGCTCGCGCCGCTTTCGATCATGCTGGCCGGGTCGACAGTTTGCGCCGTCGCATACTTGTTACTGGCCTCGCTACGGGCCGCGCTCGCCTACGTCGCACATGCCGCGATGTTCTATGGCATCATCGCGGCGATAGTGGCGATTGTCCTTTTGATTCCGCAAGCGAAATGGATCGTCGATGCGCTCAAACTCCTCCTGCCCGCAATCGGCCAGGCCGAACGCGAACTGGCGATGAGCCGCTTTTTCCACGCGATGAACCTGCTCTACTCGACCGGCGGGCAGCCGGTCCAGCGCATGATCCGCCTAGCCGCGGAGTCGGCCGACAATTTGATCCTGCGCTGGGACTATCTTCGCGCCGCCTCGGCGATCGAGCGCGGCGAAACGATCGCCGAGGCCTTTGCGACGCCGCGGACCATCCCCGACGACGTCAAGCACATGATCGCAACCGGCGATGAAGCGGGCAAGCTGGAAGACGCCTTCGATACCGTCTCGCGGACGCTCGACGAGTCGGCCCAGCACCGCCTGCTCGTGTTCCAGCAACTCTTTTTTCGCGCGGTTGCGCTCGCCGTCGTCTTCTCGATGACCATGACCATCACTTCGCTTCTGGCTCTTCGCGGTTAATTGAAAGCCGCCCTGTTGATGCCGAGCCAGTTCCGTTGACTATGTTTCAGCTTCGTGGGGCCGAGCCGCAACCAAAAGCAGCAGGCGCGATCCGCCTGCCGTGACCCGCCTCGTGCTTGGGCGCCATCGGGCCCGCTCGACATTGACATTCGCCGGCCGACCGATATGCTCAGAAAACTGGACATGCATATCCAGTTATCGCCACTGCGGCGATCTAGGCTGGCAATGGGGTTACTGCCAGGCGATTCGCGACATGACCACGGAACCTCTGGAGTTTCACGAGGATGGCTGAATCAAAGGTGCGTCGATACGCGGCGGGCGGAGCGTTGGGGATGCTGTGCGTTGCGCTGGTTTTGTGCGCCGAACTCTCCGGCGACGAGTCAAATCGGCCCAATGGCGGCGAGAAAGCCGAGCCCGCCAAGGAGTCGGACGCAGAGCATCGCGTTTCCGTTGCCGTCGCGCGGGACCGTGCGAAGCTGATGCACCAAATCTACGCGTCGACCCTGAGAGTCATGCACCAGCGCTATTTTCACGGCGATAACGCCCCCGTTCCGGCCCGCGCGATGGAGGACGTGTTCTCCGAGATCGCCTGGCGGTCGAAGGTCGAAGCGAGATGGATTTCCGCGAATGTCCAACCGATGGGAGTCAATCACGAGCCCCGTAGCGAATTCGAGAAGCGGGCCGCCAAAGAGATTTCCGCCGGCAAAGACGAGTACGAGTCGGTCGAGAAAGGATATTACCGCCGCGCCGGCGCCATTCCGCTCGGGGCCGGATGCATCGGCTGCCACGCCGGCTTTCTCGGCATGGCGCCCAAAACCCCGCGCTACGCCGGACTCGTGATCAGCATGCCGGTCAACGACGAGTAACCGGGCTCGGCGGATGGCCCGACGGGCAGGACGCGTTTGCCCTTGCTTCAATGCCCGCCGCCGAGTTGCAGCCCGACGACGCCGAGAACGATCAGCGCCAGGCTGCCGATTTTGATCGCCGTGACCGGTTCCTTGAACCAAGTCATGCCGATCGCGGCGATCAATGCCGTGCCGAGCCCCGACCAGATGGCGTAAGCCGTGCTGACTTCGATCCGTTTGAGCGCCATGCCGAGCGACCAGAAGCTCAGGCCGTAAAAAACGAACACCAGCGCGCCGTAGACGCGCTGCGTAAACCCGCCCGACAGCTTGAGGCAGGTCGTGCCGCAGATTTCGAACAGGATCGCCAGCGCGAGAAAAATCCAACTCATAAAGCGGTAAAGCCCAGAGGTTTCGATCCGTCAGATTACCGTATTCCACGTCTGCCGCACGCGCAAAGAGCAGCGAGAACGGCGCGTCGTGAGTCCACAAGTTACGGCTTCGGCCGGGGCCGATCGATAAGCGTTGCCAACGATTGGGCGTTCAGTGCGTCCCAGAGCATGATCGTGCCGTCGCTTCCGGAAGTGGCGAACAGGTTTCCGTCGGGCGAGAAACTTAAGGATTGCAGCGGCGCTTCGTGGTTCTTAAGCTGCCGGATCACGGGCGGCGATTGCAGCCGGTCCAGCAATCGCCGGCAGCGAATGCGCATCTCGCGAGGCTTGCTCGCCCCGGCGCCGGCGCTCAACTCTTCCATGGCCGAAAAGCCGAGCCTGGCCAGTTCGCGCGTCGCCGCTTCCCGCACTTCATAAGCGTCGTCGTCGAGCCGCGCGACAGCCGCGGCAGTCGCCGCCGGGTCTTTGACCGCCTGGCTCGGCAGAATCACCTCGTAGAATCGCACCGACTTGTCGGAGCTGACCGCGGCCAGTTCCATCGCGTCAGGTACGAACGCCACGCTGTTTACGGTTCCGCGTGCGCCGGAAAGCGTGCTCAACAGCCGGCCGGTTTCGACTTCCCAAACGCGGGCTGTGCCGTCGTAGCCGGCCGTCGCCAGGTATTTGCCGTCGGGCGAAAACACGACTTGTTGAATCCAGTACTGGTGTCCGATGAACGTGCGGACGATTTGCTCCGTTTCGAGATCCCACAAGATGACCTTGCGGTCGCGGCCAGCCGAAGCGACGCGACGCCCGTCGGGCGCAAAGGCGACGGTAATCGCCATGTCTTCGTGCCCGGCGAGCGATAACAGTTCGGCCCCGCTCTCGACGTCCCAGATTTTGACCAGCTTGTCGAGGCCGGCCGTGGCCAGCCGCTTGCTGTCGGGCGAGAAACTGACCGAGTTCACGCCTGCCGTGTGACCAACGAACTTGACTCGCTCTTTGCCCGTGGCGGCGTCGATCAAGCGGCCGATCTGATCGTAGCCGCCAGTGGCGATCCATTTGCCGTCGGGCGAATAAGTCAAGTTGGCGATGCCCAGCTCTTCGTCACGAACCCATTTCGGCCGCTTGGCGGCGACGTCCCACAGCACGAGCCGCCCGGGCGTGTCCCACATCCCCGCGCCCGATGCCAGGAACTTGCCGTCGGGCGAAAAGGCCGCCGACCAGATGCGCAGCACCCCTGGCGGCAGGGCGGGCTTGTCTTCGGCCCCAGACGCGGCGCCGAATGTAGCGGCCAAGGCCGCGCAGGCCGCGATCGCCGTCCACATCCAACTCCGCAGCGCGCCGTTATGAAAACGCATCTGCCGCCCGATGTGACAACGCCGCTTGTCAACGTACATCATCGCCGCCCTCCAACGAATCGAGATCCCAAACCAGCGCCGTCCCGTCTTGCATTCCAGCGGCCAGTCGCCGGCCGTCGGGAGAGAATTCCAAGCTGCTGACTCGCATCTCGCCTGTCTGCAGGCGGGACCTCTCTCGTTGGCGCGTGAGATCCCACAGCAGCACGACATGGGCAGGTTGACTGTTGGAATCCCAACTGGCGGCGGCCAGCGCCAGCCCGCGCCGATCGGGCGAAAGGGCCAGGCACTGCTGGTAGCGGACGCTGGGCAACTCGGGAGGCTCTGCGAAAGTTCTGTGCCGAGCCAGATCCCAAATGCCGAAGTGCAAGTTCGACGTTTGCCCGTCACTCGCCGATAAAGTATAAGCCAGCAGATCGCCGTGTGGTGAAAAAGCCGACGTCAACAAGCGACTGCGGGCGCGGGTCTTAATCAGCTCGGCCGACTCCTGCTTGCCGGTGGCCAGGTTCCAAAGGGCGACCGAAGCGTCTTCGCTGACGCTGTACAGCTTTTGATCGTCGTCGCTGAAGTTGAGCTCCTTGAACAACGAGTCGTCGGCCAGCATCCGCAATCGGATCTTCCGCTGCGCGATGTCCCAAACGTGAATGGTTTGATTTTTGCAAGCCCCAAATATCGGCCCGAGTTGGTCGTCGTTGCGATCGTAGCTGGCCACGGCTAGCAGCTTGCCGTCGTGAGAAAAAACGCCCGGGCCGATCCAATCGCCGCCCGTGTCGAATTGGGCGACCTCGTCGCCGCTGTTCGAGGCGACCAGCCGCACGACGCCGTCGGGCGTGACGAATTTCCATGCGCGACTTGTCGCCGTCAACTCGCCATCGGGCGACAGCGCCGCCATCACGCCGGGCAATTTTCGCAGCGGCCGACCGGTCGTAGCGTCCCAGAGACGCGTGGTCTGATCTTCGGAACTCGTTGCAATCCGCTTTCCGTCCTCCGAGAATGATAGCTTTTCGATCCGGGAAGCGTGCGATTCCGGCAAATCAAGCAGTTCCTTGCCTGTGGCGACTTCCCAGCGCCGCACGAACTGCTGGTGGCCGTCGATCACATAAAGAATCCGGCCGTCTGGTGAAAAGACGGCTGGCTGCGGCCAATGCAAGAAGCCGCTTTTATAATCGTCGGTCGTCATCAAGCGCTTGCCGGACGCGAAATCCCAGACTTCAATTCGGTCGTAACGAACAGCCGCCAGGCGCCGCTGGTCGCTGGAAAGAACCAGCTTTATATTGCCCGGCAGAGGCCGATAACCATCGAGTCCGACCGCTTGAACGACGCCGGTGGCCGGGTTGAAGCAGCGGATATGTCCGAGATGCTGCGCACTAGCCGAATCGTATTCATAACTCGCCGCCAGCAAGCGATTGTTGTCGGGCGAAAAGATGAGCGACTCGACGTCGTTGTTTGCTCCCTCGGCAAGCCGCAAAATGAGCGGCTCTTCGACGATGGCCAAATCCCAAATTCGCACTTCGCCGCTGTCGCTGCCCGCGGCTAGAAATTTGCCGTCGGGCGAAAAAGCGAGGCAATTCGCTTCTCGCCGTCCTTGCATGACCGGGCTTTGGAGAATCTTCAGCTCCTCGCCGCTGATCGCACTGAATAGCCGCACCGTCCGGTCGCTGGCGCCGGCGGCGATCATCGCGCCGTCGGGGGAAAAGACGACGTGCGTCATCTCCAGCCGCGAATTGACGGCCAACTGCGGTCCCGATTTGCCGCTGGCCGTCTCGAAGAGCGCCAGTCCCGTCTCGCCGTTGCCGCTGGGCCGCCCGCACGCGGCGATCCAGCGACCGTCGGGCGAGTAAGAAACGCTCTGCCACATCCACATGCCCGCGGACGTGCTGAGCTGTCGCCGCAATACCCGGCCTGTCGCGGCATCCCAAAAGATAATCGCTCCGTCGGAACCGCCCGCGATTTCCGTCCCGTCAGGAGAAATCGCCAGACTCCTAATCTGGCCGTCCTGATGAAAACGGGTCGTGCCCAACCGCAACACTGCGCCGGCCGGCAACGGATCGCCCGCCAGGTCGACGGGCGGTGCGGCAAAAGCCCCCCGCGCCGCGCAGACGCCCAACAAAAACCCCAGACACCGCCAGCAACCCGCCATGACGCCCTCTTGGAATGAGCCCGAGCAGTACCAGACAGCGCCCTCACTCTAACCGCTTGGGCGAGAGATGTCTAAAGGAAACCGCCAGTCGGCTCGCGTCCTTGGACGCATGCACCACGGCCCTGGAGTTTGAAAAGCCGTCCGCGCGCCGGGCGATAAGCATTGCTCAATGCGAACAGTCGCGCCCGTCAGCGCCGCGCGCTAGCGATGATGCCACGCGCGTCACGGTGGCAATAAGGCACAACGCGTCGGGCAGCCGCTCCACCCTACGCCTACGCCGGCTACTTCTTCTCCGCCTCGACGACCACGGTCAGCGGCAGGCTGGGCGTGGAGACGAGCGTGTTGGCGGCCGTGCCGGCGGCGTCTTTCTTGAAGGGAACTTGCGCCTGGCCGAGCAAGACAAGCGTGTATTCGCCGGGCCGCACGTTGTTGAGTTGCAGCGTGAACGCCTTTTCAGCGGCGTTCTCGGCGATCTCGCTTTCGGCGAACTGAAACCCGCCGGGCAAGCCGAGCCCGATCACGCGAATCGGCGCCTTGAACTCGGGCCAATGACGCGTCGCCAGCACCTTCAATTCCAGTTGGCCGTTGGTCGGATGCGTCGCCCGGTCGGGCTCGATTCGCAGCGAATAGGGCGCCCGTTCGATCATCGCGATCGCCAACTCGCGCGTCGGCCGGCTCGAACTCATATTCGCGTCGGTCCAGACGCGAGTATACGGCCGCACTTCGCGCACGATCGGCCGCCCTTCGTGCTC
This sequence comes from Pirellulales bacterium, assembly GCA_035532215.1. Taxonomy (GTDB): domain Bacteria; phylum Planctomycetota; class Planctomycetia; order Pirellulales; family JAICIG01; genus JAICIG01. The sequence goes on along the minus strand of DATKRK010000080.1, from coordinate 14,892 downwards.
GCCCTTGGCCGTCAAACGCACCGTGCCATTCCATTTTGGCGCATCGGGGTCCGACCAAAACGTCATCACGCCGCGCGTGTCGTTGGGAATCTTGACTTCGGCCGCGTGCAGCCCGGGCGGCAGCCCTGCGGCGGTAACCGTCACCGGGCCGCCGTAGCCGTCCTGGCGATGGATCACCAGATCGACGTGCGCCGCGCCGCCTTGCCAAACGTTCACGCCCGAGGGGCCAGGGTTCGCGCCGTGGATCGCGGCGACGAAGAAATCGGGCTGCGAGCGCCGCACCGTCAGTACGTATTGATACCGGGCCCCGCCGCGGCCGTAGCGGTCTTGCACCAGCAGCCGGTAGGTGCGTCCCTTGGCCAGATCGATCGAGCCGACCGGGTCGCGCAGGTGCCCGTCGAAGGCGTTGATGCGGTGGCCGAAATCGTCGTATTCGGCAATCCGCTTCTTCTGGTCGTCGACGACGACCACGAACGGATCGGCCTGTCCGGCGATCCGCTCGGAGTAGACCTGAATTTCATAGCGGCCTTGCTCGTCGACGGCGAACTGGAACCAGTCGGCGTCGCGAGGTCGATCGAAACGTCCGCTGACGGTGGCCGGCAGCGAGATCGTTTGCGGCGCATCGGCCACGTCGTTGGCTTCCTGCTCGAGCGTCACTGGCCCTTCGGCCGCCAGCAACGTGATCGCCGGCGCCGAACCGGCGGCCAGCGGCACGCGGACCTGAAAACCGGAGAGCGTGCAGGTAGCCGCGGTAGGCAGCACGCTATGGTCGGTCGGATGCTCGAGAAAGCGAAAGTTCCCCAACGCCTCGGCCGCACCTGGGGGCGTGAACGTAAAGCGGTACTCTTCCAGCGGTCGGTCGTCGAAGGTCCATTTCGACTTCTGGCCGGCCGTGCCGAAGTTGCGCCCCAGGGCGGTCAGCTCGACCGGCTTGCCTGGCTCGACCGCGCGCGGAAAGACGTTCTCGACGTCCGCCCGGTCCGAGACGATCAGGCGATAGGGATAGCCCCCGCGATAGGAGAGATCGTGAACCTCGATCAGATATTCGCCGTCGGCAGGGCAGAGAAAATCGACGAGCGGATCGCGGCCGCGGTAATCGCTGTTCGAGGCCAGCACGGCGCCGCTGGGTCCGAGCACCGCCAGCGACGCGTCCAGTTCGCTGTCGAGCCGACCAGCCTGGCATTCGAGCGTCAGCCGCTGCCCCTGCCTCGCGGCGAAGCGGAACAGGTCCTGATTGTTCGAGTCGCTCACCGCCGCCACCGCCGCGTTCAGCGGAATCGCTTGCGCTTCAGCCGGCGCGTTGTTCGGCTCTTTCTCTGGAACGTCGACCAAACCGTGCGAGACCGCGAACAGCCGCGGGTTGCTCAACCCGAAGCGGCCCAAGAGCCGCACGTCGTACGTTCCTTCCGGCACGTCGGCAGCGATAGCAACCTTGAACTTGTTCGGCGCCGTCTGTTCGGCTTTCAAGCCCGGGTGGTCGAACAGCAATTGCTTGGCTTCTTCGGCGTCGGCGGCGGCGACCTCGACCTCCACGGTCGAACCGGCCGCGGCGCCCAGCGGCTGAATGCGGTTCAAGCGGATCGAGGGCAATTCGCCGCGGGCGGCGGTGGAAAGTGTTACTTCGAAGGTCGCAGCTAAGACGCAGAGTGCAAGTGCGCCCATACGCCATTTGGCGCGGCTCCCTTTGTCTGCCACCAGCTTTAGCTGGTGGTTACAAAGCCAACAAGATTCTTTTTGAGCCGGCTTTAGCCGGGCTTCTCGATGGTTCATCGACAGCGGTCTCAAGCCCGGCTAAAGCCGGCTGGAGAAAAAAGGTTGGGTTGGGTTCCGGAACCGCCAGCTAAAGCTGGCGGCAGACGGTAGGAGCAGTCGATACTACCGGCAAGCACGCTCCGGCGCGACTTGTATCAAACCAGCTCTTCAATCGCACGCCCTTCATTCAACACGGGCAACGGCCGCTGGGCTTGGTCGTAAAATCGATGCTGGACGTCGATCCCCAGCACGTGATACATGGTGGCCAGCAGGCAACCGGGCGAGCAGGGGCGCGAGGTCGGGTATTCGGCGCGCGAATCGGTGGCGCCGACGACCTGCCCCATCTTCAAGCCGCCGCCGGCATACAGCACCGACATGGCGCCCGGCCAGTGGTCGCGGCCGGCGCCGGGGTTGATTCGCGGCGTGCGGCCGAACTCGCCCATCGCCATCACCAGCACCCGATCGGCGAGGCCGCGCTGGTGCAGGTCCGTCACCAGCGCCGCCACCGCCTGATCGAACTTCGGCAGCAGATTCTTCTTGAGCGCATTGAAGTTGTCGCCGTGCGTATCCCAGCCGCCGCCGGCCTGGATGGAAACATACGTCACGCCCGCCTCGACCAGCCGCCGCGCCAGAAGGCAGCTCTGGCCCAGGTCGTTGCGGCCGTATTCCTCGCGCAGCTTGGCGTCTTCCTGCTTGATGTCGAACGCCTGGCGGGCCTTGTCGCTGGTGACCATTTTCAGGGCGTCGGCGTAGAACTTGTCGAGCCCGGCGATCGTGCCCCCGGTGTCGAGATCGCGGCGCAGGTCGTCCAGATCGCTGAGCAAGTCGTGGCGGCGGTGCAGCCGGGCTTCGTCGATGCGGCCGGGCAGCTTCAGGTTGCGGACCTGGAAGCCGTCGCTATTGGGATCGTTGTCGGGCGAGAACGGATTGTACGAGGCGCCCAGATATGCGGCCTTCGTGAAGGCGTGGGCTCGCGGCAACGTCACAAAGGGCGGAATGCCGGGCGTGTTGCTGCCGCGCAGCTTGGCCGTGACCGATCCGCACGACGGATAAATATTGTCGTTCACCTCCAACGTCGGCTGGTAGCCGGTCAGCATCCACTGCGAACCCATGCCGTGTCCGGCGTTGGTGTGCATCCCGGAGCGGACGATGGCCAGCTTGTCCATGATCGCCGCCTGCCGCGGCAGGTGCTCGCTGATCTCGATGCCGGGCACGTTGGTGGCGATCGGCTGGAACTCGCCGCGGAACTCGGCTGGCGCCGAAGGCTTGAGATCGTAGGTGTCGATATGACTCGGCCCGCCGGCCTGCCAGATCAGAATCACCGAAGCGTCTTTGACCTGTCGCCCATGCTCGCGGGCCTGTGCCTTGTAACGCAGCAGATCGGCCAGCGTCATTCCGCCCAGCGTCAAGGCGCCGACCTTCAGCACGCTACGGCGCGTGAGCGAGTCGCAGAGCCGAAACTTCCGTCCGACGATGTTCAGCATGGCAGCACCTAATGGTTAAACAAAAATTCCTTAGTGTTCAGCAACATCCAGAGCACGTCTTCGAGCGCCGGCCGGGGATCGGCTTGCGAGGCCGCGAACGCCGTAATCCGCTGGCGTTCGGCGTCGGTCGGAAACCGCGACAAGGCGCCCAAATACAACTCATCGATGATTTCGGCAATCGGCTTCTTTTCGTTCAGCAGCCGATCGATGACGCCTTCCTTGGCCGCGATCTTGTTCTCGACTTCATCGGAGTTCGACAACAGCAGCACCTGGCCCAGCGTGGCGCCGCTGGTGCGCTCGCACTCGCAGCCGGTCACGCGCTGCGGGCGGTCGAACGTGTCGAGAAAGTACGAACCAAAACCTTCGTGGGGCAAATCGACCGCCCGGGCCGAAGCGCTGGCCCGATCGAACTTCGAGTGCGCGCCGGTGGCCTGGTCCACCGAGTCGAGCAGCACTTCGGCGATCAGCCGCCGGGCGTAGAAGCGGGCGAAGTTCTGCTGGTCCTGCCGATTGTCGTCGATCGGCCGCGAGTCGAGTTGGTACGTGCGGCTGGCCGCGATCGTGCGGATGATGTGTTTCATGTCGAACTTGTGTTCGATGAAATCGCGGGCCAGCGCGTCGAGCAACGCCGGGTTCGAGGGCGGGTTCGTGTCGCGCATGTCGTCGACCGGATCGACGATGCCGCGCCCCATGAAGTGCCCCCACAATCGATTCACGAGCGCCCGCGCGAAGAACGGATTTTGCGGATCGGCCATCCAATCGACCAGCGCGTGCCGCGGGTCTTGCTCGGGCGAAAGTTTGGCCGCCTCGCCCGCCAGGTACTTCGGTTCGGGCGTCTGGCCGGTCAATGGGTTTCGCTCGCCGGTCGTGACGTTGCTGGCGGAAAAGTACGGCGGCGGCTGGCCAAAGCCTTTGCGGCCCAGCCGCGTGAAGAAGCCGGCCAGGCCGTAGTAATCGTCTTGCCCCCAACGTTCATAAGGATGATGGTGGCAGCGGGCGCATTGCAGGCGGATGCCGAGGAAGACTTGCGCCGTGTCGGCGGTCGGCTGGTGCAACTGGTCGTCGCGCATCTGCCAGAACCAGTTGATCGCCGGTGCGTCCTGCCATTCGCCGGCCGCCGCCACCACGCCGCGCACGAACTCGTCGTACGGGCGGTTGCGGGCGATCATCGTTTTGATCCAATCGTGAAACGCATACGCCGCCTGGTCGGCGCCCGCCAGCCGCGAGTTCCGCAAGATGCTGCCCCAACGCAAGGCGAAATAGGCAGGGTAGTCGGGCGAGGCCAACAGCCGGTCGATCAGTTGTTCGCGCTTGGCACCCGAGGTATCGGCCAAGAAGGCTCGCGCTTCGGCCGACGTAGGCAAGCGACCGCAAAAATCGAGCGTCGCGCGGCGCAGGAAAGTCGCGTCGTCGGCCAAGGGCGAAGGCGCCAGGCCGAGCTGCTTCCACTTGGCCAGCGTCAGTTCGTCGATGTAGTTCACCGGCTTGAACTCAGCCAGGTTCGTGCCCGGCGTGCCGTGGTGCGGCACTTGCGCCCGGAACACGGCCACTTGCCCCATGTAGCGGACCATGATCGCCGCCTCGCCCGTCCGCTCCCCGCAAGTCGCCAGCCCGCGATCGTCGACCGCGGCCACGCCGTCGAGATTGCTGGCGTACTGCGCCTGGCGCGTCACGTCGCGGCGGCTGCCGTCGCTATATTCCACGGCCACGGCCAGTTGCTGCCGCTGGCCCTTGGTCATCACGCGCTCGCCGGGCGAAACCAGCAGCCGCTTGACGGTCGGGGCATCGGGCGCCGAACGCGGCGTGCCTTGCTCGATCCAGCGGTCGAGCATTTGATAGGGCTCGCCGTCTGCGACCAAGCGCTGCCCGCCGCCGTGCGGCACGGCGCCGATCGCCTTCTTGAGCAGCAAACTCTCGGGCGGTGACGCGGGGAACACCCGGCGGCCGCGAGCGGCCAACACGATCGCGTCGTAATCGAAGGCCGGATCGAAACCGAACAGCGACAGCTTGAATCCGTTCTGGCCGCTGGCTTTGCCATGGCAGCCGCCTGAGTTGCAGCCGAACCGCGAAAAGAGCGGCTCGATCTCGTTGGCGAAATCGATCCGCCGGCCGGCATCGAAGGCCGCAACCTTCACCGTCGCCTTGACCTGCGATGAGCCATGACGAACGACGATCTCCGCCTCGCCGGGGCCCACCGGCACGACATAGCCCGTTGAATCGACCACGGCCACCGCGAGGTTGGTGCTTTCGTAGCGGCAATCGTGCGTAACGTCGCGCTCGGCCACGCTCACTAAGAGCTGTTGCCGGGCGAAAGCGTCGTCCCAGCGAAGTTCGCTGGGCGTCACGACGGGAGAAGGCTCGTCGGCGAGGGCCTGACGAGCGACGCCGCCGGCCAAGGCCGAGCAGCCGGTGAGCACCGCGGCCAGCAGGCGCCGGGTTGAACACACTCCGATCTGATGGCGTCGGGCGAGCATCGGCGAGCGATCTTTCCAGGCGGGCGGCGGGGCAGGATCGAACTCAGATAGATCAACCGAAATTGATCTTAACAGCCATCGCCAGGCGCGGCAACATTGGCGACGGGTGGTCAGGCGATTCGGCGGCGGCTACGACTCTTTCGCCTTCATCCTGGGAACGTTACGATGAGACGATCGGGCTCGCGTCGTCGACGCGGCCGTCCGCCTCCGCCGTTTGCCCAGAGGATCCAGTCCGTATGTCGGCCGCCGCCCCTACCGCTGATGTCGTGTTCCTGCACCCCGACGATAATTTGTGCGTGGCGATCCGCAATCTGCCCGCCGGCACGCGGGTCGAGGCGGGCGGCCGCGGCGTGACGCTCTCGGGCGACGTCCGGCTGGGGCACAAGATCGCCCTGGCGCCGATCGCCAAAGGGAGCCGGGCGTTGCGATACGGCCAGACGATCGGCTTTGCCACCGAGTCGATCGCCCCGGGCGATTGGATTCATACGCACAATCTCGAAGCCGGCGCCTTTTCCCGCGATTACCAGTACGCCACCGACATTCCGCCCGATCCGGCGCCGATCGAAGGCCGCACCTTCATGGGTTATCGGCGCCCCGACGGCCGAGCGGGCACGCGCAACTATCTGGCCGTGATTTCAACCGTGAATTGCTCGGCCTCGGTCAGCAAGTACGTCGCCCAGCGCTTCGACCGCTCGATCCTCCAGCAGTTTCCCAACGTTGACGGCATTCTGCCGCTGACGCACAAGGGCGGCTGCGGATTGCAGTTCGGCGGCGACGACCATCAGCAGCTCGCCCGCGTGCTGGCCGGCTTCGCCAAGCACCCGAACGTCGGCGGCTATCTGCTGATCGGTCTGGGCTGCGAGACGGCGGCCATGCCCTACCTGGTCGAACACGAAGGGCTGGTGCAGATCAACGGCGCCGGGCGAAAACTGCCGCCGATCTTGAACATGCAGGATTGCGGCGGCACGGCCAAAACGATCGAAGCCGCCCATCGCAAAATCGTCGAGATGCTGCCGGCGATGAACGACGTCCGCCGCGAGCCGATTCCGGCCAGCGAAATCATCCTGGGCACGAACTGCGGCGGTAGCGACGGCAACTCGGGCATTACCGCCAATCCGGCCTTGGGCGTGGCCAGCGATCTGCTCGTCGCGGCGGGCGGCGCCTCGGTGCTGGCCGAAACCTCGGAGATTTACGGCGCCGAGCATCTCTTGATGCGCCGCGCCCGCACGCGGGCCATCGGCGAGAAGCTGGCCGAGCGGATTCGCTGGTGGGAACGTTACGCCGCGATGTTTGGCGTCGAGCTGAACAACAACCCTTCGCCCGGCAACAAGGACGGCGGGCTGACCACGATCTATGAAAAATCGCTCGGCGCCGTGGCCAAGGCCGGCTCGACGGCGCTGGCCGGCGTGTATCTCTACGGCGAGCCGATTACGTCGAAAGGCTTCGTGGTGATGGACTCGCCCGGCTTCGACCCGGCGAGCGTCACCGGGCTGGTGGCCAGCGGCTCGAACGTGGTGGCGTTCACCACGGGCCGCGGCAGTTGCTTCGGCTGCAAGCCGACCCCGTCGATCAAGATCGCCACCAACACGCCGATGTACGAGCGGATGATCGACGACATGGACGTGAACGCCGGCGTGATTCTCGACGGCGTGCCGGTGGCCGAGGTCGGCCGCCGGATCTTCGAGTTGATTCTGGAAGTCGCCGGCGGCCGCAAGACCAAGAGCGAACTGCACGGCATCGGCGAAGAAGAGTTCGCCCCCTGGAGCATCGGCCCCACGCTGTGAGCGCGGGCGCCGTCGAAATAAAAAAGCCTGAGCAGCCAAGGGCCGCACAGGCTTTCGGGGAACTATCTTTTTTGCCGCGAGCTAACGGCGCCTGGCATTCGAGTTCACTTGCTCGTGAGTTCGAAATCAAACGTTCCGCCGCCGGCGGGCACGTCGGCGCTCAAGGTGTTATTCACGCCATCGGAATACCTGGGGGGCAGCGATTCCTTGGCGCCGAGCATCATCGGCGAGACGGGCGGCATATCGGGCGGCGGCAGCTCGACGCCCGGCGGCAACTCCATCTTGCTGATCTTCACGGTGCAATGGCCTTCGAGCTTGGCATTGGAGCCGAAGTTCGACCATAGCTGGTATTTGCCGTTCTCGTCGGTGGCGCCCGAAAAAATGGCGTTGCTGGTCGTGCAATTGAACGTCACTTCGGCGCCGGCCAGCGGTTTGCCGTCGAGCGTCACCAGCCCGGTGACGGGGAGCTCTGCCGCTTCCGGACGAGCGGGCGCCCGGTTGCAGCCCATCGCCGCAAGCAACAGCACCCCAGAGAGGCTCAGTAGATAAAAACGCGTTTTCATAACACCTCTGCATTTGCAAATGGTTCAGTTTCTTCCATCCGCGGCGTTTCGCGGCTGACGACCGCCGCGCGATGAACGCGATAGCAAATAACGAAAGCGCGCATTCTGATTATTCCGATAGATTATTGCTTGCACTGCCGATGGCGCCGCGGTCCGCGATATAGCACATTCGCGCCATAATCAGGTTATCAGAGTTTTCGTTGACGAAGTGTACCGAGCCGTCGGCGTTGACGAGTTGCAGTCCGGCGGGGTGCAAGCTGCCCGCCATGCCCCAACTGGCGATGCGGCCGGGCATGTAGTTTTTCACCGGGGGGCCCGCCCACGCCCAGCTTGCGGGAGTCGTCCATTGGTTGACCCCCCACGGGTAGCCGGAGTAAATATCGTATAGGCAGACGCCCGTCATCACCCAGCCGCGATAACCCCAGCGGTTGGCGCCGCCGTTGTACATCCGCAACGGCGTCTCGATAAAGGCCGCCGTGTTGCTGGTGCCGTCGGTGACGTCGGCCTGGCGGATGTGGTAGTTCTGTCCGCTCAGGCAGCGAGCCTTGGTTAAAGTGGAGTTCGCGTTCATCCAGGCGCAGTTGTTGGGAGCCCCAAGTTCGTAATGAGCGTTGGTGCTGAACTCGTAGTTGGTCTCTGCGCCGTATTGCGCGCTTAGCTTCGAAATGTTGTAGACGCCCGAGACCCAGCCCGAGGTGTTATTCCAGGGCGCGCGGGAGCCGTCGTCGCTGGGGCAGTAAAAGATGGGCAATTGTTCGGCCATCAGAATGTCGTTGCCCACGACGGTCGGATCGATCCACACCGTGGCGCCGTTGCTATTGGCGTAGACCATCGAACTAGCCGCGGCGTTGAAGTTGTAGCGTTGATACGTGGCTTGCTGTTCCAGGAACGGCAACAGCAGCACGAAGCCGTTAAGGTTGAGCACCTGTGGGAACTTTGGGCCGACGTTGCCGCCCCAGCCGTAGTTCAATCCGGCGGGGGCGTACACGCGGTGCGTGTCGTGATAGTTCGACATCGCAAGACCCAACTGCTTCAGATGATTTGCGCACTGCGAGCGCCGCGCCGCTTCGCGCGCCGCCTGCACGGCGGGCAACAAGAGAGCAATCAAAATGCCGATGATGGCGATGACCACGAGCAACTCGACCAGAGTAAAACCGCGCAGCGCGCGCGAACGAACGGAAGATTCCATGAGATAACCTCCTACTTAGAGTTAGGCGAACCAAGGCGTTTTCGGACGAGCTCGTCCGAAGAGAAGACAATGCCGCTACTGCGGCCGGAAATAAAAAGGCGCCAACGCGCCTCGAACGCAGATCTATTTCCGCCTAAGTCGAACCTGGATACAGCCACGAACACCAACAAGCTCCTCACAGCAGCCGCTGGCTGAGGTGGGTTTTGCAATCATTCGCCTGCTTGCGCTCGCGGTTTGGCAAATGCGAGCCGCTCTCTCTTCCGTCGGCCGCTCATTCTAGCCTTAAGCACTCCCCTGGGCAATAAAATATCCATGGAACCTTAACCGAAAAAATTAGCATTGTGGATATTTCTAGGATTTCAGCTAGATGTTTCATCCGCTTCATCGCCGAAGGATGTCTACTGGTTGCAGGAGGTTCAAGGCGCCTTGGCTGCACTTTCGTCATCAAAAAGTTTCAGCCGGCCAAGTAAATCGTCGAGCCGCTGTCGGATCGCCTGGTCTTGAACGAACGGGTTGTCTTCGGGCGAACCGCCAGGCGCGCCATCCATCGGCGAATTCCCCCCCGGCGAGCCGACCTCGCCGCCCTGGCGGGCGGACAGCGAGATGAGGTCGAGCGTCTCTTTCTGCTCCGGCGCGAACAGGGCCTCAATCGCCTCCCGTTCCTTTCTGCTCCGACGCAGCGTCCGTAACCAGCGGCTTGCCGTAGCTTTCCCCGGCGTCAGCCGGCATGCGAATGATCTTCACTTGATGTCCGTAGCCGTACTTCGCCAACAGAAAGCCGCCGACGCCGCCGATGAGGACGCCGAAAATGCCCGCGATAAACCATACGGGCATCGATTTCTTTGTCGCGATGGCGGTCGGAGAGACCGCGTTTGGGGAATCTCCGGTTCCGGAAACTTCGTTCTCAGAAACGCTCGTTGAGTTGGACACGGTTGCTACCTCGCTAATATAATAGAACCAACAGAGCGAGCCCCGCCGTGCGCTGGGCCGTCATCATATCGCCAAGTCCAGCGCTAGGCGAAGAAGAATCTCAACGAGATTCGACGGCTCGTCGCCGCGACTCCGCCGAGCGAAAAACTGCTTGGCCCCCCTGCCTCCACCTACTTGTTATTCTTCAGACCGACGCCAAACGCCCTTGCTTCCCGTGGACGACCAACGGAAGAGCCTGTGAAACGCCATCGACCGGTTGTCGCACGTCGAAACGCAAAAGCCGCGCCCGCCTCCCGACCTGCAGAGGGCTCGGCGAGTGCGACGGGGCAAAAGCGACTCCGACGGTTCGCGGCGATCGCCGTAGCGGCGCTGCTGGCGGCGGCTTACAGCGGTTATCGATTCTGGGCGGCGAATGTTCCCGCCGACGTTCTGCTGGAACAGGCCCGCCGCGCCTTGGCCGAAAAGAAATATGCCGACGCCGAGGACTTCTGCCAGCGTCTGATGAGCCAGCATGGTCCGTCGACTTCCGCATTGTCGGTGGCGGGCGAGGCCGCCGCGAAGCAGGGCCGGATGTACGAGGCTCTTGGCTACTACGCGCAGCTTCCGACCGACACTGGAGATCAAGAGGCCGCGACCGGTTATGCCGCCGCGGGGGACATCTTGTTCGAAATGCACCGCGCGTCGGCGGCGGAAGCCCAGTACCGCCAGGCCCTGGATATCGATCCGCAATCGCTCGTCGCGCACCGGCGTCTCGGGCAATTGCTCGGCCTTGAGGGACGCCGCTGGGAGTCGCTGCCGCACTTGCTCGAGGTGCTGCGCGCGGGCCAGTTCTCGTTGGAGGATTTGTTGCTGCTGGGCGACCATGGCCTCGCCGTCGGGCTCAGCCAAGAATTGGAGCAGTTCCTCGCGGCCGCGCCCGACGATCCCGTGCCGCTGTTGGGCAAAGCCCGCTTGGCGCTGCTGAGCGGTCGCACGAAAGACGCCAAGCGATGGTTGCGGCAGGTTTTGACGAAGGCGCCGAACCAGATCGAAGCCCAAGCCGAGCTGGGCCAATTGCTGCTCGCCAGCGCCGACCCCGAATTGGAACACTGGCTCCGCGAAGAGGCATTCCAGGCCGAGCAGCATCCCGATGTCTGGATGACGCGCGGGCTGTGGGCCAGGCAGCGCGGCGAAACGCGCGGCGCGGCACGCTGCTTTTGGGAAACCCTCAAGCGAGATCCGGTTCACCAGCCGGCTACCTACCAGTTGGCGCAAACGCTCGAGTCTTTGGGCGACAGGCAAACCGCCGAACGTCTGAGTGAGCGGGCGGCCCGTCTCGAACAGCTTCGCGGCGTGGTGAAGTCGATCGCTCAAGACCGCACGAATCCGGCCTTGCTGCGCACGGCCGCCGAATTGACCGAGTCGGTGGGCTGTGCGTGGGAAGCGCTGGCTTGGCATCGCGTCCTTCTGAGCGTCGACCCTCGCGCCCGCGAAAGCCGTGATGCCGCACGACGTTTGCAAGCTGCGTTGCGCGAACGGCCGCTGGAATTGGTGTTGAATTCCGAAAACCCTGCCAAGCAGATCGATCTCTCGGATTTCGAATTGCCGGGTTGGGACGCGGCGCCGCCCGGCTCGAAGTCGTCGTCGCCCGAGTTGGCCCCCGGCCGAACCCGTTTCGCAAACGTAGCCGCCCGCGCCGGTCTCGATTTCCGCTACTTCAACGGACAAACCGCGGAGCAGGACCGCGGACGGATGTATCAGTTTACAGGCGGCGGCGCGGCCGTGCTCGATTACGACGCCGACGGCTGGCCCGACATTTATCTGACGCAAGGTTGCCGCTGGCCTCCCGTCTCGGGTCAAACCGAGCACCTCGATCGACTTTACCGCAATCGGGGCGACGGCACGTTCGAAGACGCCACCGCGCGCAGCCGTTTGGCGGAAGACCGCTTCAGCCAAGGGGTCGCCGCGGGCGACTTCAACGACGACGGCTTCGCCGATTTGTACGTGGCCAACATCGGCGTCAATCGGCTGTACTTGAATCAAGGCGACGGCACGTTTCGCGACGTCACTCGGGCGGCCGGCATCGACGGCGAGGCCTGGACGACCAGTTGCCTGTTGGCCGACCTCAACGGCGACGGCCTGCCCGACTTCTACGACGTCAACTACGTTCAAGGTCCCGGCGTCTTCGAAAGGACTTGTCTGGAGGGCGGAAAGCCGAGCGTCTGTCCGCCGACCGTTTTCGAACCGCAGCCCAATCGCTTTTACTTGAATCTGGGCGATGGCCGCGTCGAAGAGCAAACCCAAGCAGCGGGTTTCAACGTCGCCGGCGGCAACGGCCTGGGCGTCGTGGCGGGCGATTTCGACGGCTCGGGCCGACTCAGCCTGTTCGTGGCCAACGACCAGGACGCGAACTTTTTGTTCCTCAACGAAACGCCAAAGCCAGGGGCGGCGCTGCAGTTCGTCGAACGCGGCGCGCTTTCGGGACTGGCCTTCGACGCCGACGGCAAGTCGCAGGCGTGCATGGGCGTCGCCGCCGCGGACGCGAATGGAGACGGACGGCTGGACTTGTTCGTGACGAATTTCTATGAAGAGTCGAACACTCTTTACTTGCAGGATGACGGGGGGATGTTCACCGATGCGACGCCGCCGAGCGGCCTGCGGGCGCCCAGCTTCCGCATGCTGGGCTTCGGCGCGCAATTCATCGACGGCGAACTCGACGGCAACGCCGACCTCGTCTTGACCAACGGCCACGTCGGCGATTTCACCCATCGACAAGTTCCCTACCAAATGCCCCCGCAATATTTTCGCGGACTGGGCGGAGGCAAGTTCCAGGAGTTGCCCGCCGCCGAACTGGGCCATTTCTTCCAAGGCGAGTATCTGGGCCGGGGCCTGGCGCGGCTCGATTTCAACCGCGACGGCCGAGAAGACTTCGTTGTCTCGCACCTCGACGCGCCAGCCGCCTTGTTGGCGAACGAGTCGAGCGGAGCGGGACATTATCTCGCCGTACAGCTTCGTGGCGTGAAGTCCTCGCGCGACGCCATCGGCGCCCAAGTGACGCTGTCGGCGGGCGGACGCCGCCGCACCGCGTGGCTCACCGCGGGCGACGGCTACATGGCCAGCAACGAGCGGCAACTGGTGTTCGGACTCGGCGCGGCGGAGCGCGTCGAGACGCTCGACATTCGCTGGCCCTCGGGCTTGCGGCAGGAATTCGCCGACTTGGCCGCAAACCAGGTCTTGATGTTAATCGAAGGCTCGAATTCCGCCGTGCAACTTTTTCCAGCGAAATGATTGCGCACGACCGCACAGCGCTGCTTGCCACAAGCTGCACGGCGCCGAGCATGCGACGGTCGCGATCATTTGCTCTTCAGGTCGAAGTCAAAGGTTAAGGTTCCGCCCCCCTCGGGCACGTCGGCCGTCAATTCCGACATGCCGGGCATCGAGTACCTTTGGGGCAGTTGCTCGACGGCCCCAACGATCGCGGGCGCCTCGCCTTTGGCCACGTCCAGGGGCGAACCGTCGGGCTTGACCATCCGGCTGATCGTCACTTCGCAACGGCCTTTGAGACTCGCCTCGCGGCCTTCGAGCGCTTGCAGTTGATACGTGCCGTCCTCCTTGGTCGTGGCAAAGAAGGTCGCGGGCGGATCGGAGATCGTGAATAAGACAACCGCCCCGGCGAGCGGCTTGTTGTCCAAGGTGACTGTCCCCGTGACGGGCAGCGTCTGCACTTTCGGGATGGCAGGAGCACGATTGCAGCCGCAAAGAGCTAGACAAACGACCATCGCGATTCGCGGATTCACTAAGTTCATCGACGTCAATTGCACGAGATACCTCCGATCGATACAGCAGAATCAATAGTTCACGCGCTCTGAAACGAGACATTCCTGCCGTGGGGCGGCCTTCCTCACCCGTCGACGATTGACGGCCTGGAAGGCCGCCCCACGACCAACGCACGTCTCATTCTTAACCGGGCAGAATCGAGTGAGGTCGAACGCCGCCGCTCAAGGACCCGTGCTGCCGGAACTGCCGAAATTGCCGATCGCAGCGTGGTCGGCCATGCTGGTCATGTAGCCCAAGATGAGGAGATTGGTCGATTCGGGAACGAAGCGGACCGAACCGTCGGCCATGCAGACCTGCACGCCGGCCGGGTGCAAGCTGCCCGACGAGCCCCAGTTGCAGTTGCGGCCGACCTGAACATAAGCAGAAGTAGGCGGATAGGCGCCATAAGGTCCCCAGCAGTTGATCGGACTGGAGCACTGGTAGCACTGGTTAAGCGGCGAGTTGCTCAGCCGATCGTGGAGCGTGACGCCGCACATCACCCAGCCGCGATAGCCCCAGGAGTTGCCGTTGCCGTTGAATACCCTCCGCGTGGTTTCCACGATCGCCGCCGTATTGCTCAGCCCGTCCTGAATGTCTCCCGGCTTGCAGTTGCTGTTGTTGCCGGACATGGCGCGGAACGTCGGATAGTAGTAGTGCATATAATCGGACCAGTATCTCATCCCCCAGGCGTAATCGTAGAGCGGCGTGGTCGAGAAGTCGTAGTTCACGCGCGGGCCCTTGACGGTGCTGGCAGGATTATTGGAGATGCCGTAGTAAAAATTTGGTAACCGTTCACGGATTTTAACCGATGCCCTGGTGAACGGGCGCGCAGAACCAGAGGACCGCAGGTCGGAAAGGCTGATGGTGGGGCAAAACGCAATCGCTCAAGAAGTATCCGGCGCCAGACTCGGCGCGGCGGCG